>JBGTCG010000152.1:0-3451 GCA_041748915.1 Methylococcales bacterium
CTTGCATTTCCATCGTGGCTTACCCTTCGCGTGACCATTCTTAACCGTTTGCTTACTGCGACATTTCGGACAATGTGACATCGATGCACCTCTCTGGATCGAGGCAACATTATATCATCATAACTTACGCAATACCCTCAAAATTTAAATAGAATTTAAATATAACGCTTGTATTCCTAATTTCCAAACAGTTTCTTAAGGTTTAAGGGCTGTATTTGCTATTGAAAAACTGTTATTTCGATTCTCAGAAACTTAATGACGCAGCGGAATCGTTCGGGAAAAACTGCGCGTATAAAATGTCCTGGAAACACTCCACAATCCGCTCGAACACCGGTTCTGTTCCCACCTGGTTCTGCAGGGACTTGGATCGAACATCTGTTTTCGTAGGCCAAATGTGAGTTCAACTTGCAGGTCCTGGCTGGTTTTACCCTGGTTACAAATGTTGGTCAGACCTTTGCCTTGGCGGGTCGGACTCGGGTCATCAAGGGGCTGAAATCCTTTGGATCTGCAGGATTCGAGTAATTCCGCGCGCAATTCCAGATCCAGGCTGCCCAGATAAATCGCGGCTTCAGTGCCCTTCGCTCCATGATTGCGATCACCCGTTCGGCGCGTGTGATCAGTGCTAGCGCGGTCGGCTCATCGAAATGATCGCTCGTAATATGCAGGACCCGGTTGGACTTTAAACAGGACTTCAAGCCTTCGAAGGCATAGAACGTGTGTTGATTACCCGCCACGGCTTCCGCGATCTGAGACGTCCCGCGTTCGATCCGTCCGCCGTGCGGTGCAATTATGACGGTACCGCTTTCGCGTTCGCGTACCCGAATCCTGTAGTCCCTGGATTGGATTTCATGATTTTTAGGTGCGCGAAATTTCGATAATGATCCATCCCGCGACGTCATCTTGCCCACAAGAACGAGGACAGATCTATCAACGATCCATAATTCAATCAATTAGCAATTTTGGCATCAAATAAATCTATCCCCGTTTTTGGTCACGGCTTTGGCGGAGGCTTTTTCGTGGCCCTGCCATGTTTCGGTTTGTTGCCACCCGCCCCGCGGCGTTTGGCCTTGTGGATCGCATCTACATCGGCAAGGTCTTGGGGCCGTCCCACCGCCAGTTTCGACGCGATCAAATCAGCTTCGGAAATAAATTGTGCCTTCAACCCTGTTTTGGCGTCGACGGTCGCCTCAAACCGCCGTTGCCAAGCCTGGTCGAAGTCGACGCCGCTGATTTCCGGCAGAATGTCCACCATGACCGGCGGTGAACCCATGCGGAAAAACTTGCCGCGTTCAATGAAATCCTCGGGCTTCATTTCTTTAAGCGGCGCGCCGAACTCCTGCAAGGCCGCATAAAGAGCCGCCGCGTTCTTGCCGTCCGGCTTAATGAGAAGATCGAGGTCTTTGGTCGCCCGGGGTGGGTTGGGCATACAGCGAAACGGCATAGCCCCCAACAACCAGATAGTGAACCTCGTTATCGTTTAAGATGGACAAGAGTTCTTTCAAGTCGGGGTACATCAGCGCGTGAACCTTTCAGGCCATAAGCCTCGCTGGTGATTTCGGAAACCGCCGCGATTCGCTCATGGTCGGGCCGTTCCTGCCAATATCGGTACTCCTCAGCCTTCATCGCGTAGAGGCTCGCGTAGCGTTTGATCTGAAAGCGTGATTTTCTATTCATAGCCTATCATGTCGTTAGGATTTCCCGTTGTTTTTAGCACAAAGGAGCGCGAACAGGAATACGTTCCCGGCGGACAGCGTACAAAACGGCAGCTCCTTCGAACATCGCCGATTTTGTGCATGTGCCCTTTTGCGAACCGATCACCCAGTGAAAGGGGTAACTCCGAAGAAAAACAACAGACAATCGCCGCCTGATTCGGCCCCACCATACCAGCGTTAATCATCGCGCTGGGCGAAATTAAAAAATGCTCACATTGTTACGTTTCATTGTATGGCATTTTATGGAAAATGGTGACCGACAACCATTGGCTATTTACTGGAAGTTTCCTATGAACGTGATTAGTAATCAAACATTGAACGCTTCTATCGCTCAATTTAAAAGACAATACTTCTGTACAAAAGCGTCGATATTTTTCTTTAACTCTCTTTATTTGGTATCTGGACTCAGTAGGTACATTGTCGCCTTTACACCGGAGTCCAAAATATTTTTGTCCCTTCTTGGCAAGGGCATAGATTCAGATGTCGGGTGGGTTCGATTCCATTGCGCCAAGTACGCGCGGTCGGTTAACAATTTGTGAAAGCTGAGGATTCAACATGACAGACACTCAAGAAAGTAATGGGATCCAGAATGCCAGGGAACGGTTCGAGCAGGGTGACTTTGACCAAGCGGAAAGGATCATTCGGCCGTTACTAGATGCGCAGCGGGACGATATTGAACTCCAGTTGTTTTACGCTCAGTGTCTGTCTCATTTGAACAGGCCGCAAGCCCTGGTCCGGTTCGCGATTCCTCTGATCGAAAGCCATCCAAACCATATTGGCGTAAACCATCTCCGCCTGGAAGTGATTAAGCAATTCGCGGAAAACGCATGGAGACTGCTCGGCAACGGCCGGTCTGTTGAAGCCCAGCAGCTCCTTACACCGATCATGACATCAAGTCTGGCAAGGGACAACTTGGAGATCCAGACGCTGTACGCGGAATGCTTGCACCGCTTGGGCCGTGCGCCGGAGGCGCTTAAGATTCTGCAAGCACTCGCCAAACACCATGAGAGCAATACGGCTCTGCAGCGGATGATCCAGAACATTCAAGCGGCGCATCAACGCCAGAATCAGGAGCGGAAACGCGAGGCCGCCGAACAGCTCCGCCTGTTCCACAATATCGATGACGTCAAGGACTGTTCCAGCAACAAGTTCACGCTACGCCTCAGGCGGGGATTGCGCTCCTACCTTCAAATCTACGTCATGCTCTTCGTCTGCCTTGCGGGCAGCAGCGTGCTCTTCGTTCTCGAACAGGGTTATCTTGGGGATATCGTAGAACACAATCAATACGACCGGCTCGCCGCGTTCGTTGCGCAATACCGTCCAAGCAAAATAACTCTGATCGCTGCACTTTGGCCGGTCCTCAATTTTGCATGGTTACTCATCCCGGACGCCAGGCCGCGCTTCGACTTTGTGATAGATAAGACCACCCCAAAAGTCAGTGTTTTGTTCATCAAGCAGAGAGTGTTCACCACGGACAGGAGATCTATTCTGCTGGCCAACATCACGAATGCCTACTATAAGCAATCGGTAATTCAAAAATTGACCTTCAACTCCGCGATTAACTTGGACGTCAACAGCAGCCCCCGGCTGGCGGCAGCCCGCCGACAACCTGCGGCAATTCAAAAAGCAGTACCGCAAACTGCAGCGAATGAAGCACTCGACTTCCCGAAAGGAGGATAAAAAAGCCGCCAAGGAACACGCGATTGAGCAAGCCTACCGAGATTACATCGATCTGGCCC
>JBGTCG010000153.1:0-11187 GCA_041748915.1 Methylococcales bacterium
AGGCGTTAGCCAGCCGAAAAACCAGGAATCCGCGCCACCCCGCCCACGCCAGTAGGCCAAACGTGCGACGCCGGCGCTAAAAAATGCCCGAAAATGGCAGCCGGGCGCTTCAGCCAAATTCCAGCCGCGGATTTTGGGTTCTGGATTTCGATTGACAGGAAATCGTTCAAAATCGATAATATGCGGCTATTTCAGTTCAATTGATAGAATCCAATATGGCAAACTCACCGTCAGCACTCAAACGCGCCCTGCAGGCTGAAAAAAGACGAGTCCGGAATGCCGGACAACGCAGCAATCTTCGTACGGCGATGAAAAAAGTGGTCGCGGCAATCGCCCAGGGCGATTCCGAAGCGGCTCGCAATGCCTTTCGCAACGCGGAGCCCATCATCGATTCGGCCGTAAATAAGGGATTAATTCATCGAAACAAGGCAGCTCGCAGCAAAAGCCGGCTCAATAGCCGTATCCGGGAGCTACAGGCGTAATTGCCCATTTCGATTCTGTTCGCCTGTTTGATCCGTTTCTTCAGGATGCAGTTGGAGCGAACCATCTAAGGAATTGCGGCAACGCGCCGAAGCCCGCGGCTCGAATTTCCGTTCACGGCGCCGGTCCCGGCAAACTAAATCAGGACCAGGTTGTTCCTGTGAATCAACTCGGGTTCGCCGCCGTAACCGAGCAACGGTTCAATCCGGGAGCTTGACTGCCCTCTTAGTTTTTGGGCTTCCTCCGCTCCGTAATTGACCAGGCCCCGTGCGACCTCGACACCGGCTTCACTAAAACAGGCGATCAGATCGCCGCGGGAAAACGTACCCCGGACCGCCACCACGCCGACCGGCAACAGGCTTTTTCCGGATTCCCGCAACACGTTTACCGCACCTGCATCGAGGATCAGCTGGCCTTTCACCTGCAATTGACCGGCCAGCCAGCGTTTCCTGGCAATCAGCGGTTCCGAATCGGGAATCAGAAACGTCCCGATCTGGTCTCCGGCCAAAATTCGCACGAGAACGTTCTGCTCCATCCCCGATGCGATCAACGTCGCCGCCCCGGACCTCGCGGCGACCGCGGCCGCACGCACTTTGGTAACCATCCCGCCGCGGCCGAGGCCGCTGCGGCTCTGCCCGGCCATGGCGCGCAGCCGCGAATCCGTGACCTCAATCTGATCGATTAATCGGGCATCCGAATTCAGGCTCGGGTCGTGATCGAACAGCCCGGACTGATCGGTCAATATGATCATAAGATCCGCCTCGACCAGATTCGCTACCAACGCCGCCAGGGTATCGTTGTCGCCGAATTGAATTTCCTCGGTCGCCACCGTATCGTTCTCGTTGATTACCGGAATCACGCCGTATTCCAGCAAAGTCAGCAGAGTGCTTCGGGCGTTCAGGTAGCGCTTGCGATCGGATAAATCGTCGTGGGTCAACAAGACCTGGGCGGTTTGGAGGCCATGACTTTGAAAATGGGATTCGTAGGCCTGTACCAGCCCCATTTGCCCGACCGACGCGGCGGCCTGCAGCTCATGCAAGGCCTTTGGCCGGATCCTCCACCCCAAGCGGCGCATGCCTTCCGCAACCGAACCGGAGGAAACCAGCAGCATTCCGATTCCCTGCTTCCGCAGTCCCGCCAATTGACCGACCCAGTCGGCGATCGCCGAAACATTCAGGCCGCGGCCCTTATCAGTCAGCAACGAACTCCCGATTTTGACGACGACCCGTTTACATTGGTTGAAATCCTCTCTAGTTTTCATTTGGCTTTCCTTGTTTCTCCAAATACCGCATGATCGAGAAAACAAGCTCTTTCAGACCGTCGCCGCGCAAAGCCGAAATCCGGTAAACGGGCCCCGCCCAATTCAATTGCTCGATCAATGAATGTTCGAGCGTTTTAATCTCGCCACCAGTCAAAAGATCGATTTTGTTCAGAATCAGCCACCTCGGCTTCCTGGCAAGTTCCGCGTTCCAATTTTCGAGTTCGGCAACAATCTTGCGCGCGGTAATCACGGGATCCGACGCCGTGTCGTCCGGCAGCACGTCAATAATATGTAGCAACAGACGGGTCCGCGCCAGATGGCGCAAAAATTTCAGCCCGAGCCCCAGGCCCTCGGACGCGCCTTCAATCACGCCAGGTATATCCGCCAGGACAAAGCTGCGCAGGTCATCGACGCGAACCACCCCAAGATTCGGATATAAAGTTGTAAAGGGATAATTCGCGACCTTGGGCCTGGCCGCGGAAACCTGCCGCACCAGGCTGGATTTGCCAGCGTTTGGCATGCCGAGCAAACCCACGTCCGCAATGAGCTTCAGTTCAAGCGCCAGGCGTCGTTTATCGCCGGGTGTCCCCTTGGTCGCCTGCCGCGGCGCGCGATTGGTACTGCTCTTGAAGCGCGTATTGCCGAGCCCGTGATAACCGCCTTTGGCCACCAGCAGACAGTCTCCTTCGACCAGGAGTTCACCGATCGGCTCGCCGGTATCGAGGTCGGAAACCCGGGTGCCGCCCGGTACCCGGAGGTATAAATCCGCACCGCTTTTCCCGGTGCAGTTGCCGCCCATACCCTTCTGACCAAGCTCGGCCCGGTGGACCGAATGGAAGCGGAAATCGACCAGCGTATTTACCCTATCGGTGGCCGCCAAATAAACACTGCCGCCGTCGCCGCCGTCGCCGCCGTCCGGCCCGCCCAGCGGAATATATTTCTCCCGCCTGAAACTCACGCAGCCGTTGCCGCCGTCCCCGCCTTCGACGGTAATTTCAACTTCATCGACGAATTTCATGCCCGTTCATCTAACACTGACCTGCCCGGAAAAACCGATGCCCTTCGAATCCGCGGAAAAAAGAAATGCCCTACAAAAAAGCCCCGCTGAACAGGGCTTTGTTTTCAACCGATCGAGCCGGCCTGGAATCAGGCGGCCAGCGTGATCACGCCTTGACTACATTTATATACTTGCGGTTAAGAGGCCCCTTGGTTCTGAACACGACCTTGCCATCTATCTTGGCGAACAACGTGTGATCCTTACCGCAACCTACGTTATCTCCGGGATGGAACCGGGTACCGCGTTGCCGGACAAGGATGCTGCCCGCGGAGACTTTCTCACCGCCGAAACGCTTGACGCCCAGCCGTTTGGATTCCGAATCCCGCCCGTTACGGGAACTGCCGCCTGCTTTTTTATGAGCCATTGCTTACTCCACCCTGTTTCCAACCGAGATGCCGGTAATCTGGACTTCGGTATAATCCTGGCGATGCCCCATACGTTTCATATGGTGTTTACGCCGCCTGAACTTGATGATATGGATTTTTTTGTGCCGCCCTTGAGACCGGACCGTACCCGTGACCCGGCCGCCGTCGACAAAAGGCTTGCCGACCACGATGCCGTCGTCGGATTTGACCAGCAACACCCGATCGAACTGGATTTCGGCCCCATCCTCAGCCGGGAGTTTCTCGAACTTCAGAGTTTGACCCTCTTCGACCCGATATTGTTTGCCACCTGTTTGAATTACCGCGTACATCTGCGAATCCCGTGGATATGTTCATTATTAATTAAACGACAAATTGTATAGGCCAGACGGATAAAGGTCAAACCTAAGCACGCCGGCTTGTGTGTTACAATTTTCTTTTTGAACGGGCTGATCTCGCTTGACACAATTGAACCATATCCCTACGATGCTTGCTGCATAAACCAACCGGGACTATTGACCGAATCGTTATACTGTTATTTACATGACACCAACCATCTTCTGCCCGGATAAAAAAAATGGGGCAAATAATAGTCATGCCGATTTTGAAGCGATACGAGTGCTTACCGGGGAAGAGATCGCAGAGGTTGACCAGCTGATCCTGGAAGAACTAACTTCAGATGTCGTACTGATCAATCAGATCGGAAAATATATCGTAAACAGCGGCGGCAAAAGAATACGGCCGGTCCTTCTGCTACTTGCCGCGAAGGCGCTGCAATACCGGGGTGATCACCACCTGGTTCTGGCGGCCGTAATTGAATTCATCCATACGGCCACGTTGCTGCATGATGATGTCGTCGACGAATCGGTCTTGCGGCGCGGCCGGAATACGGTCAACGCGGTCTGGGGAAATGCCGCCAGCGTATTGGTCGGCGATTATCTTCTTTCGCGAACGTTCGAAATGATGGTACGGACCGGGAACATGCGGGTGATGGACCTGGTTTCGCATACCACAACCGCAATCGCCGAAGGAGAAGTCCTGCAATTGCTGAATGTGCACAATCCCGCGACGACCGAAACGCGATACCTCGAGGTGATTTCCAGAAAAACCGCGATTCTTTTCAGCGCCGCAACGCAATTGGGCGCGGTTCTTACGCAGAGTCCCCCGGAAATGGAATCCGCGCTTCGGAACTATGGGTTTCATCTGGGCATCGCGTTTCAATTGATCGACGATGTACTGGATTATCGGGCCGACCCGGAGCAAACCGGGAAGAACCTCGGGGACGACCTCGCCGAAGGCAAACCGACCCTGCCGCTGATTCATGCGATTCAGCAGAGCGACGAGAGGCAGGCGGAAATCATCAGAAAGGCCATTATCGAAGGAAACCGCGAATCCTTTGCCGAAATTTACAAGATCGTTGAATCGTGCGACGCCATCGCTTACACTGAGCGGCGCGCTGAAGAAGAAGCGCGCTACGCCATCAACGCGCTGGCCGATGTTCCCGCATCGGAATACAAAGATGCCTTAACCGCCTTGGCGGATTTTTCGGTTCAGAGAAACTACTGATTCGGGGTGTAGCTCAGCTTGGTAGAGCACTGTCTTCGGGAGGCAGGGGCCGGAGGTTCAAATCCTCTCACCCCGACCAAGAATCAAAAGTAATTCAGTTAAATTTCGAACATCCAAATTCGCCAATTGAACGACAAGTGAAGAATTCACTGGCTGCAATTCGGTTTTTTTAAGCGCTGGTTTGAATTAAGTAGTCGGAATTAAGCCCGCTTCACTACCACCGCATTGACCATTTTCTTGGATTCTCTCCGAATTCAATAATTGGATTGGGTACCTACGATCTGTCAGCGGTTTTCTACCGCTGCATTCGCTCTCTGATGAAAATCCTTCAACATTGTCGCTCCAACCAGTTCCCGAAGTTCGGCATTGGATAGGAACTCCGATACGATTTCGCTATTGCGGTCGCTTCGGTTGATAAACGCTTCCAGCAACTTCGGCTCAAACGCCAGTTTGAACTGATCAATCGTATTGGCTTTGGCCTGGCTGACCAGGCGTTCGTCCTTCGCCATGTCGCCGGAAACCTGTTCAAAGAACAGCCGGTCGTCATCGCTGAATTGAGTCCCGAACCGCTCGTTGATAATCTTGATGATTTCAGAAAGCGGAGACTTTTTTTCGTCCTGGATTGCACCGCGGCCTAATTCGGTAGGGCCATAAACCGGTTTCGAATCATGCAATTTTAAACTGGCATCCCCTTCGAATGTCCGTTCGTTTCGGTAATAGGACAGCGACACGTCATCATCCAAATCAATCGTGCCGCTGTCGCTCCGATGCGGTAATTTGGTCAGCAGGTGCCTGGCATAGACATACAACCTTTCCAGGCCGGTGTCCTGAAAATCGACCATCTGGCTTTGATACGCATAAAAACGGCAGAAACTCGAAAGCTGATGGCGGCAATCCTCTCCCTGTTCCGTAAAGCGTCCGTCCTCGCCGCTGGATTCGGGGTGCCTGAACTGGGATTTGAAACGGGAAACCGCCGGATCGACCCAGCGGTTCAATTCGCCATGATCTTTTTTGCTCTGCTGGGATTTGGGCTTGAAATAGATGCCGGCGAATGAACGGATTTCTTCCAGCCGCAGAAAATGAAACTGTTCGATCTTGTTGTGCAGCGTGTAGAGCTGATTGAAATCCGAAGATTGATCGATTTCGGTCAGTTCGTAATAGGGTTTGAAGGCTTCTTGGATGTCTTCCACTTCATTGACAAAATCCAGCACGAAGGTGTCTTCTTTTCCTGCACAGGTGCGATTCAACCGGGAAAGCGTCTGCACCGCTTTCAAATCTTTTAGCGGCTTATCCACATACATGGTGTGGAGCAGGGGCTGGTCGAAGCCGGTCTGGTATTTTTCCGCGACCACGAGCAATTGATACTGATCGGTCTTGAACTTTTCCGGCAGTTCCTTTTCCGAAATGCCGTTCATTTTGACTTCGGTGTAATCTTCGGTTCCGTCCGTCACCGTGCCCGAAAAGGCCACCAGCGATTGGATGTCGTCATAACCTTTAGTCTTTATGTATAGGTCAAACGCCTGTTTGTAGCGGACCGCATGCAGCCGGGAACGGGTCACCACCATTGCTTTGGCCTGGCCGCCAATTTTCTTGGCCGTAAATTGCCGGAAATGCTCCATCATGACCTCGGTCTTCTGGGCCAGATTGTGCGGGTGCAGGCTCACAAAACGGGTGATGGCCCGTTTGGCCTTCTTTTCATCGACATTCGGATCGTCTTCAATGCGTTTCGAAAGTTCGTAATAGGTTTTATAGGTGGTATAGAACTTCAGCACATCCAGAATGAAACTTTCTTCGATGGCCTGCCGCATGGAATACAGATGAAATGGGCGGGGTTTGCCATCGGCCCCAATGGTTCCAAACATTTCCAGCGTCCGGTGTTTCGGTGTGGCGGTGAAGGCGAAGAAACTCAGGTTCTGTTGCGGGCCGCGAGCCTTGATCGCATTCAAGACCCGTTCTTCCGTATCGTCTTCTGGTGTTTTCTCTGCGTCTTCCTGCTCGGCCTTACTGAGTGCGTCCTCGGCCGATGCCGAACCCAGCACAACGCGCAGATGGGCCGCCGACTGGCCGCTTTGCGAACTGTGGGCCTCATCGATAATCACGGCGAAATTCTTTTGCGACAAGTCTTCGACCTTTTCCAAAATGAACGAAAACTTCTGCAGTGTCGTGATGATGATCCGGGTTCCGGTATTCAGGGCTTTGGCGAGTTGCGCCGAATCGCTATCTATTTTTTTGACGACGCCGTGCTTATGCTCGAATTGATAGATGCTGTCCTGCAGCTGCTTATCCAGGTTCCGCCGGTCGCTGATCACGATCACCGAATCGAAAATCGGCGAATCCTGGTCGTCGTGGAGACTGGCCAACTGGTGTGCCGTCCAGGTGATGGTATTGGTTTTGCCCGAGCCGGCCGAATGCTGAATCAGTCGATTCTGGCCGACGCCGTGTCGTTGCGTGTCGGTTATGAGTTTTCGCACCGCATCCAATTGATGAAAGCGTGGAAAGATCAGCGCTTCCTTGCGGGTGACCTGGCCGGTCTGCTTGTTCTTCTGTTCCTCGATTTGAAGATGAATGAAACGATGCAGAATATCCAGCCAAGTGTCTTTCCGCCAGACCGATTCCCACAAGTAAGCTGTTTTGTGTCCATGCGGATTTTCGCGGTTTCCCTTGCCGCCATGGTTGCCCAGATTGAAGGGCAGGAAAAAGGTGGACGGTCCAGCCAACCTGGTAGCCATAGACACCTCGTCCGTATCCACCGCAAAATGAACCAAAGCCCGCTTCTTGAACTGGATCAGCGGCGTGCGATTGGTTGGCTTCCTGTCCTTGATAAATTGTTTGATCGCATGAATGGTTTTCTGGCCGGTAAACGCATTTTTGAGTTCCACCGTCGCCGTCGGCAGTCCGTTCACAAACAGCACCAGATCGATGGAGCTATGGCTGTCCAGGTCAAAATGAACCTGCCGGATCACGGTCAGGATATTTTGTTCATAGAGTTTCAATGTCTCGGGGTTCAGGCCGCTGGCCGGTTTGAAGTAAGCCAGTTTGATGATTTGCCCCCGATCCCGAACGCCGTTGCGGATCACATCGATCATGCCCCGTGCATCCAGTTCCTTGGCGATTCGATCCAGCACCTTGTGTTCAACATCGCTTCCGTAAATGTCCGAAAGTTTGCCCCAGGCTTCTTCCTGCGTTTCCTTTAGGAAGCGGATCAGCGTGGCAGGGATCAGGGCCTTTTCAGGATCGAAATTGGCATCGGTGCCTCGTTCATAGCCGCCGTGATCGATCAGATGGGCTTCGATGGCCTCTTCGAAATCCCGTTCCTGTGTAACTTTTGTCGCCATGGTTAAATCCAAACGGATGCTCTGATTCGTACGATGCGCTCATGTAGGATGCGCTGAGGAACGAAGCGCATCGTCTCCGTGCCGCGGGTATTTGATGCGCCTCGTGCCTCGGCGCGTCCTACGATCTACGATCTCTCCCCGGCATCGACATCCAAAGGTTCTATCTGCCCCCAATCCATCGGGTAAATTCCCATTTTTACGTACCGGTGAAAACTCGAAAACGGCCAGTCGGCAACCTGCCGCACATGGCCGTGTTTGACCGGATTCCAATGAATATAGTCAATATGCCGGTTAAAATCGCTGTCATCCCGGATCCAATGCTCCCAAAAACGGCGCTGCCAGATACTCCGCTCTCTGCGTTTCCGCCTGCTTTCCGATAGGACTTCGCACTTCATAATCGAACGGGAAAAACAGCCCTTCAGTAAGTTCCAGCGCACCGAATAATCCGTATCGCCTTCCGGTAATGTCCAGATGCAATGCAGAAGATCGGGCAGGATTACCACCGCGTCCACCCGGAAAACATGCCGCTTCCTGACGTACCGAAAAGCATTGCGCAATCGATCGATTTGATCAACCAACAATCGATTATCCTTGCCTTCAGCGAGATTCGCCGTAAAAAACCAGGTCGCGCCGGGCACACGAACGCGGCGATACTCAGTCATTGCTTGAAGTCCCGCGTCGGATGCCTAGAATTCCCGTAGGATGCGCTGAGGAACGAAGCGCATCGTCTCCGTGCCGCGGGTATTTGATGCGCCTCGTGCCTCGGCGCATCCTACGATGGTTTCTTCGAAAGATTGTTCCGTTGCGGGGGTTGGGGGCATTCGATCAAGTTCCTTATTTCACGAATTGCCAACGATGGCGGTTTCGGACGACCGCAGTTCAGAGGCGGTGTATAAGGCATAGGGCCGAACATCAATTTTTCCGGTTACGGCGGCGGATATCAGGGCGGTGCGGTGTTCTTTGAGGAGGGTGATTGAGTTTTCAGCTTTGGTAACTAGATTGTCGATTTTTTGAGTCTCACGATCAAGAAAACTAGCAATTTTGGTTTGTTCTGATATTGGTGGAATAGGTATATTGATAAAAACTAGGTCCGACGAATTGATCGCCGGATAACTAACGCCAACAGAATCAGCAACTACATTACCAACAAAATATTCTGACCTTAATGAATAGGCGGCAAAGCCCGAATAAAATATATTTTTCGGTCTAATTACAGCAAATCCAGTAGAAACAATCACGTTCTTCGGAAGGTCTTTAATAGGAGCGATTGCCCGTAAATAAGTCCTTACTGTTGAAATAATTACATCACCATCCTTAACTATCCGCCTTGCTCTTGAAGGGGCGTCCGCAAAATATAGGGTTTCATACGAAGTAATTCCCTTGCCATCTTCCACACCCCCAATATCCACGTATAACAATTCCGTTTCAAGTGCGGTTGTATCAGGTAAAACTTCATCGTTGAAAGTTGAAGCATACTTCAATGGCATCATATCCCAATGCTCCGGCACCTCCCCCAACCATTCAACACCGCTGTCTTTCATCTTCACATTCGGATCAAGCCCTTTGGTTACGGCGGGTGAAATCACGGCCTGACGTTTTTCCTGTAACATTTCAATCAGGCGTTCCTGCTTTTCGATCAGGGTGTCGATTTTCTGGGTTTCACGGTCAAGGAAGGTGGTGATTTGGGTTTGTTCTAATTGAGGACCGATCAAAGACGGCATACTGCCAATGAAGTCCCAACTGGCTCTTGGCATCTTCGCACCATAGGTGGAAGAATCGACAACTTTTATAAACCACTCCGACAAAAGCTGATACTTCAAAAGCTTTCGAATTATATTGTTGGGTTGAAGAACAAGAAATTCGGAACTACAAATGCCTTCTGATTCAGGTTCTAGCACTTTCGCTAAATAAGGCCGCAGTTTTCCAAACAATACAGAGTTCGAATTGAATTGAATACATAAGCTCTCAGGTTCAACTGAAGCTTCAGATGGCAAGAAACGACCGGTTTCTGATTGGACATTCTCAAGACCAATGTATGTTTGGTTTGCCTTATTCGGTTCTACTTTGTCTTTAATTAATTCGGCAACGAACTTAAGTCGCCTTACCTCCCAATGGTCCGGCACCTTCCCCAACCACTCAACCCCGGAATCCTTATATTCCGGATAAGCCCGATACTTCATCCGCCCACCACCTCATTCAACAAGGCCAATATCTCCCCCGTAACCTTCTTCAAATCCGCATCGATCTCTTCCAACGGTCTCGGCGGCACATATTTGTAGAAATGCCGGTTAAACGGGATTTCATAGCCGGTTTTGGTCTTGCCGTAATCGATCCACGCATCCGGTACGTGCGGCAGAACCTCGCGTTTGAAATACTCTTCAATATCTTCCTTCAACGGCACATTTTCATAATCCCGCAAATCGGGATCGGCTTCCGGCTGGCCTTTGGAATCCACGCAAATGTCTGCGGTTTCATCCCGTTCGGACAGGCCGCTCCAACATATCTTGATCTGTGCCGCGGATAATTTCGTACCATTGGATTTCCAGGCCTTTTCCAGATCCTGAACGAATGCGTCACGGTTCTTGTAAACCCGATTTTCATCCAGCGTTTTGAGTGCGGCGACGATCTTTTCCCGTAAGGCCTGATCCAGTTTGGTGAAAGCATTGGATTCACAAAGCCCTGCGATGCGTTCGGGGGAAACCTGGAAATTCAGCCGCAAAGGCCGTTCTACCGTAATCCGTTGAAATCCGAAATCCGCATTGTCGAACAGTTTGCTGAATTCGCTTTCGGCGAAATCGCCGAACCAGCGGGTGATTTCACCGATATGCGAATCTCCAAATTCGTTGCGTTTGCTGCCAAGGCTTTTCCGCATTTTCCGAAATTGATCCACCGCATTGATCAGTTGAATCCTGCCCTTGCGTTGCGGGCTCTTTTTGTTCGTGATGATCCAGAGATAGGTCGCAATTCCGGTGTTGTAGAACAGATCGTTGGACGAAGCCGCTAACGCGGCAGAAAAAAATGATTCGAATCTGACCAAGGGGTACAATTGTATCCGGGTAAGATCGTAAGCTAGCATGCGCTCGATTCCGCGGTCCAAATAACGCCTTATACTTGTTTGGATGACCC
>JBGTCG010000154.1:0-2693 GCA_041748915.1 Methylococcales bacterium
CGAAACAGGATTTGACAAGGAAGCTGTTGGCATTCATTGACTATTTCAACGAAACCATGGCGAAGCCTTTCAAGTGGACCTATCAAGGCAAACCCTTGGAAGCTTGATTATGTTAGTCGGATTTGATGGGTGCTGTACTAGGCTTTTCAGTCCAGGCTCTTTGGGTTCTCGAACGCGGGCCGGCGTAAGCGGCTTGGACCTCCCGTGCCCCACACGAGGGGCAAAATTCACGCGCCCGCGACCGCTACCCTGTTGCCCTAAGCCACATCACAGACGCGCAGCCGGACGAGGTCACAGGCGCGCAATTTGCTCTCAATCGCCAAGTTAAAAAGCGCCAGTTCCCGCGCTCGGTTGGCCAACTGCAGACGGATCCGAATGGCCCAAATCTCCTTCAGCTTTGGCGGCGGTTTCTGGCCGACCAGTTTGCCCTTGTTCCAAGGCAAGTGGCGTTCCTCATGTTTAGCAACGGTTTCTTTGAATGCTTCATTCCTGCAGGCTCCCCTCGTGACCTCGTGAAGATAGAGGAAAGCTCATTGTCATGAATTTCAGATCAGCGTTCGAGAATTCGACACCGTATGTAAGTGATAAGTGGGCTCTTCTGCTAATAAACATGACCCGTTTAGAAGCCAATGCTAGAATAATTTGACTATGTTTGAGCGTAAGACTATGAAGACGGCTAATATCGCTGAAGCCAAAGCACATTTTTCCGCCTTGCTGGCCGAGGTTGAAGCGGGCGGAGAAGTGGTTATCATGCGCCGCGGAAAACCGGTGGCGAGGATTGTTCCGGAGCCTGTAGTAGCATCGCCAGTATTCGATCTCGCGGCACTGCGGGCATTCGTTGAGGCCGAGCCTTCCCGCAAGAATCTGTCCGTGGCGGAAATGCGCGAAAAAGATCTGCTGTGACCTATCTCGATACCTCGGTACTGGGGGCGTTGTTTTTTCGCGAGCCGACCGCACCCGCCATCCTGGCCCAACTGGGAACCGTCAGTCAGCCTGATCTATGCGTCTCGGGCCTGGAACCTGTCGGAGATGGCGAACGTCGGGGTGATCAAGGAGCGCACCGGGAGTATCGATGCGGCAAATCGGGCGGCGGGGCTGGCTGCCTTCAACCGTTTTGTGGCCGACTCGCTAACACTAACCGAGGTCGAACCGGGCGACTTCCGTGCCGCGGCGGTACTGCTAGACACGCCCGCGTTAGCGTTACGCGCCGGCGATGCTCTCCACCTGGCAATCGTCCGTCGCCTGCGGGCGAGCCTCGCCACCCTGGACAATCGCCAATCAATGGCTGCTCATCACTATGGCATCCCGGTGTTTCCCGTGTCCTGATCTGCCCAGAAAGCACACTCGCCGACGGTCGCTTCCGACCCTGAACGGACATCGAATGAAATCCGGCGATAAACGAAGTCTCGGAAAACCCATTAAACTGGCTCACCTTTGAAAGATCAGTTTCAACTGACTGGTTTGAGAATTTAGATGGACACAATGTTACATTTCAGACCGACCTCGTTAAAACGAAGGTTTTTCTGAGACTGTTGTTTATAAGAAGCTTAATTACTGGTTAGGTGACGGTCGTTCATATACTGTTAACGACCCTCGTAGTAAGCCAGTATCCTGGAATGACTATTCAGTATTTCGAAGTGTTGCACGAGCAATGGCGCGCTTTGGTCGACTAAGTCCGAAGGAATGTAATCGAGGATTCCAGACCGAAGGTATCGGATCCAGACGAACATCGCAAGATCGGCTACCGTTAGGCGATTGTCTGCAAAATATTCCCGGCCGCGATCGTATAGATACGTTTGGAATCTCATCAAATACATTGGGATCGGGCCGTTTGCCAGGGCCTCCCTTGCGGTCTTTTTTGCTTCTTCATCCGGGACAAAAAGTGTTACAAAAATTTTCTGGCCGATGTCTTCGACTGCATCCATTACTTCATCGCACAGCGCCGCTTGCCATGGGTCAATTGGGTATAGATTGGCGAGCTTTCCAACATACCGGTTAATCGTGTTTGACTGCGTAATTGTTTTCCCATCGACTTCCAGCACTGGAAGAGCCTGAAATGGCATTTGAGATTTGAGAGCGGGCCACTTATCCAATGGAATACGATGGTCTTCAAAATCGATTCCACCAAGAAACAGCGCCAGTCGGGCCGGTTCACCACGCCCGCCATGAAAGTCGAAGTAAGTTAGCTTTAGTGTACTCATTCTCGCAGTTCTCCTGATCCTTCTCTTTACCCAACGAATTAACCAACCAGCGTATCGAATAATCCCGACTGCATGCAGCGTTCTTGAAAATGACAAGTTGAGCCTCACGGACACGGATCGTTACGGCCGAGCTTTTCGATAAGTTCTTTGTGGCCGCGAACGATGCGGTGACCACGTTTCACTCGGGCTTCCGAAGGGAACCCTTTCTTACGTATACTCGGCGCCTCGAAAGCAGGACCGGTCGAGGTGCCTGGCGCTGGATTTCATGGCACACCTCCGATAGCACAAATGCCGCTTCCGCAGGTCTGCGCATTATATAGGCGGCACCGGGATGTAATCCAGTCGCCTCTCAACCCCAAAATCCGCGGCTGGAATTTGGCTGAAGCGCCCGGCTGCCATTTTCGGGCATTTTTTAGCGCCGGCGTCGCACGTTTGGCCTACTGGCGTGGGCGGGGTGGCGCGGATTCCTGGTTTTTCGGCTGGCTAACGCCT
>JBGTCG010000155.1:0-32896 GCA_041748915.1 Methylococcales bacterium
CTCCACACCCAAGCCATTCCGGGTGCTTCGTGTTGTCTTCCAGTACGTTAAAACTGTCGACATCCGCAACCCGCTTATTTCGAAGCTGTACCCGCACTTCAGGATGCGCGATCATCCCTGCGGCCTACAGGATTCTCTGTCTACGCTTGCCCCATACTCTTGTTCGCAAGTTACCTCGCTCCGCAATGGGACCAACACTCGATACCGGTGGGTGGCTAACCCTTTCCCGACGGGGACTTCCACCCCGCAAGAGACGCCGAGCTTTGCTCGGCGCGATAACGCCACGCATGAGAGGCGCAATTGTAGTGAGCTACGCGAACCGCATCAATGTCCCGAAGATGCTCGCGCCGTTCCTTTTTCGTAAGCGGTCTATAAACCACACTCTTCCGCGAGCCAGCGGGTTTGGTAATAATGTGCTCCATCGTAATAATCATCGAGCCAAGCAGTGTCAGTTCACAAATCCGAACCCTTATCGGCGACGCAGCAGGCATGATCGGCGACGCAGCAGGCATGGCTGAACCATCTACACTGTTGTAAAGCACGGGGCCAATCGTTGTCGGCCTATGCGAAGGCGGAAGGCCTGGATCTGAAGTCTCTGTACAACTGGCGGTATCGGTTGAAGAAGAAGGGCGTTCTCGAGGACTCTTCTTTCGAAACGAGCCTGCCGCCGCCGCGTTTGCAGAAGGTTGTGGTCGGTCCCGAACCATTTTGCGGTGGCGAATTCCGGCTGCGCTGGCCGAACGGACGGGTCCTGGAATTCGATAGCGGGGTGGATCCGGATTATGTGAAGCGCCTGATCGAAGGACTGGAGAGGATTCTTTGATGTTGCGGCCTTCGAACAGCCTGTTGGAAGTGTTTCTGTGCGTGGAGCCGATTGATTTTCGCAAACGTATTCCGGGTTTGTCGGCGTGGATTGAAAGCCAGTTGGGAAGGAATCCCTTTTCCGAGCACCTGTACGTGTTCTGCAATCGCCGGCGCGATAAAGTGAAAATGCTGTATTGGGAGCGCAACGGCTTTTGTCTTTGGGAGAAGCGCTTGGAAAGGGACCGCCTTTACTGGCCGAAAGCGAATCGGGAAGGGATTTTGACGTTGACCGGTCAGCAACTGAACTGGCTGCTCGACGGGATCGATATCAGTCGCCTGAAACCACACGAGACATTATGTTTTTATTCAGTTTTATAGTGCAATAAAGAAGGATTTCTGATATTCTAGCGGGCATGAATTTAGCGCCGGAACGCCTCCCGAATAACGTCGAAATCCTGAAGGATTTGGTGCTCCAACAAGCCCTCCAAGTCGAACAACTCACCGCCCAGAATCAACACTACCAGAGCCAACTGGAAGCCCTGTACGAGCAGATTCGGCTATTGCGCCACCAACGTTTCGGCCCGAGCAGCGAAAAAGCCGACCCCGGACAGCAAGACCTGTTTAACGAGGCGGAAGCGGCGGTCGAGGAATCCGCATTCGAAGTTGAACCGGCAAAGGCTGTGTCGAAGCCCCGAAAAAAGCCAGGGAGAAAGCCGCTTCCGGCCACCCTGCCACGGGTCGAGGTCGTTCACGATCTGCCGGAAGCTGAAAAAGTCTGTGCGCTCGATGGCACGCCCTTGAAAGCGATTGGCGATGAAGTCTCGGAACAGCTCGATATTGTTCCGGCCCGGGTGCAGGTCATTCGGCATATCCGCAGGAAATACGCCTGCCCCGGTTGTCAGCAGACCGTCAAAACTGCGGGACTTCCGCCGCAACCGATCCCCAAGAGTGTGGCCTCCCCGGGGCTCCTGGCGCAGATCGCCGTAAGCAAATACCAGGACGGCCTGCCGCTGTACCGCCAGGAAGCCATCCTCAACCGGATCGGGGTCGATCTCCCGCGGGCCACCCTGGCGCATTGGATGATTCGGATGGGCGATGCGATTCAACCGCTGATCAACTTGTTGCGAGAACGTCTTTTATCTTATGATCTGATACAAATCGATGAAACGACGGTCCAGGTCCTCAAAGAACCGGGCAAACCCGCAACTTCAAAATCCTACATCTGGGTGCAAAAAGGTGGGCCGCCGGATTTGCCGGTGATCCTTTTCGACTACGACCCATCCCGAAGCCAACAGGTCCCTTTGCGTCTGCTCGAAGGCTTCCAGGGCTATGTGCAGACCGATGGCTATGAAGGCTATGCGGCGGTGTGCGCGATGCCCGACATCATTCAAGTCGGCTGCTTCGCCCATGCCCGGCGCAAATTCGATGAAGCCGTCAAAGCCCAGGGCAAAGGCGAAAAAGCAAAAGCCGGTAAAGCCACCAAAGGCTTGGTCTACATCCAAAAGCTCTACCGGATCGAGACCCTCATTAAACACGAACCGCCCGAAATCCGGCTCCAGGTCCGCGAGCAAGAGGCCAAACCGCTTTTGGCCAAAATCCGCGCCTGGCTGGATCAATCCCTGCCAACGACCCCTCCGAGCAGTGCTGTCGGCAAGGCCTTGCAGTATCTCCACAACTTGTGGGACAAACTCATCCGCTATTGTGACGATGGCCGACTCAATATCGACAACAACCCCATCGAACGGGCCATCCGCCCCTTCGTGACCGGTCGAAAAAATTGGTTATTTTCCGACACTGTCAAAGGCGCCAAGGCCAGTGCCAACCTCTATAGCTTGATCGAAACCGCCAAAGCGAATGGCCTGGAGCCTTACCACTATCTTCACCACATTTTTAAAGAAATCCCCGCGGCTCAATCCCTCGAGGATTTCGAAGCCTTGCTGCCTGGAAATACCCAGCTTCGACAGATTACCCCGGTCGATCTATCCGGGGAAGGCTGTACTTAATAGATCGCTTACCCTTTTTCTTCATCAGCTTGCATAATTGCTGATTCTGCCTTTTGTTACAGAAATATCGCCACAATCCGACAGGGAAACACTGGGAAATTCGATCCGCGATCTTCCTATTTAACAATCTTCACAAGCCAGGCATCCTCGGTAACACAGGACTCTGGTTTGCTGTTCGCCGTGATCTTGATTAGCGCATAGCCGTCAGTCAGTTCCACCGGCATGTTTCCACGGACCTGGAAACCGTAGTGGTCCTTTACATCCAAGTCAATTTTGTGGCCCTTTACCACGACCTTGATCGAATTCGGATCTGTATTGGTAGACGCAGTAAACGAAATCTCGCCCCCGGGCGCAATGACCTTTGGCGGCTTGATATTCTTAAACCTGGGTTCCACGCACTTGGCCGAGTAACCACCGCCTCCGCCGAAACCCCAAACATTGGTTGCGGCGATCCCAAGCACCAGGAATACAGCACTTTTCTTGAGAAACGTTGTTTTATGCATTTTTGCTTCCTTAAGATATTTGGCACAATTTTATTTGACACTGCTACCCGGATTATATTACTTACTCTCGATCCATCCGAGGATCGCTTACTGAGCAACTTCCTCATCAGGGACGCTGGTGTTACGGTAAAACCCCGATGTTAACATTCCTGGACGGCCCGAACTGGCGCGTTTTAAGAAGTGTCGACAACCCGGATGGAAACCCGGAACGACGAGTGGTGTGACAATGATTTCTTAGCCGAGCTTATAACGGAAAAGCGATCACGATGCGAAGCGTACGTGGGTTACCCGCGAATCGTCACTGAAAATCCCTGGACTTCCACTCGACCTGGTTCAACCAGTCCGAACGGTCCTGAATTTTTCCGACCACGAGGTGCAATACGCCGTTTTCTTTCTGCACGATGCCGGAAACCTCCATCAATCTGGCCGACAATAGGGCCACTCGTTGGGCCTCGGCTACTTTCGGCCAGACGATCAGGTTGGCCAGGCCGGTTTCATCTTCGAGGGTCACGAAAATCACTCCGGATGCGGTACTCGGACGCTGGCGGTTGATCACAAGACCGGCCACTTTCGCGATCGAGCCGTTGCGCCGCTGCCAGAGCTGTTCGGCCGGGCACACGCCGTGCCGCGCGAGGCGTTCGCGGATCAGCGCGAGCGGATGGCGCCTTAAGGTCAGGCCGGTCATCTGGTAGTCCGCCGCGATATCCTCGGCTTCGGTGGCCGACCTCAACAGCGGCACGCCCTCATTGAAGCGCGGTTGGCCGAAGACCGGCAGAGCCTTTTCGATACCGGCCACGTCCCAATGCGCGCGGTGGCGATTGCCGCTTAATCCCGCGAGCGCTCCGGCGGCCGCGAGCGATTCCAGGTCTTCCCCGGCAAGATCGCACTGCCCCGCGAACTCTTCGAGCGCCGCAAAAATCCCGCGGCAACGCGCCTGAACGATTTTTTCAGCCGCGCTTTGTGGCAATCCCCGGACCTGGTTAAACCCGAGCCGGATCGCCGGTTGCCTGGGCCGCCCGTCGGTTTCCAGGCTGCTTTCCCAATCGCTGAAACGCACATCCACGGGCCGCACCTCGACACCGTGGCGGCGCGCATCCTGAACCAGTTGCGCCGGCGCATAAAAACCCATCGGCTGACTGTTCAGCAGCGCGCAGGTGAAAGCCGCGGGCTCATGGCGCTTGAGCCAGCAGGAAATATAAGTCAGCAGGGCAAAGCTCGCCGCATGCGATTCCGGGAAACCGTAACTGCCGAAGCCCTTGATCTGCTCGAAAATACGCCGGGCAAAAGCTTCGTCATAGCCTTTCGCGAGCATGCCCTCTTTTAAACGCTGCTCGAAGACTTCGAGCCCGCCGCGTTTTTTCCAGGCCGCCATGCTGCGCCGCAACTGATCGGCCTCGCCGGCCGTGAATCCGGCGGCCACCATCGCGATCTGCATGACCTGCTCCTGGAAAATCGGCACCCCGAGGGTGCGCTCCAGCACCGCCTTGAGCTCCTCGCTCGGATATTCCACACACTCGGGATGATCGCGGCGTTTCAGATAAGGATGAACCATGTCCCCCGCGATCGGTCCAGGGCGCACGATCGCGACCTCGACCACGAGATCATAATAATTTTTCGGCTTCAGGCGCGGCAGCATGGTCATTTGCGCGCGGGATTCGATCTGAAACACGCCGATCGTATCGGCGCGTCGGATCATTTCGTAGGTTTTCGGATCCTCGGCCGGCACCGTCGCAAGCTCCAGTTCCCGGCCGCTGTAAGCCTTGATCAACTCGAAACTTCTGCGGATCGCGCTCAGCATGCCGAGCGCGAGCACGTCGACCTTGATCAGGCCGAGGGTTTCGAGATCGTCCTTGTCCCATTGGATCACGGTCCGTTCGGGCATTCTCGCGTTCTCGACCGGCACCAGCCGGGCCAGTTCATCGCGCGCGATCACGAAACCGCCGGTATGCTGGGATAAATTCCTTGGAAAGCCCAGCAACTGCGCCGTAAGCTGGACAAGCTGCCGGATGCCTGGATTTTCAGGATCGAAGCCGGCTTCGAGCAAACGCTGATCGAAATCCGCGAAACGGTCCCAGTAGTAAATCCTGGTGCTGATCCGCTCGATCTGGTCCAGGGTCAACCCAAGCGCCTTGCCGACATCCCGCACCGCGCTGCGCCACCGGTAGGTGGTCACCGACGCGGCCAGCGCGGCGCGGTGGCGGCCGTAACGCCGGTAAATATATTGAATCACCTCCTCGCGCCGGCTGTGCTCGAAATCGACATCGATATCCGGCGGCTCATTGCGCTCGCGCGAGATGAAACGCTCCATCAGCAAATTCATGCGCGCCGGGTCGACCGCGGTAATCCCGAGACAATAGCAGACCGCGGAATTCGCGGCCGACCCCCGGCCCTGGCACAGGATATTGCGGCTGCGCGCGAAATGAACCAAATCGTAAACCGTCAGAAAATAGGGTTCGTACTGGAGTTCACCGATCAGCGCGAGTTCGTGTTCGAGCAAGCGCGCGACCTTGTCCGGAATCCCGTTTGGCCAGTAGCCGCGCGCGCCCCGGTAGGTCAGCTCGCGCAGCCAGGTCTGCGGCGTATACTCGGCCGGCACGATTTCATCCGGATATTCATAACGCAGTTCATCGAGCGAGAAATTTAGCCGCCCGGCGATATTCAGGGTTTCGTCGAGCAGGGCCCCCGGATACAGCTTTGCGAGCACCGAACGCGGGCGCAGGTGACGCTCCGCATTCGGAAACAGTGCAAACCCAAGTTCCCGCAGAGGCTTGCCGAGCCGGATCGCGGTCAAGGTGTCCTGGAGCCTCTGGCGGCTGCGGCAGTGCATATGCACATCGCCGCTCGCGACCAGCGGAATGCCGCTGCGCTGCGAAAGGCGGATCAGCCGCTCCAGGCGCGCCGCATCGTCTACGAGCCGGTGCAGCTCGACCGCGATCCAGATCCGGTCGCCAAACAGCGCGCGCAGCCACGCGCCATCCTCACGACCCGCCTGAAGTCCAGGCAGCCACAACGCGATACAACCCCGCGGCACATGCGCTTCCAGATCGCCCCGGGTCAAGGTATAGGCGCCCTTTTCCGCGGCGCTGCGCGCATGGGTAATCAGTGCGGAGAGACGCCCGTAACTTTCGCGGTCGCTTGCGAGCAGCACCAGCCTGAAACCGTCGCTGCAACAGAATTCGCTGCCCGCAATTAATTTAAAGTGATTCTCACGCGCGGCCTCATGGGCGCGCACCAGCCCTGCGAATGAACATTCATCGGTGATTGCGAGCGCCTGATAGCCGAGTTCGATCGCGCGCGTGACTAATTCCGCAGGGTGCGAGGCGCCGCGCAGAAAAGTGAAATTACTCAGGCAGTGAAGCTCGGCATAATCCGGCAGGGAATTCATGGTAAGCAATCCCGATGTAGGTGCGGATTTATCCGCAACTGTGCGAATGAATTCGCACCTACATTATTTCTTACATTTATGGTAAAGCTCCGGGCCGGCCATGTGCGGGTTCAGGCGAATACCCCATGCAGAAACCATCCTCTGCAGCGGCGGTCCCGATAGATCCACAGCCGGCTGCCCGCGGAGTTTTCCGCGATCCAGTAATCCCGGCTGATATCGAAGCCGTCCCACCAGCCCTGTTCGATCCGCTCGCACCGGCTCAGCCGATCCAGCGGGCCATGCCAGCAGGGTTTTCCATGTCGCAGGCCGAGTGGTTCCGGATTTTCGAGCAGCCACAAGGGCCTTCCGGCGCCATTCGGCATTGCCTGCAGGGGTTCCGGATCGGTGGACAAAGAGGCCCGTTCCGGCCGGTGATCCTGAGCGACCGCGAGCCGCTTCAGGGTATTCCTGCCCAGGCGGGCTTCAATCCGCTCGATCAAGCCGGACCAGCAGCGGCCATCCGCTTTTGCCGGCTGGAACAAATCGATCTGCCGGGCAGCCAGGGGCTCGAGATCGGTACACGCAATCCCGATCGAAGTCACCTCGGCCTCGAGCCGCGTATTGCATAAATGTTCCTCGAGCAGCAATTTCAACTGATCAGCCCGATACGCCGGGCGGCGGCAGCCGACCGCAATCCGCGCGAGTGGAACCGAATTCCGGATCAATTCGCAATAAAACAAGCGGGTGGCCAGTTGCCTGGCCGCCAGATATTTTTCCAATTCCCCCAGCAGAACCCTCGCCGCCGGCCTGATCAGATCCAGATCGCAAGTAGGCAGATAAAAAAACCGTTCCGCGGAAAAGCAAGCGGGCGAGGTGTAACAACTCACCGTTTCGGGTCTTTTCGCGAGCGCCCGGTCGAGAATTTCCAGTGTCGCCGCGCCGAAGCGCCGCGCCACGCCGGTTCTGGAAAGACGCATCAGGTCGCCCAGAGTCCGGATACCGCTGTGCTGCATGCGCGCAAGATGCCGGCTATCCCGCGCGACTTTGGATACCGGCAGAGCGCGCAGCGCCGATGCCAATTCGAGCGGGTTCTCGACGATTTGTGCGGCGCCGCTTTGGGCCAGCCACAGTGCGGCCCTCGGCGAGGGCGCAACGGCCACTCCATATTCGAAGCCGAAGCGGTCAAGCCCACAGCCAACCTTCTGAAGCAAGGCCGATAAACCGCCGAACAGACGCAGACTGCCGCGGATCCCGAGCACAACGCTGCGATCGCCATACAGCGCAACCCGATCCGAAAACGCGAGCGACCAATCCGCGAGCCGGGTAAGTTTTTGTTGTTCCGCATCGCGGTCGCGCCCATAAACATTGAGCCCCCCCTGCAGCGACAACGCGGCGGCCAGCGGCATCGCCGGGCAAATGCCCTGCTGCTGCCGGGCGGCCCGGTTACAATCCGCTACCTCGATCCGCCCCGCCTTCCGTTCCACGGCCACGGCCGGCTCGCTGCGACCGGAACTCAAAGCGTCGATCGCGAGACGCGGCAGATCGATGCATAACCAGAGTTCCGCCGGCTGGGCTTCCGCGGCCTCACGCTCGACGAATCCGGAAGCTTCATAAAGCGACGCTTGCCGCGCGCGACCGGATGGATGCGGAATGACGGACAATTCGGGCATCAGTTGCGATTTTCGAGGTTCAAGCGGACAAGGGTGCGCCTTGAGGTTCCGCGCGCCTTGAGTACATCGATGACCAGCGCGCCCTGCTGTCTGGCCAGCACGAGACGCAGCGCCGCCCAAGGGTTCTGCCGGCCCCCCCTGCCATCGCCGGCGATGTGGTAAACAACCAGAATCGCCTGACTGGCCTGGGCCGCGACCTGCAGTCGTCTGACCGCCGTATCCTTCAGAAAACCATGATGCTTGCGGTGAACCGTGCCTGACCACAGTAACACCATGCCGCAAGAAGGGCTCAGCAGCGCTTTTTCGGCCGCCCACCAGGCATCCTCGGGACTGTCGGGCTCCACCAGATACAAGGCATCGAGACCCAGTCCCGCATCGCGGAGGGCCGGTGCGTAGGGCCGGTATGGAGTATCGATCATCAGGATGAAGCGCCGGTCCGCGATCAATGTCCGGATCGCGGGGAGCATCAAGCGAAGTTCACCGATTCCGACCGCTTGCAGCGCCACTTCGATCACCGCGCCCCGGGGCCAGCCTTTTCCTGGAAGAACCTGGTCCAGATCCGGATAACCGGTGGAAATGCCGCTGAACAGGGTACCACCGGAATCCTTACCCCGCCACAAACAGGGCGTTGAACGGATCAGTTTTTCCAATTCATCAGACATCGATCACCTGAACCTGCAAAAAGCGGAAAATTTCAGGACCTTTCCAGAATTCTGATCAGCGGGAACCAGCGGGCGGCGCCGCTTCCTGCCGGATCAAGCCAGCCATGATCCCCTCGATCGCGAGATCCCGCTTGCGCAGATCCACCCGGATCGGCTCGAAATCGGGATTCTCGGGGAATAACGTGACCATATTCTGCCGTCGGCGGAAGCGTTTCACGGTGACTTCATTGTCGAGCCGCGCAACCACGATCTGGCCGTTTTCGGCGACCGGCGTCTTATGGACCGCGAGCAGATCCCCCTCCAGAATACCCGCATCGCGCATACTCATGCCCTGGACTTTGAGTAAAAAATCGGCTTTCGGATGGAACAGGCCGGAATCCAGCGCGAGGTACTGCTCGATATTCTCCTCGGCCAGAATCGGCGTTCCGGCCGCCACCCGGCCGAGGACCGGAAGACCCGAGCGCGCGAGCAGAGCAATCCCGCGCGAATGCCCTTTGAGCTGGATAAAGCCCTTGCGCTCCAGGGAACTCAAATGCTGGTAGGCGGCATTGTCCGAGCGATACGCCATGTACTCCGCGATCTCATGCACGGTAGGCGGCATCTGCCGCTCGGCGATGGATTGCTTGATGAATTCCAGAATCCTTTTCTGGATCGAACTCAAACCTCTCATGGAACCGTAGACTGAAATAAGATACATGTATTTTCATACATGTTTTGATCGAATGCAAGCACTCAGTCCGGATTCAAGAACGAGAGTCGGCATTTCCGAGAAGTTTCGGTGCCGGGTATAGTTACCGCCAAACCCGCCTGCATGCTCGCTTGCATACTGGATTTTTATCCAATAACATCACGCTATGCAACTTGAACATCGGTTCATCATTACGCCCGGGGCGTCCTGAGGAAACACTTCCGGTTAGCCCTCTCGACGGCCAACCGCTCGAGGTATCATTCAACGTGAGAAATCATTCATGAGCACGGCTGAACAAATTTACGAGCAGGTCAAGGATCTTCCGGAACCGCTAGCTCGGGAGGTCCTGGATTTCGTGGGATATCTGCGCGCCAAGCTGGAGCACGGTGAGATGACGGATCTGATGCTGGCTCAGCAGCATAGCTTGGCCGGAATCTGGGATAACAGCGCCGGCGATGTCTGGAATAGTGTTTGAACCGGGCGATCTGGTCGTCATTCCCTATCCCTTTACCGACCAAGCACGTGCGAAATTAAGGCCGGTGCTGGTGCTCACCGCACCTGATGCCAAGGGGATTTCATCGGCTTGGCCATTACCTCCAAGCATCATCATGCCGATACCGTAACCCTTACGCAATCCGACATCCAAATCGGGCAACTGCCCAAACCGAGTTGGGTACGCACTGATAAGGTCTTCACTCTCAACCAATCTCTGTTGGTGAAGATGGTCGGACGGGTTACGGCGAAGTTCCTATGCAAAGCCCTATCGGCGCTCTGCGGCAAGATAGGTTGCCAGCCACCTCCGTAAGCCAGGGCAGGTCGAGGGTGACGAAGAAAACCCAACATAATGCCGGCCGCCCGGAGATCTTGGGTTTCCTAAACTCAACCGACGACCCTACGCGCGCTCGCCGATCCGATCCGAATCCGCCCCTCCTGCCCGGCCGTCATTCTACCGAATCCGACCAATGCGTCCATACCCTTGCTGAATTGGACATATATCTATTTTATTTTATAAAATCGACAAGCGTGTTGCTTAATAAAAATGGCATCGGTACCGGGCGGAAGGGGTCGAAGCAGCACGACCCCCCGGATGAATCGGTCTTCAAGTCTTGATGTTGGAACAAAGGATCAGGGTCCACCTGCCGAAACCCGGTAGGGACCCACGGCCACGGCGCCAGAACTCAAACGCAGGCGCCGCGCGGCTTCGGCGAGATTTTGCAGCGCCGGTTCGACCTCAGTCCATTGCCGGGTTTTCAATCCGCAGTCCGGGTTGATCCATACTTTTTCCGGCGCAATCCATTCCAGTATTTTTTCGACCCGTCCAATGATCGATTCGACATCCGGTAGGTTCGGACTGTGGATATCATAGACCCCGGGACCAATTTGACCCGGATACTCGCATTGCGCAAGCGCGTCAACCAACGCCATGTCGGAGCGGCACGATTCCAGGGTCATGACATCGGCGTCCATCGCCGCGAGCGCCTGTAGAATCCCATTGAACTCCGAGTAACACATATGGGTATGAATCTGGATCTGATCTCCGGCGACAGCAGTCGCGAGCCTGAACGCCTCGGTCGCCCAGTTCAGATAGCCTTCCTGTTCCGGTTTTCTTAACGGCAGGCCTTCCGCGAGCGCGGCCTCATCCACTTGAATGATTCGAATGCCCGAAGCAGCCAGATCGGCGACTTCATCACGCAGGGCCAGGGCCAACTGCAGGGCCGTGGTCCGCCGCGGCTGGTCGTCCCGCACGAACGCCCAGTTCAGCAAGGTAACCGGGCCGGTCAGCATGGCCTTTACCGGCCTGTCGGTCAAAGACTGCGCATATTCAATCCATTCGAGCGTCATGGCCCGCGGCCTGGCCACATCGCCAAAGACGATCGGCGGTTTGACGCAGCGTGATCCGTAGGATTGCACCCAGCCGTTCTGGGTCGTGGTGACCCCCTGGAGCTGTTCGGCGAAATATTCAACCATGTCGTTGCGCTCCGGTTCGCCATGCACAAACACATCCAGGCCGCATCGCTTCTGCACTTGAATCGCATGGGCGATAGCCTCCTTCATCAGTTGTTTATAGCGGCTTTTTTTGATCATACCCTGGCGATATTTTCTGCGTGCCTCACGGATGGCGTCCGTTTGCGGAAAAGAACCGATGGTGGTGACCGGATAGAGCGGCAAACCCAGCGATTCCGTCTGCAACCTAAGGCGCTGCTCGCGTGGGGTCGCGCGGTGCAGATCCTCCGCCGCTATTGTTTCCACGCGCGTTTTTACCGCTTTGTCGTTCAGCCGTTCGGAAATTCTACGCTGCTGCACGGCCAGCGCGCTGGCGGCCAATTCTGGCCCGACGACTTCTTCGCCTTCGGTCAATGCCCGGCCAAGGATTTGTAACTCGCCGAGTTTCTGTCGGGCGAATGCGAGCCAGGGACGGATCTCGGCAGCCAGGGACGTTTCCGGCTCGAGATCCATCGGCACATGCAGCAGGGAACACGAGGGCGCGAGCCACAATTCACCTTGATAGCGGGAACGGACGGATCGAACCACGTCCAACTTCACGGCAAGATCGCTCCGCCAGATATTGCGCCCATCGATGAGCCCAAGGGACAGAATTTTATAGCGCGCGAGCCGGTCGACAACCGGCAACCATTGGTCCGGTGCGCAGGCCAGGTCGATATGAATCCCGGCGACCGGAAGACGGCAGGCCAGCGACACATTATCGCCAAGCGCGCCGAAATAAGTCGTCAGCAGCAATTTGACCGGGCTGCGTTGCAGTGCATGGTAAACGCGCTCATACGCATTTTGCCAGGCGATCGGCAGATCCAGGACCAATGCCGGCTCATCGATCTGAACCCATTCCACGCCGAGACCCGCAAGACGGGTCAATATCCGCTGGTAAACCGGAATCATCCCATCCAGCAAGTCAAGCCGGTCAAAGTCCCGATCCGCTGATTTTCCGAGCCACAGCCAGGTCAACGGTCCGAGCACCACCGGTTTTACCTTGTGGCCCAGCGCATGGGCTTCGTCAACCCAGTGGAACAGCCGGTCGCAAGCGGCCCGGAACGACAAGCCTGAATCGAGCTCCGGCACGATATAGTGATAATTCGTGTTAAACCACTTGGTCATTTCACAAGCCCGCGCGCTTTTTCCATCCGCGGAGCGCCCGCGCGCCATGCGGAAGTAAAGGTCCATGTCCACCTGCCCGGAAGACTGGCCAAATCGCTCTGGAAACGCACCCAGCAGCACGCTCGTATCGAGAACATGGTCGTAAAATGAAGAATCGCCGACCGGCAGATAATCCAGCCCCGCATCGGCCTGTAACCGCCAATGCAGTTTTCTGAGGCCAGACGCGATCGTTTCCAGCTGTTCGAGGTCGATCTCTCCGCGCCAATAGCGTTCCAGCGCAAATTTAAGCTCGCGCCGTGCCCCGATCCGCGGGAATCCGAGATTGTGAAGTTTTATGCTCATCGTGCTCTCCTGAATTGAATAGCGGTTACCGTCGGGCTTCGCAACGCCCGGTGATCCGACAAGGATTGTATGAGGAATCTAAAATGAATAAAATTGATCTTATTTCATATTTCCATGATCTAAATTCATAATATGGATCTTTCGCAACTCAGAATTCTTCTCGCCCTCGAACGTCACGGTACACTGGTGGCCGCGGCGAAAACCCTGTATATGACGCAGTCGGCCTTATCGCACCAAATCAAGGCCCTGGAATCCCGGCTCTGTACCCGGCTGTGGCGCAAGCAGGGACGGCGTCTGGTGCTGACCCAGGCGGGCCGCTATCTGACCCGGGTGGCCGAAAAAATCGTTCCTGCGGTGGACCAGGCGGAACAACACATCAAACTGCTGGCCGCGGGCCAGACCGGCCATTTCAGAATCGGGATCGACTGCCATGCCTGCTATCAATGGCTGACGCGCATACTGCGGCCCTTTCTCGGCGCCTGGCCGGCCCTGGAAGTTGCGGTCAGCTCCCAATACCGCTTTCAATCCTTCGATGCGATCGAGGATTTCAAACTGGACGGCGTGCTGACCTCGGATCCCGAATTTTCGCGGAGTTTGGCCTATCTGCGCTTGTTTGAATTTCGCCTGCTGCTGATGATGCCGGCGGACCATCCACTCGCCGGGGAACCCGAGATCGGTCCGGAACAGATCGCGGGGCAGACGATTCTGACCTACCCGGTGGAGCGCGAGCGGCTGGATATCTTCAACAAAGTGGTCTCGCGGCATGATATTCCGATCGCCGCGCATAAACATGTGGAGGAAACCGAAATCATGCTGCAGATGGTCGCCGCTAATCGCGGCATCTGTTTACTGCCCGAATGGTTACTCGACGATGCGAGCGCGCGCCTGGGGTTGATGGGCAAGGCCATCCGCGACACCCAGTTGGATAAAAGCATGTATCTAGCGGTTCGGCCAGAGGATCAAAACCTGGATTATATTCAATGGCTGGTTAGAAATGCGCGGGATCAACGCTGAAACGTGGATTTTGGCAGCGTCCCCTGTTTCCCGGCGGGTATGACGGGCTTGCGGGGCTGACCTGACAAATGAGATTGGCCGCCACGGCAATCAACCGCATCAGACCGACTGCCGGATTCCGCCCGCGGGAATCGCTTACCGGCCCCGCAGAAAGAACCGGTCCAATTCCCTGGCGCTCAACTCGACCCAGGTCGGCCGGCCGTGATTGCACTGGCCGCTGTAGTCGGTCGCCTCCATTTCCCGCAACAGCACATTCATCTCGTCGCGGGTCAAACGCCGGTTTGCGCGAATCGCGCCATGACAGGCCACGCTCGCGAGCATTTCATGGATGCTGTCCTGAATCCGGAAACTCGAGCCTTTCGATTGAATATCGGAGATCACATCGCGCACCAGGGCCGGTACATCCGTACATGACAGTTGCGCCGGAACCGAGCGCACCACGAGCGTTTCGATATCCAGCCGGTCGATTTCGAAACCGAGTTTGCGGAATTCATCCTGGATCTCTTCGGCAAGATCCGCTTCCTGTTCGCTGACCGCGACTCTGACCGGCAGTAACAGGGTTTGCTCCGGAATTTTCCCGGAATCGTACTGGCGCTTGAGTTTCTCATAGGTAACCCGCTCATGGGCCGCATGCGCGTCGACCAGAATCAGACCCTGGCTGGATTCCGCCAGGATATAGATGTTATGCAGATGCGCGATCGCAAAACCAAGCGGCGGAATATCGCCGCCCGTTTCGGCCTCAGAGTGCCGGATTTGCCCGGATTGCAGCGACGCTTCCCTGCCTGCGAGCGCGGCATAGGTCTCGATTTCTTCCCGGACCTGATACGGTAACGAAGACTGTCTCGGTGAACTGAATAAACCGGGGTTTCGATTATCGCCGGCCTGACCCGGAGAATCAGCCGCGAGCGTCCCGGTTGCTTCGGGGCCGGGCCGGTTCGCTGATCCGGCGCGCGATTCCGCGAGCGCCCGGCGCAGAGCCCGGAACAGAAAATCATGGACCAGTTGGCTGTCGCGGAATCGAACCTCAAGTTTCGCGGGATGCGCATTGACATCGACCGCTCTCGAATCCAGTTCGAGATACAATACAAAGACCGGCTGCCGCCCGTGAAACAGGACATCCTGGTAGGCCTGGCGCAGCGCATGGCTGACCACTTTATCGCGAACCAGCCGGCCGTTGACGTAAAAGTACTGCATGTCGCCGTGGTTTCTCGAATACGTCGGAAGGCTCACCCAGCCTGACAAGCGCAACCCGGCAGATTCGAATTCCACCGCCAGCGCATTTTCGAGAAAACCGGTTCCGCAGACCCCGGCTACCCGCGCTTCCCGGTCAATCACGGAATCCGCGGTCTTGAGGTGCAGCACTTCCTTTTGATTGTGATTCAGTACGAAATCGATGTCGAACCGGCTCAACCCAAGCTTTTTGACCACGCTTTCGAGGTGCCCGAATTCGGTCTTCTCCGCGCGCAAAAATTTGCGCCGGGCCGGAATGTTATAAAAAAGGTCCCGCACCTCCACGGACGTCCCTGCGGGCAAGCCATCGGGAATCAATTCGAAACGGTCCTCCGTGCCATCCGCCGCGACCCGCCAGGCATAATCGGCTCCTCGCGCGCGCGATGCCAGTACCAGCCTCGCCACGGAACTGATGCTGGGCAGGGCTTCCCCGCGAAAGCCCATGCTTCTGACCTGCGCGAGATCGCTCAAGGTGAAGATCTTGCTCGTCGCATGCCTGGATAACGCCAAGGGCAGATCATCCTTTGCAATCCCTTCTCCGTCATCGACGACCCGGATCAGCCGCACCCCGCCGCGCTCGACGTCTATCCGGATCCGGCCCGCACCCGCATCCAGGCTGTTTTCGATCAATTCCTTCACAATCGACGCCGGCCGTTCGATGACTTCACCCGCGGCAATCTGGTTCACGAGTTGTGGGGGCAGTTTTTGAATAGGCATTGGCGCGGGTTGCAAAGACTAAGTTGCGGGATAAGGAATTCTCCCGCAACCGGATTATATCAATATCGCGCCGGATTCAGGGGCTATCAGGTTCCGCCAGGTTGACCGATCGGCCGTTGCACGGGACGGCCGGAAGCGATCCGTGTCATTGAAGCGATCTACTCGCGAGGGAGCCTGGTGAAAAGTCCGGATCAATCCTGCAACAACCGCGGAGAGGAGTTCAAACTGTTGAGCAATCCCCGGATATAGAGCCCCCGTGACAACAGCTTCCAGGCCACCATGCCGGTAATCCGCGCGATATCGGTTACCGGACGGAAATGACTGGGCCTGCGGTTCGGAGGATAGCACGAGCGGATCGGCACAAAGGTTACGCGGGTCCCGCGCCGGGAGGCTTCGATCAGCAATTCGCTTTCGAATACAAAACCGCGGTCCGGGCTGTCGGCGACGCGAATGTTTTTCAATAACGCGCTAGGTATGCAGCGGTAGCCGCACTGGCTGTCACCGAGCGGCTGGCCAGAAGCCCAGGAAATCCAGAAGTCCGCGAAGCGGTTCGCGAACAGTCTCGCTCTGGGCGCGCTGTTCCGGTTCAGAAGCCGCGCGCCCACGATCAGATCGTCCGGAAATCGCGCCGCGGCCTCGACAAATTGCGGCAGGTCCGCCGGATCGTGCTGGGCATCCCCGTCCATCGTGATGATGTGATTCGCGCCGCAATCGATCGCGTGCCGAAAACCGTCGGACAATGCCCGGCCTTTGCCTGAATTTCGCGGTTGATTCAGCAGAATGACCGGCCTGCCCGATGCAATAGCCGCCGTTTGATCGGTCGATCCGTCATTCACGACGATTACGGTTGGAACAATTGCCAAAACCGCATCGATCAGCGGACCGATCGTAGCGGCCTCGTTATAGGCGGGTATCACCACCGCATAGTACGGGGTACGCGATCCGCTCGAACCGTTCTCCCGAACCGGAACCGCGTCAGGCGGACCCGCGTTCATGAAACTGACCGGATTGAAACAGACACGCGACCGGCTTATAACTCGAGCACCGGGATCGTCCCGTGATCGGTCAGGTTTAGACTCTCCCGGCAGCCCGGCCAGACACCCGCTTCCTCGACCATGCGCAGAATGAACTCCGAACGATCGGTCATGATCGCGGCATCGACCACCAGCGCGATCTCCAGGGGTGACAAAGTTTTCATCAGATTCTTCACCAATCCGGTATCGACACCGTTAACGCCGAAATCCCCGAGGGCCATCGCCCTGGAAAAACCATAAAATTGCTGCATCCGGCTTTTACAAAGTTCACTGTACCGGCGCCGGTTCTGTTTCCGCTGCAAGGACTCGCGGATCGCGAGGGAAGCCGCCGCGGCGTTGAAAAACGCGCCTTGCACGCCGTGGGAAAAAATGGGGTCGACGAAAGCGCCCGCATCCCCGATGCAATAGTAGTTTTCGCCGCAGATATCGGTGGAATAATAAGAATAATCCGGCCGGTAACAGATCGAATCCGGAATATATTGCGCGGAATCCAGTAACTCGCGCAGATAAGGCAGCCGCCCGCAGGTATCGAGGAAATATATTTCGCGGTCCGCGCTCTTCATGCCCTGGGTTTTCTCGGTATGGATGACCAGCCCCACGCTGGTTTTGTCGCGCAGTACGATATGCCAGAGCCAGCCGTCTTCATGCGACAGCACAAAGGTCACGGGCCTCGCGCTGCCCAATTCGTCCATCGAATGGCTCTTCCGGTCTTCGCCGACATATCGGGAATCACGGAAATAACCCCAGATCGAAAGGAACTGGAGTCTGGAACTGACCGTCTGACGCGTTCCGAACTGGCCGGCCAGAAACGACCGGTGACCGCTCGCGTCGACTACGTAGCGGCAGCGGACCGAATTCACCGCGCCCTGTCCGTCCCGTTTATCGATATACTGCAGCACAAGCCGGTCCGGATCGCTGAAGTCGGCTCTGCGGACCGCGACTTCGGTAAAAATCCTCGCACCGCTGGATTCGGCATGGCGCAGCAGCAGATCGTCGAAGATATCCCGTTCGACATGCAGGCCCGGCCGGTTGTAACCGTAGCGCGCAAAGCCGAGCTGCCGAATCCTGCCATACCAGACCGTCACGCCGCCGGCCTTCTTCACGAAACCCTCGCGTTCAATCTTTTCCGAAACGCCGAGCCCGTCCGTAAATTTCCAAATGTGGGGAATCAGGCTTTCGCCGACCTGATTGCGCGGAAATCGTGCGGCCTCGAGCAGCACCACATCGATTCGCGCACTCGCGAGATGGGTCGCCGCGCTGCTTCCGGCCGGCCCCCCGCCGATCACGAGCACATCGCAGGAATCCGGTATTTCGCCGGTTGAGTACCTGCTCATTACCGGTCCCGAACCTGCCTGAATCCTATCGGAAATGCGCGCCGCCCGTTCAGGAGACCCTGCTGAAACCGATTGTCGTGCTCCCACAAATCGCCCGAGAACAACGCGGTTATCTCCTGTTTGATACGTTCGTGGCGGTCGGCCTCGAAAACCAGATTTTCGATCATCGCGGAGTGATAAAAGCGGTAAATCAGCGCATACATGGTTTCAAAACCGATATCATAAACCCGATTGTCCTCGTCATGAAGCGCCGGATCCGCTTCGGCTCCTTCCCGAAAAGCCAGATGAATCCGGTCCGCAGCCATTTCGGCGGTCTTTACCGCGAAGAAGAATCCGGACGAAAACACCGGGTCCAGGAATCCCGCGGCATCGCCGCAACTCACGAACCGGCTGCCGCATCGGTTCAGGTTCAGGTAACTGAAATCCGCTTCGATCCTGAGACCGCTGATCGCCTCGGCGTTTTTCAGCAGATTTCCGAGCAAAGGAGACGCGTCAACATAGCGTTGAAATAGCCGGGACCCCTTCAAACCGGCGTGCGGGTGTTGTTTCACGACGAGTCCCACGCTTAATCGCGTTCCGACCAATGGTATCGCCCACAACCAGCCGATATCGGCCAGCAGGATCTTGATGTTTCCGGTTTCGAACAACGCTTCGGCGGGCTCCGATCGGGCCAGATTGAAATGCTGGAAAAGCGCATAACCGCCGAAGTCGTAAATTCTGCGGATCGAACCCGATTTGCGGCCGGAAAGAGCGCTCCGCCCGGTCGCGTCAATCAGATACCGGCCCGTATAGCAGTCTTTATCCGACTGGACCCGGACGCCGGTATCGAATACCGTGAAATCCAGCACCTTCTCCCGTTCATGTGCCTCGGCGCCTTTGGCGATCGCATTTTCAAACAGGGTCTGATCGAATACGCTGCGTTCGACCTGATAGGTCCTGCGGCTTCCCCACAGACCAAAAAACTGACACTGACCACTGGCCTCATCGATAAATTCGGCGCCTTTTTTGACCTGATTGCCGATTCCCCAGTCTATACCGAGACGATCCAAGACCGGCTCGGAAGCCGGCAGCATCGATTCGCCGATATGAAACCGCGGATGCCGGCCCGCGTCGATGATCAGGGTCCGGTACCCGTAACCGGCCAGCAGCGCGGCGGCGGTCGAACCCGCCGGTCCCCCGCCCGCGATAATGACATCGTAATCGATACGGTTCATAAGGTTTCGAGGTCCGTATACCAGAATTTGGGTTCCGGGCTCAGCGGCACGCGGAGCCGCGCGCGCGGACGGCCCAATGCCTGGAGCAACGGAATGCAAGCCGAGACCGGCGCCACGCTAACCAGTTTTTCGAGATCAGCGCCGAAATGAGGTTTCTCCGAACCGATAAATGGCATCGAGAACATTGGCCGGGCCGAATCACTGTGCGCTGCTGCGAGCACCAAGGCGCAGGCGAATCCGAAACTGCCCATCGGCGGCGCCAGATACTGCGGCCATAGTTCATCGTAACAGACCAGCAGCAGATCGCCGGGCTGCTGCGATAGTTGCGAAGAGGCTTCCAGCAGACCGATCGCAAAGGTATCGAGAAGCGCCGCGACCGCAACCGCGGGCAAGCGGCATTCATGCAGTATTCCCCAGTATCCGGCCGCGGTATTGTGGACCGAATTATGAAAGCGGGTCGGGGAAAGACTCAGCGCGTGATCCGGCAGCGCGCGGCACAGTTCGTCGGTTACCCGGATTTCGCCTCCGACCGATGCGAATACGGACGAAAGTCCTCCGGGCTCGACGCCGGCGCGTTCACACGCGGCGCTCGCGGCGGTCACCGCGATTTGCGTCGTTAAACCCGCGCGCCGTCTGACGGATGCCGGCAATAACGTCCGGTCCACATCGAGAGCATCCAGTTCGAACCGCGCCAGTGCGGCCGGGTCCGGACTACAGACTGCAAAGGCTTTCAGACAGAATCCGGGCTTCATGGATGGCAGGACACAAGCAGGCTCGCGTTATTGCCGCCGAAACCGAAGGAATTGCTCATTACGGTTCTGATCTGCAGTTCCGGGAAGGGTTCCCACACCACATTGCAGCGGAATTCGCGATCGAGGTCGCGAAGGCCGCAGGTTCCCGGCACAAAACGGTGTTCGAGCGCCAGCAGCGATATCACGCATTCGAGCGCGCCCGCGGCGCCCAGGGTATGGCCGATGATGCCTTTGCTGCCGCTGACCGGAAGACCGTCGCCGAACACCTGATGGACCGCCCGGGCTTCGATGCGGTCGTTCACTTCCGTCGCGGTCGCGTGCAGGTTCAGATAATCGATCTGTCCCGGCTTCAGTCCTGCGAGTCGCAACGCGTTTTCCATGGCTTTGATGGCGCCCAATCCATCCGGATGCGGCGAACTCATATGATAGGCGTCACACGATTCGCCGACCGCAAGCACCGCGAAACCCGAATCGTCCGGGGAATTCATTTTCTCCAGCAGCAGGAGACCCGCGCCTTCCGCGATATTGATTCCGGTCCGGTTCTTGTCCATCGGCCGGCAGAGCGATGCGGAAATCAGCTCGAGGCTGTGAAATCCGCGCAGGGTCAACCGGCATAGCGTGTCCACTCCGCCGGTTAGAACCGCGTCACAGATCCCGTTCTGGATCAGCCGCTGCGCCGCGGCCACCGCCTTCGCGCCCGACGAGCAGGCGGTCGAAACCGCATAGCAGGGACCTTCGAGTTCGAGTTCGATCTGCAGAAAACGCGGCGTGGCCTGGTAGGCATGGCGCGTCAGAAAGCAGAAATCGTCCGGCATCGTGTTTTCACGCAACAGCGTTTCGTACGCCGATTCGGTTTCAAACAGGCCCGAGGTACTGGTGCCGATCACCACGCCAACCCTTTGCGGACCATAACGGTGCGCCGCGGAACGGATCGCGTCGCGCAGACCGTCGCCGGGAAAATCGACCACCGCGAGTGCGAGGCGGGCGTTGCGGCTGGTATAGTTCCTCAATTCTGGCCGGATTTCCGGTAGCGGTTCGCGAAACTCTCCGACCGGTGTATCGAAAGGCAATTGAAACAGGGTCAGTGCGCCGAGCGCGGACTCATTTTCAAGCAGGGCCTGATAAAGCGCTTTTCGGCCGAGCCCGCCGGCAAACGCCGCGGAAAATGCGGTCACCGCAACCGGATTCGGTACCGAATGCTGGTTCATCGCCGTCGCGCGTCGTTATGCGGACGAATAATCAGCGGGCACAACAAAAAGCCCAGCACCACGCCGAGGGAGACCACACCGGCCAATGTCCTGAGCATCGAGGTATTCGCGACCGCAAGGCAGCCGAACGATACGGCGCTGGTCAGCATCGCCGCGGCGATGGATTGATAGGTTGTCCTCACGTCGCCGGCCAGATTCTCCTGGTAAAAAATTCCATAGTCTTCACAGATTGCGACCACAAGTATAAATCCGACCAGATGCAGGAAGCTAACTTCGGTCTGAAAAAACGACCAGATCGCGAGAATAATATAGGCCGACAACAACGCAGGCAGCAATGTGTTCAAGGTCAACTTAAAACGACGGTAACGAATCCAAAGTAACAGAAAAATCGAAGCGAGCCCGGCGGCGAGCGCGACCTGGGATCGGTCGCGATAATCGATCGCGAGGTGGTTCAATAAATCCCGCTGGCTGAAGTAGAGGACGTCGTCGTCCTGCTCGACAACCGCGCGTAACTTATCGGGTGAATGCTTGCCGATCCAGATCATGATCAGCGTCCGATCCCGATGTTCAATAATCTGATGATCGATCAATCGGTGTACCGGCGACGACAATACTTGAGCCAATGTTAACGGCGTTGACTCCGGATAGTCCAGGTTTCCCAATTTGTCCACCGCGAGTCCCTGCTTGCGCAGTGCATCCTTCCAGGCGTCCCGCAGTGCGGGGTTCAATCGGGCATGCAGTTCCCGATGATTATTCTGTTGCAGTTCTGCTGATAGTAACCAGGGATACAAACCGAAATAAGCATCCAGACCGGCTTCGTTTTTCAACTTTTCAAGTTTGCCATAGACTTTTTCCGCTTTTTGGAGCGCCGATTCCGTGTCTTTGCCGCTAACTAAAACGAATCGGCCGGGCTCCACGCTGACCATGCGGGAACGAATCTCTTGATCGCGCTGTTTCAGGTAATCCAGCTCTGGAGTCATCTTTTGTAAATCGTTCATCCAGTGCAACTTGCCCAGATGGAAAAATGATCCGAAGATCAACAACGCCAGCAAAACCAAGGCCGGTCGCCGGTAGCGCCGACACCAATCAGCCCACCAGGCGACCCCGGGGATCCTGACTTTCGGGCGGACACGTCCATCGATCATCCAGGGAAATACGAAGCGCGTCAATAACAGCGATACGATGATACTGCTGCCCGCGTAAACGGCTATCTGCCGAAAACCTGGATAACCCGAAAATCCAAGCGCGGCGTATCCGATCACGGTCGTGGTTCCGCCGATCACCATGCTTGGCCAGATTCTGGAGATTACCGCGAGTCGATTTTCTTGATCGACCGACTGGCCATGCGTTAAGGCATGAATCGGATAATCGATGCAGACACCGATTAATGTGCTGCCGACCGCTATGGTCATCCCGTGAACATAACCAAACACCCATCCGGTAATCAGTATCGAGGCCGACATCATCGCGGTCAACACCAGGATAATCCAGAACAAGGAAACCAATGAGCGGAACACGGCGACGAATAATAGGGCGGTCGCGATCGTCGACAACACACTGATTCGACTGATGTCTTCCATCATCAATGACTGCGATGCCACGGCATAAACCGGAACGCCGGTCATTTCCAGACGATAAGTTCCGGGATTCAGGCGATCGAATATTTCGCGGATTTGCTGCTGGATTCGCTTTTGTTCGGATACGTCAAGCCCCGAAGCCGCGGTCTCCAAAATAAGATTCTGATAGCCTGGACTGTGGCCTTGCAGAGGAGAAGACTGGCCGGACAACGACCTGAATCCGTTGAACAGGAGTAGCAACGGATCCATCGTGGCGATCTTTTTAATCCGGTCGCCTTCGGGCGAAAGCAATGCGCGCTTTAGCAATTCCGCCCGTTGCGCCAGACCTTCGACGGACAATAAGCTATCCAGGTCCCTTTTCGCATCGAGACTGTACAGATGGGGCCCATGGCGCGCATAAACCGACTGTATGGAATCGAGGTCGATTCGGGTCTCGTCCGGACGCCAGATATCGGTCACGCGCTGAATTGCCGACCAACCGCGGATCAGGTCATCAATCAGGCCCGGCGGGAAATTTTCCCGATCCGGTGCTGTCACGAACAGAATATAACGGCGGGACAGGGCTCCCGATTGCATTTCACTGGCCAGCAGGATCTCCTCCGCACTGTCGCCCGAAACGACAAACGCAGAGATGTCGGTTTTGATTCGGGTTGTCAGCACGGTGAGACCGAGCACTGCGGTAAGACCGGCCAGGAACAGCCCGATTCTCCGATTCAGCAAGGCGATCCTCTATTTTCCGGTGAGTTCCGCTTCGAGACGCAGGACCGCGGCGCGTATGTCCTCGCCTTCTTCGTATTTGCGGAGCCGGTAGACACTGCGATCTCCATCCGCCTCGTGAATTTCGAATTGATCGGCCGACTCTCCAGCGGCGCCGGACACGGTGATTCGAATCAGGGGTTGAGAATCCTTTTTGTCCTCCAGAATCATGTACCAATGACCGGGTTCGGTAACGAAGGAAATATCATACACCGCATTCAGCACGTCCCGATTACCATTGGCAAGCGCCTGAAAGGCGGCTATATGCAGGTCGACCGGGTCCTCGGGGTTCCTGTCCCGGGAATGACGCGTACCGGTGTTCGGATCATAATAAAAATTGTGATCCTTCAGGATGCCCATAATTTCGCGCTCGGGCACCAACTGCTCCTTGAGCAGACTGTCCGGCGGCATTCCGTACAGCATTCCTGACGTTTCGACCGGCTTGTCGAACAGTTCCAGATATTGAGTTTGCTGGTAGGCGATACGAACCGCGGACGTCGATTTCATTCGTTTCATCACCGCTTCCACGGAATCCTGCGCGAACGCCGGACCGCACGCGGCAATCCCGATCAACCACGCGATAAAGAATTCGCGGCCGGTCCGGAGCCGCTTTCGATCAGTACTGGCGCGCATGAACATCCGCCCAGATTTTCCGGCCGTTCACCAGAATCGACTTGATAGAGGTTTTCGGATCGGGAATTTCGAAATCCGGAAATCGGAATCGCCGGTAAAAATATTCACCCATGAGCAACAGGACGGTCGACACGACCAGTACAACACCCGAGTAAAACGCCCACCAGCCGTCGCTTGCCCAGACCGCGAGGGCGCTGCACAGGAGCGCATTCAACGCGAAAAACAAAGTCCAGATCCAGGTCAGGCGTTCGCAATATTCGGCTACCCCGGGTGGAAACACGGAATAATCGAGACGCACCAAGCGTTCGATCAGCGGCGGCCCTTTGAACAGCGTCCGCCCGAAAAACCAGCACAACATCAGTTGAACCAGTACCGGCAGGAATTTCGCCGACATCGATCGCAGAAAAATCACCCCGGCCAGCAAAATACCGCCGATCAGCAGATTGACCACACGGGTCTCAAAATCCCGGCGTTCAAATGCGCGAAAAAGATAAAGCGAGGATACGAGCACGGGGGCGATCCAGACCAATCCGGAATCCATTCCGCGGTAAACCAGAACGGGATAGGCGAGGAAAGCCGTGATCGCGGCAATCATGTGCAGATTTATCCGCGCCGGCAGACGCATCATGGGATACGATTGGATTCGACAAACTCCGCAAGTGACCTCAAGCTCGCGAATATTGCCGGGTTTCTGTCATCACCGGAAGAGATTTTGACCCCGTATTTCCGGTCCAACAGGACGGCAATTTCCAGCGCATCGATCGAGTCGAGGCCGAGGCCCTCGCCGAACAACGGCGCGTCCGGTTCGATGTCATCGGGATTCACGTCTTCCAAATTCAGAGCATCGATCAGGAGCAATTTCAGTTCCGTAACGAGTTCGGGCAAAATTGGCACCTTTAACAGTTAATCAAAATAAAACATTTTACTGTTTTATACTTTGTACCGCACATTCAAACAGATTTTTCTCGATTCACCTTCGCAGCCGACAACGAGGCAATTGATCACGGTGGCCGCAAGTAAAAAGCAGGAAAAAAGCATTGAAGAGGCTCTTGCAATCCCACAGGAGGCTCAACCGAGCGTTCCGAGTAAGAATTCCGTTGACAGTCTCAGGACGTTCATCGCTGAAAACATTCCAAGTTTGTACACACGACTAGCTTGCCAGTCGTTTCTGGTGCGAAATCAAACTAGACGGTGCATCGATTGGGGTTTGTTGTCCGTCAACGAGTTGCACATTGTTCCCGCTCAAGCAAGGCGGGTTTCCGGTGATGAATTATTCAATGCGCCCGGTTCGTGATACGGTGTTCCGTATCCGGTGAGGTACGAAGCGCATCATTCGAGTAGTTCCAGTAAACGATACGCCTCCTCTCGTCGGCGCATTCCAGGCGCTTATTTCAAATACCCAAATTTCGATGGGTGCATTTTACGGCATTTAACTCATTTCTATCATTCCAGGATTGCCCTACCACTTTCCGCATTAAACCCTCAACATTCCGAATAACCAAAATATTGTGGAGCATCTGCAAAAACGCCTTCGGTTGTCTGGGAAATGCGCGCAATGACATGGAAAAACTAATCTCTTCATAGACAATGTAATGCCAATATCCCGGTGGAATATACAACGCATCGCCATGCGTCAATTCAGTCACGAAGCCTTCAAGGTATTGTAGCGCCGGGAATCGTTCAAAATCCGGCAGTTCTATATCGATATCGAACAAGGCGCTAAATGAGTACGGCACATGGTAGAGATATTTTTTTTGTTCCGGCGCAAACAAATACACGCGTTTGTTACCGCCGAAGTGGCAGAGCAAAATGTCCGCCAAATCGATGTCAAAGTGCATTTGCACTTTGGCGCCTTTACCACCAAAAAACATGACCGGTAATTTGGTGAAAAACTTTAAACCTATTTCCGGATACGTGAAATCTTCAGTTAATTTCGGGACTTCAGAAAGGAGATTAAGAAAAAATATTCTTAGTCGGTTTTCACCCTGTTTTAGTGCATCGATATAGTCCCTGAGTCGCATTTTTAATATCGAAGCATGTTGATGCCGCCTTCCCTTGGCACGTTCACCACTACCGTATAACGGTACGATCTTATCGCCCGCGATTTCACAGAGATAATCCAAATTCCATTTCTGGCGTGCCGGCCAAGTCCGGGTAAGCTGTTCGATAACGACTGGCGTGTCCAGATTTTTATAAACTGCGATAAATTCGTTTCGGGAAATTGTCGCGATACGGTCGATGGGCTGAAGCTTGATCATTAGTAACAGCGAATTCTTGATGTATCACACGCTAACTTTAATGTGAATTTCGTGTAAGGTTTCACAAAGCATCCAGTAGGAAGCGGTTACGGACCCATGCAGGCTTATTCGGTTGCCAAGTATAGGCGATCAATCCAGCGACCAAATTGACCATAAAGTTCGCCACGCTACGAGGGCGGGTATGCTCGACCCGGGAGATATTTTTCAGTCGGTCAGATGGTTTCGATCAAGGCGCGTTTGCGCCGTAAGCGCTTGTCTTGCAGGGACAACAGCTTGTTTTTCATGGCAGATTCGGTTCCGCAACTTAGTTCATGCGAAATCGTACCCTTTAACGGTTATTGAAAATAGAGTATTTTACTGTTTTATATCTGGTAGCGCACATTGATCTGTTTAAAATTTCAGTAATTCACCACTTCAGACGACAACAAAGCAATTGATGCCGATGGCCGCGAGTAAAATAATCTTCGTAAACCCGCCTTACGAGCGGATCGCGGCGGGGTATCGATTCGTCCGTCACATCACGAATCGCGCTCCGTCACTGGGGCTGTTATACCTTGCGGCCGCGGTTCGCGAACAGGGCTACCGGACGGCAATCATCGAAAGCGATATCGAGGAACTCTCCGCGGACCAGGCCGCCCATCAGGTGATACAGGAAAAACCCGATTATCTCGGCATCACCCTGTTCACGGTCGGAGTCTGGCAGGCCGCGCACATCGCACGCACGGTCAAGAAATCCTGTCCCCGGATCCGGATCATAGTCGGCGGTCCGCATATTTCCTCGATGGCGACGGAAACTCTCCAACGCTTTCCCGAATTCGATCTCGCCGTGATTCACGAAGGGGAAAGGGTTCTGCCCGAATTGCTGGCCTGTCTCGACCAGGACAGGACCCCGGAACACGTCAACGGAATCCTTTGGCGCAGGAACGGGGAGGTGCTCAAAACCCCGCCGGCGCCAAACATCGACGACCTCGACAACCTGCCGATGCCGGCCTGGGACCTGCTCAAGGATTTTCCGGATCGTTATCTGCCCGCGATTTTCGATTATCCGCAGGGCCCCGTGGCCACGCTCGCGGCATCGCGAGGCTGCCCGTTCCTGTGCAAATTCTGCGACACCTCGACATTCGGCGCGAAAGTCCGCGCCAATTCACCGGAGATGGTGTTCAGAATGATGAAATTCCTGAACCAAACGTTCGGAATCCGTCATATCCAATTCGTCGACGATCTGTTTCTGGCGAGCCGTATCCGCACTCTGGCCTTATGCGACCGGATCATCGAAGACGGTCTGGACATGACCTGGAACTGCACCGCTCGGGTCGATACCGTAAAACCCGAGGTACTCAAGCGCATGAAACAGGCCGGCTGCTGGGAAATCAGCTTCGGTCTGGAAACCGGATCCAACGAATTGCTTCAAAAAATGGACAAGGCGGCCAGGGTCGAAACTTCCGAGAAGGCCGTGAACTGGACCCACGAGGCCGGCATTCGCTGCAAGGGTTTATTCATGCTCGGGTACCCGGGCGAAACCCCCCAAACGATTCAAAAAACCAAAACCTTTGTCCGGCGTCTTCCGATGTCGACGATGAATCTTTCAAAATTCACTCCGTACCCGGGCTCGCCGATCTACCGTGAATTGTATGGAACCACGATTCGCAAGGACCACTGGGAAAAGATGAACGGTATGAATTTCATCTGGGCGCCTGAAGGGCTCACGATCAAAGAACTGGATTTTGAATATCAGGATATTCTCAAAACCTTTTATCGACAGCGCCGGGTCATGCACCGGTATCTTAAGCTGGCGCTGATTGATCCCGCTCATCTGAAAAGGCTGTTTCGTTTTCTGCTGGGCTATCTTGGCGCCAAATTCCGCAGCTACCTCGCAGGCCGCCGCGGCGCGCTGGTCGTACCGGGGCCGCCGGAAATCTCGGAATTGTAACAACCGGCCGGAAACTTCCGGTCTATTTTAGGACAAGATTCTTTTTAGATATTCCTGGCTTGCCGGTTTTATGTCTACCAACCCGACCCCCCACACGGTGAACAATTTTCTGAACGCGGACCCGGACCGCTGTTTCAGCGTCGTAAACGGAAAAAAGATGTCGCTCGCGAATCTTTTTTTCCAGGCCCGACAAATCAGTCTGCGCCTGCCGGATGGCCGCTACGCGCTCAATCTTTGTCAGGACCGCTATCTTTTTACGGTCTGTTATCTCGCGGTTATCCTTCGCGGACAGATCAATCTGCTCCCGCAAAACCGGAGCCGGGGATGTATTGAAAGCCTGCTGAACGATTATGCCGGCAGCTACTGTGCCGGTGATGAGCCGAATTCGCGGTATTCAGGATTCAAGATCGCGCTTGCCGACCTCGCGGGCGACGACGCCGCGCGCTTTCCGGATATCGAAGGCAACCGGATCGCGTCGTTCTCGTTTACCTCCGGAAGCACTGGCAGGCCCAGGGCGATCCCGAAAACATTCGCCGAATTCCTGAAATCCGCGCGGCTTGCGACCCAAAGGCTCGGAATCGGCTCGCGGGATCTCGTACTGGTTTCAACGGTTCCGCCACAGCACATGTACGGCCTGGAAACCTCGGTATTCTGGCCGCTCGCGGCCAACGCAATGATTCGCAGCGAGCGGCCTTTCTTTCCCGAGGATATTCGCAGAACCGTGACCGCAGCGGAACAACCCTGTCTGTTGATTTCAACGCCGGCCCATTTGAAAGCGTGCGCCGAATCGGATCTGCACTGGACCAATCTGGCCGGAGTTCTTTCTTCGACCGCACCCATGCCGCTTAAGCTCGCCGAATCGATCGAGGCCAGGCTGGGCGCACCGCTGCTGGAGATTTTCGGCAGTACCGAGACGCTGTCTTTCGCATCACGGCGGATTGCGGTTCTCGACAAATGGCAACCTTACTCCGGCGTGCGGGTCAGCGCCGGCGAAGATCGATGCAACGTGCGCGGCGGCCATTTGCAAAATCCGGTCGAGCTGGATGATCGCCTTGCCGTTGATGCCAATGGCTGCTTTACAGTGATCGGCAGATCGTCGGATCTCGTGAAAGTCGGCGGCAAACGAGCCTCTCTCGCGGAACTAACCCGGCTGATCAACGAAATCGAGGGCGTCCGGGACGGGCTGTTTTATCGGACGTCCCAAGGCCGGTTGGGAGCCCTCGTGGTCAGCCGTCGCAGCAAAAAAAGCATTCTCTACGATCTCAGACAATCAATCGACGAGGTATTTCTGCCGCGCCCCTTGCATCGGATCCAGGAAATTCCGCGCAACGAACTCGGCAAGATCGTGAAATTGAAACTGGACAGTCTGATCCGGGAACTCGACATTGCCTGAAACCGTCTCCCGTGAATTCCGAATCGATGCGCGGCATCCGTGCTTCGATGGCCATTTCCCGGGGGATCCTGTTGTGCCCGGCGTGATCCTGCTGGATCTGGTGCGCGTCACGGTCCGGGAATGGAAACCCGGATTCCGCATCAATGCGTTTGCGACCGCAAAGTTCCATCATCCGCTTTATCCGGACGAATCGTTTACGATCACTCTGACCGGGAACGGCATCCTCTCGTTTCGATTCATTTGCTGCCGCGGAGACCAAAAACTCGCGTCCGGATCGCTGACCGTGGAGAATGTGGATTGACGCGCTCCTGGCAGAGCCAGCAAGAACGCAGCACCCCGTTCGCGCTGAAAACCATCCGCTGGATCGCCATGAATCTGGGTCGCCGGGCGGCGCGCATCCTGCTTTATCCGATCACGCTGTACTTCCTGTTGTTTGCGCCGGTCCAGCGCAGAGCCTCGCGGCATTATCTGAAACGGGTCTTGAACCGGGAACCTTCCTGGCTGGACGTCGGGCGCCATATCTTCTGTTTTGCGTCGACGATTCTCGACCGGGTCTACCTGATGACCGGTCAATTCCACCAGCTGGACATCCGCTTCCCCGACGATAACATCCCGCTGCGTTACTCGAGGCAGGGAAAGGGTTCCGTGTTGCTCGGCAGTCATGTTGGAAGCTACGAGGTATTACGCTGCTATGCGGTTAAAAGATGCCCGCTGCCGATTAAAATACTCATGTACGAACAGCATAATCCAATGATCGTCGAGGTCCTCAACGCACTCAACCCCGCGGTTTCCGAGATGATGATTCCACCCCATTCCGTCGACAGCATGCTGCAAGTCAAGGATGCGGTCGACAAAGGCTGCGCGGTCGGTCTGCTCGGTGACCGGATTATGGCAAGCGGGCAGAAGAAAAAGGTACGATGTACGCTTTTAGGAGGCGAAATCGACTTGCCGAGTGCTCCGATTTTGATCGCGGCAGCACTACGGGTTCCGCTGATTGTTTTTTTCGGAATCTACCTCGGCGGCAATCGCTACGAACTTCGCTTCGAGATCCTCGGTGAGAATATTGAGCTGGACAAGGCCAACCGGCATCGGGACCTTCAGCAATGGATGCAAAAATATGCCGATATCCTGGAGCGGACGATTCGATCGGCGCCCTATAACTGGTTCAATTTCTACGATTATTGGCAAGATGGATAGACCTGCGGCTCCGGACTGCGCGCATTCCAGGTTAATCCGGGAACAATTCGAAATCCTGATCCCGCATTCGGGGCGAATGTGTTTGATCGATTCGGTTGAATACTGGGACGAGCGTTCGATCGACTGCCTTTCAGGAACCCATCTCGAACAATCGAATCCGCTACGTGCAAGCGGCGAATTATCTTCGATCCACCTGCTCGAGTACGGCGCCCAGGCCGTGGCGATCCACGGCGGTTTGCTGAATGGCCTAACGACCCGCGGCTGGCTGGCCGCCTTTAGAAATGTGCGGCTTTATGTCGACACCGCGGATCATTTAGCCGGCCGGATCCGTATCACCGCGGTTGCGGTGGCCGCCTCGGCGCCGACCGCGATCTATCACTTCACGGTATCCGAACTCGATGGTGCGATACTCGCCGAAGCCAGGGTTACCGTGATCCATCAGTAAAAGGCTCCAATCATGAATTCGACCAGCTTTAGTCCGTACTGTTCGCCACTCGAAACACCGTGACCCGCTTGCTGCGCGCGATCCCGTCTGAAATCAGCCGCAAGGCGGACCGGGACGCCTTGTTCGTGCTGCTGATTTCGATTCTGGCGCTGATCGGGTCGGCCGGTGGATTTCTCGCGTTGATTATGGTACGGATTCTGTACCTAGCGAGAACCGCGCCATGTTCGCTTCCGGCACCGGATGCGGTGGGCCTGGTCTTTGGCAAGCAACTTGTCAACAACCATCCAGACCCGGAATACATCGCACGGCTCGACCGGTTGATCGATTGCGGCATCGGCAACGCGATTCTGATGGGTGGACGGAGTCCGGGAAACGACATTTCCGAGGCTTTGGCCGGTCTCCGCTATCTCCAAATGCAGGGAATTTCAATGCGGTCGGTGCACCTCGAACAGGATTCCCGGAGCACGCTCGAAAACCTCAGGAATTCCCGCGAACTGATCCGCAAAAGAACCGCGGTGATCATTTCAAGCCGTTACCATCTTTCCCGGTGCAGCATTCTCGCCAAAAGTTTTACGATTCGACATGAACTCTGCGCGGCCGAAGCGGATTTTCCATTCAACGCGAAAACGCTCGCCAAATGCCTGATCGAGGCATTTTATATCCATTGGTTCTACAGCGGTAAATACTGGGCCACACTGACCCGGAACCGGCGGATGATAGCCAAGATTACTTGAGAAGCCGCGTGCGATTCGTTGGTATGAATGCCCGATTATGATTCTATTGGTGGTGACTGTGACCGTCACTGCGAAATGGTCCCTTCAATACCAAATCAGGTGGCAAGATCGTCTGGGATGATCTCCGGAACTGTATAACGCCCCATTTCAGGATGTTATACCGTTAGAAAATCGGGCCAAACATCAGGGCAATCGGGCTTAAATTCCGCCAATCACCCGAAGCAAATAATCGTTGTTCCACCCGGCCTTCAAGCGTTTAGTCTTGACGCCGACTTTCGAGGATTTTTCCTTCTTGATCAGGTTGACAGCGATATGGCGGATTA
>JBGTCG010000156.1:0-5785 GCA_041748915.1 Methylococcales bacterium
GGACGGTCCACAATTACATCTTGACCGGCAAGGATGGCAAGACGCCGGCCGAACGCCTTGGACTAGCTCAGGCACCCCTGAACTACGAAGACATTATTTATTTTTCATCAACAGATTAAGTCAACGGCTTGGCCTAACCCGCCCTACGACTTCTACGCCTTCGCCATCCCCAACCTACCGCGCTACCAGGACACCGACAGCCGGTCGATAATGTCCCGGCGGGAAAGCACCCGCGCACAAAGTTCCCAGCGGTCATCGGAAGGTTCCAGGGTCGAACCGTAACGCAGGTCGAAGGCGTTGGCGCGTTTTTTCTGTTCGATGAATTCGGACAGCTTCGCGTCCAGTTGTTCGATGTCCTCGATCCAGTCATCCTCGATCACATCGGGCAGCGAGCCGAAAAGATTGAATTTATCGCGCATGCGCTCGGACAGTTTGGCAAATACATCCTCATCGCGGGTTTCGTGATAGACCAGGTTCAGCATGTCCACGGAACGGTGCCGCTGACCGAAGCGCTGAATGCGCCCGATCCGCTGCTCCAATCGGGACGGGTTCCAGGGCAGATCGACATTGATCAGCGTCCCCAGGGTCTGCAGGTTCAACCCTTCGCAGGCCGCGTCCGTCGCGATGACCAGCCGGACCGCCTTATTCTTGACAGCCTGTTTGATCTCTTCGCGTGGCGCCGTGCCAAACTGCCCGGCGTGATGGAAACCGCTGCGATCGGCGCCCGCATAGAGCGCGATGCGTTCGCCGGGTAATTGCGCGGCAAGCTTGTTGGCGATCCAATTCGCGGTGTCGAAGTACTGGCTGAATACGATGCAGCCAAGATCCAGCCAGCGTTCCTCCCGCAGATAGTGCAACACCGCCTGAAACTTGGGATCTTGCGCCTCCGGCCGGGAGAGCAGCTCGACGATGATTTGCAGGTGATACCGCTCCTCGTCGCTGTAACTGTCCAGCCGGGATAGCGGCTGACCGTAATCCTCGTCGTCCAGGACACCCTTCTCGAGCAGCGAGGCAGCGGTGCCGCGGCCGGATTCGAAGCTCGAACAGATTCGCTGCAGCATCAGGTTTTTCATGAATCCGGCCGACCGGGTGCGTTGCTTGACCAGGCGGCTGAATTCGATCGCGGCCGCATAGGCGCCGTCGAAAAGCTGATTGGTGAACAAACCGAGCCCCGCGAAGAACGGCTTTTCATTATTGCGCGCAGGGTGAACGTCCACCGCGATTTTTTCGAGCAAGCCCAGTTCTTCCAGGGTCGCGCGCTTGCGCAGCACGGTGTGGTTCAGAATCGGGTTGTGTCGCTGGAAAAACGTCAGATCGTCTTTGCGTGATCGGATGGTGTCCGCGAGGTCCTCGCGCGTGAAGTCATCCAGATCGGTGATCGGCCGGTCGGTAAAGTGTGCGTCATCGGCGATCCCGAGGTCCGCGCGGATCGCATCGAAAACCGCGTCACGGGTTTTCGGCGGCAGGGGATTGCGGATCAGATCCCAACAGCGCGATTCATCCGCTGGGCAGTCCTCGCCGGTGACTATTTTGAGCGCCTCCCCGGGCCGCTTCCAGACGCTGCCAAGGCGCCCGAGCACATGGTCGGCGCCCTGATTCAGCACATCGAGCAAATCCCAGAGTTCGGACACTTCGGTCTGAATGGGCGTCGCGGTGCCGAGCAGCACATGACGGGCGCGGCGCGCGGCTTCCCGGATAAAGCCCAGCAGATTATTCGGTTCCCCGCTGTTTTTGCCGAAACCGCCCGTGAGCCGCGCGCGATGCGCTTCATCGACGACCAAAGTGCCGTATTTGCGCTGCAGCAGGAAATCGCGTTCGGGAGCCCCATGAAAAATCAGCCCCGTGGACACGATGCCGATCTGGTAAGGACAATGCGCGACGTCCTCGGCGCCGCGGGTCTTGATTACATGGCCCTGGTGATCGAGCCACGCTTTTTTTTGCGAAAGCCATACCGCCGACGGTACACCGAGTTTGTCAAACAGCTCCACCTGCCACTGTTGCGTGAGCGTTGCCGGGCACAGGATCAGCACCGCGCCATCGCCGAGGAGCGAAGCCAGGAGCGCACTGGTGGCCAGCGACAGGGTCTTGCCGACCCCGACCTCATCGGCCAGCAACAGCCGCGCCTTGCCGTAGGTCTCCCGGTGCTCCAGAAACAGCCCGACAAATGCGCGCTGCCAGGGTTGCAGTTGCTCGCCGCCGCGGTAGATCGGCGCTTCGGCCATCGCGGCTCCGGGCAGCTCTGTGGGCGCGCATTCCTCGATGGAGATCTCGGTCCGGCGGTAAATCCGCTGGATTTCCTCGACAATTACGGAGGGCAGGGGATAGGAACGCTCCCAAAGGTATTGAAACTCGTCCTCGACCCACTGCACGCCCTCGCTCGAGGAATCTTCCCAGAGCAGTTCATAATGATCCCGCCAGCCTTCGCGGGTCTCATTCACCGATCCCATGAAGCAGGTTTTCGAGCCGTCGTTCAATTCGATCACACCGGCTTTGCCATGCACGAAGGCGCAGGCATCCCGGGGCGCGACCCGCACTTCCACGGTTCCGCGCAGCAATAATTCGTAGAGTCTGCGGTAACGCTCCCGATATAGCAGGCTTTCGGTTTCCGCCGGGATTTTATTCCATTGCGCCTTGAGCGCCGCCTCGCGTACCGCACGGGAGACTTTTACGTCCTGGGGATCGATCTCGCTGTTGCAGACGATCTGGATTTGTTCGATGCCTTCGAGGGCCTCTTCGGCGATTTCAAACAGGGAACTGCGGAAATAGCCCGCGATGCGCCGGTAGCGCCTGGCGCCTTTGAGTTTCTCGCACAGGAACGCGCGGTCGAGGCGGGTCAGCCGGGAGGAGTAACGGGTCAGCATGTATTCTGATATTGCCGGATTGATTCTACTTTGTCAGATTGATGCGAAAGTCCGTCATACCCGCCGGGAAGCGAATATCCAGCGCCATGTAGGTGCGAATTTATTCGCACTTAGGAGGCACAGTCAATATGAATTGGCTGGGTTCGTCATTCCGGCAGGGAGTGCCGGAATCTGCCGTGGCCATGGACGGCGACGGCGCCGATCACGTCCTGTGTCCTGGACCCCGGCAATCCGTGCCGGGGTGACGGCTTATTGCAAATTAACATGACTGACTACTAACGTCCGGCGACTTTCTCGTTGCGGATCAGACCATTCAGCACGCGCGCATGGGAGGCCTCCTCCGGCCGCTGGTGGGCCAGCTTTTGCGCGAGATATTGGCAGATCGCGGCGAGTTGTTCGCGCCGTTTCAGATAATCCGCCACGTTGTCGCGCAGGTTGGCCATGACCTCGTCGGGCGTCTGGCCGCGCTGCAGCGACATCAACGCGAACAACAGCGCGCGGGTCGGCGACTCGCCGAATTCGGAACCCGAAAATCCGCCGCGGCCGAACTCAACCGCCGATTTGAGCCGCGCGTTGTTCGGCTTCACACTGTGCATCAGGGGGTCGTAATCGGCGAGCTTGAAGGCCTTCGCGAAGTTTTGATAGTTATCGAGTTTCTTCAGGTCTTCGGCTTCGAGTCCGAGCATTTTGAGATAAAAGCGCTCGGCGTTCGCGAGCTTTTCCCAGACCTTGGGATCGAGCCCCTCGGGCACCAGAAACTCGTTCGCGATCTGCACGGCGAGCGCGATGATCTCATCGACCAGGGTTTTTTTGCCCTTTTGCCTCGGCCGCAAAGCTTCCCGCGTCATGTCCACGCCGTCGATCCGGGCATAGGCCGTGAGAACCCTGAGCGCCGCGGCATGACCCGCCATTTGCAGATCCGCGTCGGTGAATAAATTCTGGTCACGGTTTTTGGATTTCAGGGATTGGTTGAGGCCGGTCAGCGTCTCGATCTGCGACTGCACTTCGTCGCGGATTTCCTGGACCAGTTCATCCTGATAAGCCGATTCGAATCCCTGACGCTTGCGCAGCACCAACTGCACCGTGCCCTGCACATAGCCGCCCTTCTTGAGTTCAGACGTGGTTTCGGTCGCGATATACCAGGCCGCGGTTACCTGTAATCCCGCGGCCCAGACAATGTGCGTCATATCCGCCCAGACGCCGCTGTCCTTGTGGGTGAACATCACGATCTGAAGGCCGTTATCGGGCATGTGCTCCGTGATCGCGCGGTACGCCTCGACCATCCCGCGCCGGAATTCTTCGCCATCGCCCTTGATCGCGAGCGCGCGGCGGCTGTCCCAGACCCAGTCCTTGAATGGCGCGGGCGGATCTTTGCGCAGCCACGCGATGAAGAACTCGGTGATTTCGTGGTAGTGGACGGCGTCGGCGTAGGGGGGGTCGGTGATTCCGATGTCGTAGCGGTGTCCCATTTCAGAAACAGGTGCCGCGGTGATCTGCGTTATAGTTTCTAATGGGTAGTGTGGGGTATCCTTTTGAATGTACGGTAAGATATCCGCGGTTCCCCTAGTACCATAATTGAAAAGTGTGTTTAGGGCCTGATTAGAGAAAGCATTTTGACACCCACCTTTTCTACCATCGTTGTGCCAACTGCATAGCTTAGATTGCAAATTCAAAATAGCAGGTAGCATCGCAAGATGTAGAGGTTCATTTCTGAGGAAATTTTTGCAAACAGCTAATGTAACCAACTGCCTCCCATTAAACAAATGATGCCAATGCGTCCAGCCGCGCGTGCGAATTGGCTCGTCTGTCTTATCACCCGGCTCAATCGCCATATCCGGCGCCAGTCCTTCCGCCTGCCAGCGCGCAAGGCTGGTTGCGACGATCTCATCGACCCGGGCTTCGCGTTTCAAGTCTGCTTCGCCGACCGGGCGGAACTCGGTCCAGGCGACCGTCCTGCGCTTGGCCGGATCAACCTTTGAGCAGGTCCATTGAATGCAGTAAAGCCGCTCCTGAAAAATATCGTCGGAGCGCGGTTTGAAATCGCATTTTTCCCACCGGCGCAGCCGGTTTCCGTTGGAACCACCGGGCCGGGTATAGTCCCCGCGCAGACTCTTGATCGCGGTCCGATGCGGTTCGCCATCGAGTGTATAGACCAGATAACCTTCCTGCACCGTGCCGTTGGCGGCTTCAAGCATTTCCGTTTCGGAGGCGCCGGTCACGACTTCGATCTCGAAGCACTTTTTCTTCGAATTGGGTACAAGCTTCGCGCAAACCTGATGGGTTTTGCTGATCACCCAGGAGGGCGCCATCGGAACGCGCCAGCCGGTTTCGGGACAGCGGGTTTCGAGGCAATAGAGATAGGCCTTTGCGCGGTTGCCGTGCGCGTCATGCTCGATGCCCAGCGCGGTGATCTCCTGGTCCATCGCCGCGGCGACCTCGCGCTGTGCTTTTGCGATTTCGTCGCGGGTCTTTTCATCCGCGCCGATGATGTTGAGCGCTCCCCAGGTCAACATGCAGGCAATCGGATTCAAATCCGATGCGTAGACATCACAGCCGAGGCGCGCCGCTTCGAATGGAATGGATCCGCCGCCGCAAAACGTATCCGCGACCCTGGGACGGCGCCCGAAGCGCATGATGCCGAGCTGTTCGACCAGCTCCGCGTGATTCGACGCGCGGGTATTCAGATGCGCGTTGACTTCCTTCCAGATGCCCTGATATAGCTCGTTGTCAATCTCTTCCGGGCGTTTGGAAATCGTGAGCTTTTCGGAATAGCCCATGCTCCACAGCACCCGGCGCTTGAGCCGGTTTTTCCCGGCCGCGTCGATCTCTGGTTTCCAGCGGACCTGGAGTCCCGGATACGCGCCGAAATCGACCGGCGCGGTATCGGGAATTTCGCCATTTTTGCGGCTCAACACGAAATAGTC
>JBGTCG010000157.1:0-11313 GCA_041748915.1 Methylococcales bacterium
CGGGCGGTATCCGAGGGTGGTTTCCAGTAGAGGCTACGGAAAATATCTCCTGCATGATCCAAATAGAAAAGCCTATGCGGAGGTCCATCTTAGGCCCGTTATCGGGTCGAGATCAACAGATTAAGTCAACGGCTTGGGGTACCCCAGCGTTTCGCGAAGTCCGCGCGCATGACCTGGATGCGCGCGCGCGAGACTAGTATGGGCTCACGGTCGACCTTCGCCCGCTCAGGCGCGGAAGTGCCGCGCAGCAAGCTCCCGGCGAAGAGCACCGCGCCAATGACCATGAAGTGCAGAACCGGGCTGCGCAGCCAGCGCCGCATTGTTTCCAGGCCTCACCTGCCCTGTGTGGTCACAAGGGCGTGTACCAGATCGGCGAAGTCCAGGCCCGTTGCTGCACCGTCATCGGTACCACGTCGCCGCAACATTGCCGATACTCAAACTCCTCGTAACGATCGGGGAGCGTACAGACACCGCCGCCGCACTCGTCGTTGGAGTTGCAGTCCTGGCCATTGAACCGGGGGTCCTCGGTGCGGCAGCCTCCCATGGATTTACTGCAGTCGACGCCCCGGGCATTACAGTAGTACTGAGTCCACCGGCAACTCGGGTTCTCGAGGATACGGGCGTAGTAAAACGCGTGTTCGCCGGCATTGAAGTCCGGATCCGTCCACACGGTGCAGAGTTGGGCAAATGCATTGCCCCTCGTCGTGCAGGTCCGCAGATCGACCGACGCGCCGTTGTTGGGATTTCCCGCAACGTCATACACCGCTTCGCGTGTCTCGCCGGTGCTTTGGTCCACCCAGCCTTTGACGATTTGGGCTCGTTGCAGGCTGGTACCGGGGTGATCCGGCCAACCGACATCTTTGATCGCGAGGATCGCAAAGCGCGGCGCAGTCCCAATGCCGCCTCCCCGGAGACTGCCGCCCATCGGGACGCCGCGTGCGTAACCGCGCTCCGCGAAGTCGCCGCGCTGACAAAGGTTCGAGGGGAGGCCGAAACCGCCGAAGAAGCGCACGATCGGTCGGGTGCCGCTGGTCGCATAGGTTTCGCGGTTCTTGAGCGCGGTAAATATGGCATCGCGTGAATTCTCTTCCGCCCATGCCACCGCGAGGCCGCCCGCGTTGGTCTCGAGCCCGAGGAAGAACCGCTCGTTGAGCGCCTGCGCGGAGACTGAAAAGCTCTGAATGCCATGCGCCCCGCTCTTCGCATACTGTTCCGCGTCCGATTGGCCCGGGGTGCCGTTGTGATTGTCGAGGGCGCCGACAAAACCGAGCTGGAATGGATTTATTCCGTTCTCTGCGGCGTACTGAATCCCGTTTTCCAGGGTATTGCGCACGTAACTGCGCGGTGGAATCGAGCCGGGATCTTGCATCTCCGGCGTAAGATAGCCAGAAGCTTCGGCACCGAGCCTGGCAAAGCCCATGTTCTCGAAATCGCACAGCTCGTCCGGAGGATTCGTCCAGGCGACGCCGGTTTTCGCGTTGAAACGGCACTCGGACTGGCCCTTGATCTGCGAGATTTCGACGAGCGGTTCCAGCAGGTTACGGATCTGCGCTTCGGCACGGCCCTCGGCGGAACTGTCGGGTAGGATGAACATGCTGCCGCCGCTGAGGTTCGAGTTGTGGGGAATCGTGAGGACGTCGCACCGCGGGTGGTCCGGGTTATCGATGCATTCGGCCTTCAACTCCTGGAGCATTACTGCCGGGGAAGCGATCGGGGAGTTCGGCGTCGTGGTACCCTGCGCGGGGTTGGTACACAGGCTATTGGCGCCACAGCCTAGCGGTCTTTCGACGTTGCTGATCGGCTGATCGATCACGTCGTCGTTCCGGAAAATCACATTGCGATGCAGATTGTCGGCGCCCGAGCTGCCGGGAAAGTCGAACAGACACGCCTGCGGCGCCGGGCAGTCTTCATCCTGCCAGCAAGGCTCAGCGTCCGCGGACGCCGAACTCGAATTCCCGCACCTGCCGCTCACCGCCATCGCCGTGTACTCGTAGGCGACGAAGGAGGTGAAGGTACATGGGTCGTATGCCTCTTCCGCATCCTGTCGGATCTGATCCCAGACGAGCTTCGCCTGCTTCGTACAGATTGATCCGTCTTCGCCGCAAAAATCGGGACGACGCACCGCTTCGGGGACGTTTTCGAGTGCCGCGATGAAGCTTGCGATCGGACCCGTGCGAATTCGGGACGCTTCCTGCCGTGCCGAGAGGCACGTGACGCTATCGTACCCCTCGGGCCGGCACATCCCGACGATGCACTTCTGGCCGGCGACGACCGGACAATTTGAATCGTCACCACACGCTTGCGTCGCCTCGAATTCGCAGATGTTGGCTTCTCCGAACTGCTCGGCATGATCGGTGATGGCCGCAAAATCGAGCGCCCGCCCCACCGGGAATTGAATCGTGCGGGTGGCCATGAACTCGCAGTGCTCGCCCGGCATGCAGTAGGGGTGTTCGGTCACCAGCGTCGGCGCATCGGTCAGAGGAGGCTCGGTTCCGGTCCGGGTGTCCGCCCACGGCGGCAATCCGACGGCCTCGCCCTTTGCGTAGCGGTAGGCGTCCTTCGGCGTGTTGCGCGTATCGATCGACACGGCATCGAAGGAATAGGAGGTATGTAAATGGGTTTCGCCGAAAAACGGCTGCTTGGTTGCCACGAAGTTGCTGCACGGCTCGCGCATCTCGGTGCTTTGGAAAGGCAGACTGGAATTCGGCCCAACTGCGTCCAGTCGCGGCGCCAGCAACGCCAACAGTGCGAGAACCGCCGAGGCCGCTAACTTTCGCCTCAACAGTCTCCTCGTCCGAGTGCTCGGTAGGTCCGGAGCGAGTCCCGGGGAATCAGAGATGCGGAACGGGTCGGTCTGCGGATAGCTCCGCGCGGCTCGTTTACCGATATAAAATTGGTGGGGCCGTTCGGCCGCGATCCACTCCCCCGAAGCAATGTGCAGCAACACCGTCACCCCCTTGCTGGATTATGGTTATAGGAGCATAAATGTGCTTATCGCAGAGACTACCAGTGCGCTCGTGAAGCGTCAAGCGTCGAAGAGCTCGGGTAAAAATGGGGCGTTTCGGAATGTTACGTCAGGTAAGCTTTAGGTTAAGCGCCATTCCGGTCCCAGACCGACTCGAGTATTTCACACGGCCGGATCGAACAGTAATAGGCCGGTCGGACCGGCGCGTTTCTGTCTCAAATGGAGTCCCGGTGGCGCGCGCCATCATTTCCCGGTATTTGCAATCAGATTCAGAATCATCGCTGTGAACATTTCTTGAGATTTGATCCCCTGATCATCCAAAACCACTCGTGACGCGTATAGGTATTTAAGCATATAATCTTTGCCCCGATGCGGTCGCTGATCCTGTCATGGAATCGCTTTTGGAATCAACATTAAGAATAATTTATTTACGGGGATACGGAGTTGCAAAACGCGCGCAGCTTGCAGGCACTGATGGGGGGAAATTCTTTGCAGGTCACTCGACTCGCGATCAATTGGTCTGAACGCGGACTCGTACCTGATTACGCGATTCGTGCCGGCATCCGCAGGTTGCTGGAATCCCGCTTGCAGGAAATTGCCGCGCAAGATTGTACGGCGGCCGCAGAACTTGAACACCGCTTTATCGATGGCATGAATGCCGCGCCGATCGCGTTGACGCCGGATCTGGCGAATAACCAGCATTACGAAGTACCGGCCTCTTTTTTCCGGTATTACCTCGGCAAGCACCTCAAGTACAGCGCCTGCTACTGGGACGGAAATACGCGTACGCTTGACGATGCCGAAGTCAATGCCTTGCATCTGAGCTGCGAACATGCGGATCTACAGGGTGCGCGGAATATTCTGGAACTGGGTTGCGGCTGGGGTTCGTTGACCCTATGGATGGCGGAACGGTACCCCGGCAGCGGGATCACGGCGGTCTCCAACTCCAATTCACAGCGCGAATTCATCATGGCGGAAGCGCTCCGCCGCAAGTTGAACAATGTTGATGTCATCACCTGCGATATGAACGGCTTCAAACCGGACGCTCGGTTCGACCGCATCGTCTCGGTGGAGATGTTCGAACATATGCGCAATTACGAGGCCCTGTTCGCGCGGGTGCACGACTGGCTGGCGCCGGGCGGCAAGTTCTTCCTGCATATTTTCGTGCACCGGATCACGCCGTATGCTTTCGAAGTCACCGGAGTCGATGACTGGATGAGCCGGTTTTTTTTCTCCGGCGGCATGATGCCGAGCGATGATCTGCCGTTGCGCTTCCAGCGGCAACTGAAACTCAGGCGGCAATGGCGATGGAGTGGCACGCACTATGAAAAAACCGCGAATGCCTGGCTCTCCAATCTGGACAAGCATGCCGCCGCGATTGAACCGATTCTGATCTCGGCGTACGCCGAGCATGAGGCGGACATGTGGCGCAATCGCTGGCGCATCTTTTTCATGTCCTGCGCCGAGCTTTTCGGTTACAGGAACGGCCAGGAATGGTGGGTCAGCCACTATCAATTCGAACGCCCTTTGCTCCGCGCCCGGTAATTCGGATATGCATCTCAAGGCAATCAATTTCATCGGCTTTCAGTTGGGTTGGCTCGCTTGCGTGCTCGGCGGAGCCAATGGCTGGCCGTGGCTGGGCGTCCTGTTGTCCGTACTCATCCTCTCCTGGCATTTCAACAAAGCCGGGTCCGCGCGCCAGGAAGCGTACCTCTTGCTGCTGGTCACACTGATCGGAGGGACATTCGATCAGCTGTTGCTGAGCCTGGAACTGGTCGCTTACCCGGCCGCGGATTGGCCCGGTCGCTTGTTGCCGATCTGGATGGGAATGCTGTGGATGCTGTTTGCATCCACGTTGAATGTGAGCCTGCGCTGGTTGCGCGATCACAGGTTGGTCAGTTCGGTGTTCGGACTGATCGGGGGTCCCCTGGCCTATTTCGCCGCAAGCCGGCTAGGCGCCGTACTGCTGTTGCACAACGCGACTCTGCTGATCATTGGAGTCGTTTGGGCGGTCTGGATGCCCGGCATGCTCTGGCTGTCCACGCGCATGGACGGCTACGCCCGGCTGAATGAACCGGCTGAAGGTCCCGCGCATGTTTGATTTGAATGTCTACCTCAGCGGCCTTGCCGCACTGGCCGCCTTCGGCTTCGCCGGATGGCTGGTCAGCATCTACAAACATAACGTCACGGTGGTCGACAGCATGTGGGGCCTGTTCTTGTTGCTGGCCGCCGCGGTCTACGTCAACCAGGCGCCTGAAACCGCGTCGAGGGGACCCATGCTGCTCGGAATGGTCGGTCTGTGGGCGCTGCGCCTGTCCCTGTACCTGAGCTGGCGCAACCGGGGCTGGCATGAGGACCGCCGGTATCAAATCATCCGCGAGAACAACGAACCGCATTTCTGGTTGAAGAGTCTGTATCTTATATTCGGGCTGCAAGCACTGCTGGCCTGGATTGTGTCGCTTCCTTTGCTCGGCGGCGCGCTTTCCATTACCCCCCGCGAGTGGCTGGATTATCTCGGGTTGCTATTGTGGGCGCTGGGGCTGGCCTTCGAAAGTATCGCGGACTGGCAACTTTCGAAATTCAAATCCGATCCGCAGCGGCGCGGGACGGTAATGGATCACGGCTTGTGGCGGTACAGCCGGCATCCCAACTACTTCGGCGAGTTTTGCGTCTGGTGGGGGTTCTATCTCGTGGCCCTGTCTGCGGGCGCCTGGTGGAGCCTGCCGGGTCCCCTGCTGATGACGCTGCTGTTGATCAAAGTCAGCGGCGTGGCTTTGCTGGAAAAGGATATCCGGGAACGCCGTCCCGGCTATTCCGAGTACATCCGGCGCACCAGCGCGTTTTTCCCCTGGCCGCCCAAGGAGGAACGAAGCGATGAAACGAACTAGTTACCTCGGTCTGATTCTGTTTGCCATGGCTACCGGCGTGGTTGCCAAGGAATGGCGATTCGATGTCTATCTCGATGCGAAACCGATCGGGGAGCATCGCTATATTCTGACGGAAATTGCCGACGGACAGCGCGAGCTGCTGAGCCAGGCGAATTTTAACGTCAAGTTCCTGTTCTTCAACGCGTACGAATACGAACATACGGCCAGGGAACGCTGGGAAGGCGATTGTCTTAAGGCGATCGAATCCCACACCGAGGAAAACGGGGAAGTCACCGTCGTCCAGGGCAGGTTGGAAGAAGCCGGATTTACGCTGCGATCGCCAATCCCGAGGGTGCTGGATGACTGCGTGGTGGGTTTCGCCTATTGGAATCCTAAAATGTTAAGCCGGCCGCGGCTGCTGAATCCGCAGACCGGTGAGTGGCTGGACAGCCGGATCAGGCGCCTCGGGAAGGACCGGATCGAACTCAGGGGCCAGCCGGTCGAGGCGGATCACTACAAGCTGGAAGCGCCCAAGATCGATATCGACTTATGGTATTCGGCGGACCAGGACTGGCTGGAACTCAAATCAATTACCCCGGAAGGCTATGTCGTGCATTATAAATTGCATTAAACACGGATCCACCACGAAACAACTCTGGACTGTCCGCCCAGACTGTCCAGAGGGTCGCCGCGCTGTGCCGCGACACCAGCGAATGACACCGGCGCCGCGGATCGCAAATCAAGCCGGAGGCGGCCGTGACCACTAACGCCAGACCAGTACGCTGGCGCCTGCTCCGCTGGCTCGATAGCGGAGTCTTTCCGGAGCCCCGGCCAATGTCGTCCAGCACTCAAATTGACTGGTTACGCGCGGCGCCGTTCGTGCTGATGCACGCCGCGTGTCTTGGCGTGATCTGGGTCGGTTGGAGCCCGTGCGCTCTGACGGTCGCTCTGACGCTTTATCTTGTGCGAATGTTCGCCGTGACCGGCTTTTATCATCGCTATTTTTCCCACAAGGTTTTCAAAACTTCGCGGCCGGTGCAATTTCTGTTCGCTTCGCTCGGCGCCAGCGCGGTACAGCGGGGGCCGCTGTGGTGGGCTTCCATGCATCGCCATCATCATCGTCATTCCGACCGCCCGGAAGACGCGCACTCGCCGGTCCGTCACGGTTTTTTGCGCAGCCATATGGGCTGGTTTCTGTCCGACGCCTATTTCGCGACCCGTTTCGAGCGGGTCAGGGAATTTGCGGTTTTCCCCGAATTGCGCTTCCTGGACCGGTTCGACGTGCTGGTGCCGCTGCTTCTGGCGTTGAGCATCTATGGCCTCGGCGAATACCTCGCGGTCTATTGGCCGGAGCTGACCACCAACGGCTTGCAGTTAGTCGTCTGGGGGTTCGTAATTTCCACGGTCGCGTTGTATCACGCAACCTTCAGCGTGAATTCACTCGCGCATTGCTGGGGCACCCGGCGCTATCCGACCCGGGACCATAGCCGCAACAACGCCTTGATCGCCCTGCTGACGCTCGGCGAAGGCTGGCACAACAATCACCACCATTATCCCGGCTCGGCCAGGCAGGGTTTCTTCTGGTGGGAAATCGATATTACCTATTACGGTCTCAGACTGCTGGAACGCGCCGGCCTGATCCGGGATCTGCGCAATCTTCCCGACAGTATCCGCGATGCGCCGCGCGCCTGACCCGGATCCAGGTTTAGTGAAAATCGCCATCATCGGCGCGGGTATTTCGGGCAATACGCTGGCCTACCATCTACACCGCGAACATGAAATCACCGTTTTCGAGGCCGGCAGTCACGTCGGCGGGCATACCCATACCCACGATATCGTTCATTGCGGCCAACAGGTTGCCGTGGATACCGGTTTTATCGTGTTCAATGACCGTACTTACCCGAAATTCATCGCATTGCTCGACAGGCTGCGCATAACCTGGCGGCCCAGCACCATGAGCTTCAGTGTCCGCTGCGAAAAAACCGGTCTGGAATACAACGGTACGTCGCTCAACGCGCTGTTCGCGCAGCGGCGCAACCTGTTGCGCCCGGCGTTCTACCGCATGGTCCGGGACATCCTGCGATTCAACCGCGAATCGCTCGAGCTACTGGCCGAGGGCAGCGAAATCCGGCTTGGAGACTACCTGGCCGCGCAGGGTTATTGCAAGCATTTTATCGATTACTACATTATTCCGATGGGGGCGGCGATCTGGTCCACCGAACCACGGCAAATGCTCGAATTTCCGGCGCGCTTCTTGGTGCGTTTTTTCCATCACCACGGCATGCTCACGGTCAACGACCGTCCGCAGTGGCGCGTTATCGAGGGCGGCTCCGCGCGCTATGCCGAAGCGCTCACGGCCGGTTTTAAGGGGCGTATCCGCCTGAATACGCCGGTTGCGGCCGTCCGCCGGCTTCAAGACTCGGTGCGTGTGACTCCCGCCGGCGGCGCCGAGGAAACGTTCGATTGGGTATTCCTCGCCTGTCACAGTGATCAGGCATTGCGCGTGTTGCGCGATCCCAGCGACCGTGAACGGGATATTCTCGGGGCTATTCCCTATCAGGAAAACAGCATCGTGCTGCACAGCGACAGCCGTTTGATGCCGCGCCGCAGGCTGGCCTGGGCCGCCTGGAACTATCACGTGACTCCGACTCCGGCAGACCGGGTGGCCGTGACCTATAACATGAACATCCTGCAGGGCCTGATTACGGCCGAGCCACTGCTGGTCACGCTGAACCATACCGGCGGTATCGCCGAGGAAAGGATCATCAAGCGCCTGACTTACCATCATCCGGCTTACACCAGGGCCGGCGCCGCGGCCCAGTCGCGGCATGCTGAAATCAGCGGAGTGAACCGCACCGGCTATTGCGGGGCCTACTGGCGTAACGGTTTCCACGAAGACGGCGTGGTCAGTGCCCTCACGGCCCTGGAGCATTTCCGCCATGCCTGATGGACAACCCGGACAGGCCGCTCGGGACGTTCGTTCCAGCGCGATTTATACCGGCTGGGTGCGGCATCGGCGCTTCCTGCCGGTGCCGCACCAGTTTCGCTACCGCTTGTTCATGATGTATCTCGATCTGGACGAGTTGCCCGAGCTGTTTCGGGACGCCCGCCTGTGGTCGGTCGGGCGCCGCAATCTGGCCTGGTTCCGGCGCGGGGATTATCTCGGGGATCCGGCACTGCCCTTGAAACAGGCCGTGCTGGAGCTGGTCGCCGACACAACCGGTCAGCGCCCGGACGGGCCGGTGAGGCTCTTGACCCATTTGCGCTATTACGGCTACAGCTTCAACCCGGTCAGTTTTTACTATTGTTTTGATCGCGGCGGGGATCACTTGTGCGCGATTGTGGCCGATATCAACAATACGCCTTGGGACGAACGCTACGCCTACGTGCTGGATTGCCGCGATGCTTTGGCCGCGGGGAATGGACACCGTTTCAATCTGAGCAAGAATTTTCACGTATCGCCGTTCATGCCGATGAACATCGATTATGACTGGTATTTATCCCGTCCCGCCGAACAGCTCACGGTCCACATGCGTAATCTTCAGGCCGGCGCCAAAATATTCGATGCGACGCTTGAATTGCAGCGCCAGCCGATTACCTCCGCAAGGCTGCACCGGCTACTGCTCGTTTATCCGCTGATGACATTGGGTGTGATCAGCGCTATTTACTGGCAGGCTTTCAAACTATGGTTGAAGCGCGTGCCATTTTTCTCCCATCCGGATACCGCGGCCATTCCGCCCGACCGCTGATCATGTCGTTCATGCCTATGAAAAATCTCACGCAAAAACCGGTGTTGCCATTCATCAATGCGCGTCGCCGCGCGCCCGGGAACTCGGGTTGGCTGCGGCAAATGGCGCGCGGCCTGGTGCTCGGACGGCTGGAATCGCTGACTTTAGGCCAATTGTTCATCGACGAAGGCAACGAGATCCATGGTTTCGGCGCCGAGCACGCGGGCTTAAGCACTACCATTCATGTGCACGATTCCGGATTCTACGGCGAAATCGCATTCGGCGGTTCAATCGGCGCCGGCGAAGCCTATATGCTCGGCTATTGGTCCTGTGATGATCTCACCGTGCTGATCAGGATCATGGTTTTGAACCAGTCGGTCATGGACACCCTGGAAGGCGGTTTGGCCTGGCTCGCGAGGCCCTTTCTCAAGGCCTTGCACTGGCTGAACCGCAATACCCACGAGGGCAGCCGCAAGAACATCGCGGCCCATTACGATCTAGGCAATTCGCTGTTCGAACTGTTCCTGGATCCGACGATGATGTATTCGTGCGCCGTGTTTGATCCGCCTGACATGACTCTCGAGCAGGCTTCCTTGTGCAAACTGGAGCGAATATGCCGCAAACTGCAGCTTAACGAAACCGATCACGTCCTGGAAATCGGCGCCGGATGGGGTGGATTCGCACTCTACTCGGCGCGGAATTATGGGTGCAGAATCACGACCACGACCATTTCCGAGGCACAGTACGAATTGGCCGTTCGGCGCATCAGCGAAGCTGGGCTTGCCGATAAAATCGAAGTGTTACTCTGTGACTATAGAAACTTGCAGTCCCGATTCGACAAGCTGGTGTCCATCGAAATGATCGAAGCGGTCGGTCACCAGTTCTACGATACCTATTTCGCCAAATGCGCGTCGCTGCTCAAGGCCGACGGGCTGATGCTGCTGCAGACCATCAGTATTGCCGATCAGCGTTACGAAACCGCGAAAAAGTCGGTGGACTTCATTCAGCGCTATATCTTTCCCGGCAGTTGTATTCCTTCGGTCACCGCAATGCTGCAAAGCATCACCCGCGCGAGCGACCTGCGGCTCGTGGATCTCGAGGATATCGGACCCCACTATGCACGCACCCTGGCCGAATGGCGGCGCGGTTTCTTCCGTAACCTCCCGCGGATCAAGGAACTCGGCTATCCCGAGGAATTTTTGCGCATGTGGGAGTTTTATCTGTGTTATTGCGAAGGCGGCTTTGAAGAGAGAGCCCTCGGCGACGTCCAGATGCTGCTCGTAAAACCGGACAGCCGCCCGCCGGTGCTCCGGCGAGCATAGCCCACGAACGCGAGTGCCAATCGATTGGTAGTCGCGGCTGGCTTTCGTATCTTCTGCCGCTACTGTCGAAGGACACGCGAAGGAAAGTAGCCGCGAATGGCCCGAGCGCTGGACGCATTCCACGCGGTCGCTGCGTGAGCAGCGGACGAATGGAACCTCAAGAATTCCCAAATGGCATTTGTCCATTTCGGTTACCGACAATCAGCAATTCTCACTTTTAACAGAAACCTGCGTCCAATCGTAGGTCGGGTTAGGCGCGCTCCACATTAACCTTGTCCAAACTCTAGCACAAACCGCGCGCCGTAACCCGACACAGACTTCAAACCAACCCTCGTCGTGTCGGGTTACGGCGCGCGTCAAGCCCAGCGATAAAAAGTCCAGTTTATTGGATGCGCGCCTAACCCGACCTACCAATATCGCCAAAATGAGAA
>JBGTCG010000158.1:0-8909 GCA_041748915.1 Methylococcales bacterium
GGGCGGTATCCGAGGGTGGTTTCCAGTAGAGGCTACGGAAAATATCTCCTGCATGATCCAAATAGAAAAGCCTATGCGGAGGTCCATCTTAGGCCCGTTATCGGGTCGAGATCAACAGATTAAGTCAACGGCTTGGGAATATGCCCGCGGCGGCCAGTCCAGGCAGTCTATTGAAGCTCGGGATCGATGGCGCGGCGATCGGCCGCGGATCGGGGTTTTGAACCGCGGCATTTCCGGCCGATTTGAGTTTTCGTTGTAGTCTGGCCCGTTCCCGCTGCCGGATGTTCTCCTGTTTTTTATACTCGGCGATTCCTTTTGCAATGCCCTTCGCTATCAACTTGGTTTCTTCCCTGCTCTGTCCCGGCGCCTGAGCCGCACGAGCGATTTTCAGTGCTTCCTCCCGGACGATTTCGTCCGCCTGGGCCGGAAAAGAGCCGGCCGGTTTTTTCTTGACCATGGTGAATATCATCGATTGGGGAGATTTCGGGTAATTTCGGCTACGATCCAAAGTTTTTCGGTGTTATTCTACCGCAACCATTGACTAGCGCGATGAAGGGGTGTGACAGTGGCAAACATTAAAGACGAGATTACAGAAGTAAAAGGGATTGGCCCTGCGACGGCCAACATTCTCGCAAAACACGGGATCAAAACAATCCGGGATCTTGCTTCCGCGAGTATTCCGCAACTGGTTGCAATCCCGGGTTTCGATGAATTCAGGGCGGGCCGGGTGAAATTCAATGCTCAGTCGGTCTTGAAGAAGCCGGTTTCGAAAGAGGCGCCGGACGTTCGGTCGTCCCCGACAACCAGGCGGCCGGTTAAAAAGTCCGTGAGCGCTTCGCTGAACGAAAAAGTAACCCGGACCGAAAAGCCGGAGAAACTCAAAAAGAAGAAGAAAAAATCCAAGGACGATGAGAAAGCAAAATCCAAATTAAAAAAGAAGGATAAATCCGGGGAAAAAGCCAAACGGAAAAAATAACCGATCCATGGTAAGTCCCGATCTAAAGAGACCGGAACTCTACATCAATCGGGAGTTAAGCCTGCTCGAATTCAATCACCGGGTACTCGAGCAGGCCAAGATCAGCAGCATTCCATTGTTGGAGCGTCTGAACTACCTGTGCATTTCGTGCTCGAATCTGGACGAATTCTTCGAAGTCCGGGCCTCGGGCGTCATTCAAAAGATGGAACTCGGAAGTTCGCAGAAGGAGCCGGATAACCTGAATCCAGGCGAACTGCTCGCGGCGATCAGCGAGCGGGCTCATGCGCTGGTAGCGGAACAATACCGGGTTTTGAACGAAGTACTGATTCCCTTGCTGGAAGCGGAAAGAATCCGATTTTTGCGCCGGCGCTCCTGGAGCAAGACGCAACGGGCATGGCTGTACAAATATTTCAAGGAAGAGCTGTTACCGATTTTGAGCCCTCTCGGACTCGATCCCGCGCATCCATTCCCGCGGATCCTGAACAAAGGCCTGACCTTTATCATTTCCCTGACCGGCAAGGACGCTTTCGGCCGATCGATCGGCAAGGCGATATTGCCCGCGCCCCGGGCGCTGCCGAGAATCATCCGTTTGCCCGAGGTCGAGAGCGGCAGCGGTCCCTACGATTTTGTCTTTTTGTCGTCCATTATTCATGCCTTTGTCGAGGACCTGTTTCAGGGCGTCAAGATCCAGGGGTGTTATCAATTCCGCGTGACCCGGAACAGCGATTTGTTCGTTCACGAAGAAGAGGTCGACGACCTGCTTCGCGCAGTGGAAGGGGAACTCGCAATGCGCAATTACGGAGACGAGGTCCGGCTCGAAATTGCCGACAACTGTCCCGACCACATCGCCGACTTCCTGCTCACGCGATTCGGAATGACCCGCGACCGGCTCTATATCGTGGATGGGCCGGTCAATATGAACCGGGTTGGAGAAATCTACGATCTGATCGACCGCCCCGAACTGAAATTCGTGCCTTTTTCGCCGCGGATACCGGAATCGCTGCAAGGACCGATTGACTGGTTTCGCGAACTTCGACGGCAGCCTGCCCTGCTGCATCACCCGTTCGAATCATTCACCCCGGTGATCGAATTCTTGCGCCAGGCGGCCGATGACCCCGACGTGCTGTCGATCAAGCAGACGCTGTACCGAACCGGGCCGAAATCCCCGATCGTGGACGCGCTGGTCAGCGCATCCCACGCCGGCAAGGAAGTCATGGTCGTGATCGAACTCAGAGCCCGCTTCGACGAAAAGGACAACATTTCGCTTGCGACCCGTTTACAGGAAGCGGCCGTTCATGTCGTCTATGGCGTGGTCGGGTATAAAACCCATGCGAAAATGATGCTGATCCTGCGCCGGGAAGGGCGCAAACTGCGCAGCTACGCGCATCTTGGCAGCGGAAATTACCATCCGAGCACCGCGCGTTTGTATACCGATTATGGTTTGCTGACCAGCGACACCGATCTGGTCGAAGACGTGCAGCGCGTATTCGTTCAGCTGACCAGTCTCGGTAAACTCAGCAAACTGAAGAAACTATTGCAGTCCCCGTTTACGCTCCACGAAGCCCTGCTGAACAGGATCGAACGGGAAATCGAAAACAAGGGTAACGGAAAACCCGCGCGCATCATATTTAAACTCAACTCCCTGGTCGAACCGCAGGCCATGGAAGCTTTGTTCCGCGCGTCCATGGCCGGCGTGGAAATCAAGCTGATCGTTCGCGGCATCTGCTGCCTGCGGCCCGGTATCGAAGGAATCTCCCAAAATATCGAAGTCCGTTCGATCATCGGGCGGTTCCTGGAGCATACCCGGGTGTATTACTTCGAGAATGACGGCGAACCCGAGATCTTCGTTTCCAGCGCGGACCTGATGAACCGCAACATGTTCCACCGGGTGGAAGTCGCCTTTCCGATCGAATTCAAGAAACACCGTGACCGGATCATCCGGGACCTCGAATATTATCTCGCCGACAACACCCACGCCTGGATCATGCAGCCGGACGGCGCCTACAATCTGACCACTCCCGGCGAAAACCCCGCGTTCGAAGCGCAGACCGCGTTGCTGGCGAGCGAGTAGGTCGCGCAATAACCGCGAGTTAAGAAGCGTATGGTGCGCTCCGCGCACGCGTCGTCCCTCCGATGAATAGGCTAATATTCGCCGCACTATCGGTGGTCCGCAACAGCTCCGGGCGATAGAAGCCTGCAATTGGCCAATTTCGAAGCTTCTCGACGTTTCTTAAGTGTTCTCGCTTGAAATCGGAATCACCGGTCATGTTCGGGCGGAATAGCCACGTTAATTTAATTTGTCGTAACGTATGTGCCGATTGTCGGTTTTACATTTAATGACATTAGTTTTCCGGCTGTAACAAATATATTACGCGATGCGAAACCCGATATAGCCTGTTAAAGTATGCGGCAATAAATCCGGTGAAGGGAGTCGAGAATGCCATTTGTATATACATTTGAAGCGAAATCCATCCAAAGCTATATCCTCGACAGCAGCAGGCTGAGGGATATGGTAGGAGCGAGTGAGCAAATCGAAAATCTATGCGCGGACGATGGATTGCTGGATAAAGTCCTGGACGCGTTAAAAGCGCAGGACAGGAACTTTAAAGAACCCGATTTTTCCCGCCGTGCCGGCGGTGTTTTCACCGCGTTCTTCGACAACATGCCGGACGCGCAGAATTTTCAGGCGGTATGGACCTTCTGTGTGCAACAAGCCTTGCCCGGACTGGAGTTTGTGCAAGGGATGGCGGAAGTTACTGACGGCGACTGTCAAGCCGCGGTGAAAGCCGCGAACGAAACCAAGGACACCGACCGTAATCGCCTCTATGCACGTCTGCCATTGCCGGGGCCATTCGCGGCGCGGTATCCACGCACAGGAGGGGCCTCAGTCTGTTTCCATGCGTTTGAAAAGTCCAGTGAAGCTTTGGATGAGTCCACCGTGATGAAACGTTTTTTCGGCGGCAAATCGCTGGAGGACAAAATCAATGCTTTTACCAGCGATTATGACAAACCGGAATGGCCGACGTTTTTCCCCGGTGTCGATAGATCAGAGCACGGGAATGGCATTAAGAATAGCCAGTTCCCGCTGCTTGCCGATAACCGCTATATCGGCGTCATTCATGCCGACGCGAATCGGTTGGGCCAAATTATTCAACAATTCTCGAATGCGCTAAATAAAAAAGACTATCGCTCGGTAATGAAGCGATTTTCCGACGCCATTCAAAAAGCAACTTTGGAGGCAATTCACTCGGCTATCCGGGATGAACTGGTTAAATTCGCGGAGCAGCAATATCACATTATGCCGGCCCGGCCTTTGGTGGTGGGCGGCGATGACATCAGCTTCATTGTTCGCGGTGACCTGGCCTTGGCTTTTACGGTGCAATTCCTGACTGAGTTCGAGAAAACTACGGAGACGGCGCTCGAGCTTTTCCGAGAATATGATCCAACTCCAACCCTCCCGAAACATCTCACTGCCTGCGCGGGCGTGGCCTTCGTCAAGGCCGGACAACCTTTTTATCAGGCTTACCGTTTGGCGGAAGATTTATGCAATGGAACCGCCAAACGGATTTCCAAACAATACAAAACCGATGCAGGACTCGTCCCGTCCAGTTTGGCTTTCCACCGGATCACCACCAGCATGATTGACAGTTATCCGCTGATTCGAGAGCGGGAACTGACCACTGCAAACGGGATTGCGCTGACCATGCAGCCTTATTTTGCCGGGAAGTTTGCCGCTGACTTGACGCCGCGTTACGAGGACTTGAAGTCTCTCGCGGATGCCTTGCAACAGGAGCGTATCAGTCATGGCGCGTTGCGCGAATTGTTCGGCCTGCTGTGCTGCATGCAGAAGAGTTCGGACTAGTTTCCCAAGGTTTTGCGCGCTGGCAAGAGAATATGAAAAATTCCGGACGCACGCAGGATTTGGAAGACATCAGGACGCATCTCATCAGCATGACCAAAAGCAAAAAAGCGGATCGAGAACGGACACAGAAAAACCCGGTGCTACAGGATTTGCTTGAGTTCGGAATTTTACGCGTGAAAGACCCGCTACCGGGCTGGGACCACGAGTGCAGTCCCATCGGCGACGCGCTTGCCTTAAATATGGTGCGGAAAGGAGGTCAAGGTGTCTAGGCTGATTTTCGACATTCGCGGCTTTTGGCGGGCGGGCACCGGGCGCGGCGGCGGCGCGTCGACAGATTCACTCGTGCATCGGGATGCCGACGGCTTGCCCTGCCTGCCGGGGCGAACCGTGAAAGGCTTGTTGCGCGATGCGGTATACCGAGCGGAACGCTGGGCTTATGTGGATACCGGTACCACGGAAAGGTGGTTCGGCAGCCGTGTGTTTGAAACTAACGCCGATTCGGACGAACCAATAAGCCGCTTGAGCACGAAAGCGGGTGCTTTGATTGTTTCCGACGCCGTAGTGGATAAAGCCGTATCGGATTATCTCGTTTACCTCAAAAACAACGATCCAGATGAATTTAAAAAACTTCTGGGCGAGTTTTTCCATACCGTCGCGGCTACCGCGATAGAACACCACAGTAGTAGCGCCAAGAATAAATCGTTACGTACTCTCGAAGTGACGATTCCCTTGACCGTTAGTGCCACGCTCGACGTTTTCGATGAAATTCAGCCCAACTGGCGAGCGCAACTTCGCCGCTGCCTACCATTGATTCAGGCGGTCGGTTCTTCCCGCACCCGCGGACTGGGACGCGTACAAGTGACATTGGAGGAGGACTGAGCATGGCAACCGATGATAGACAGGTCAATCAGTTCATTGTCACCCTGCGCCAAGACGTGGTGTTCAGTGAAAACGCGGCCAGTACCGGCGGGCATGAAGGTTTGGATTATCTTCCAGGCGCGGCTTTTCTCGGCGCGGTAGCGGCGCGTTTGTACGAGAAATATCCTGCGAGGCAGCTTGATTATTTTCATAACGGCAAAGTACGGTTTCACGATGCTCTGCCGATCAGTTCCACCGGCTATTGCCTGTTTCCGGTTCCTTTGTGTTGGCATTATGACAAAGACAAAGAAAAAGGCGAGGAATTTGTAAACCTTCAACACCTTAAGTCTGAGGACATTAAAAAATATTATGCAGCGACTCAATGGAAACAATACCGTAATCACTATGTGAATTTGTACGCCAAAGAGAAAGACAAAACTTTCCTTTTTCAAATTCAATCCGATTTACGCATGAAAACCGCGGTGGATTTCGATTCCGGCACTGCTGCTGAGCATCAATTGTTCGGTTATACCAGCTTGCCCAAAGGCGGTCGATTCTTGTTCCAGCTGGAGGCCGAAACCGGTGTGGATTTAAGCCCGGTTACCGAAGTCTTGCAACAAGGAATTCGGCTCGGGCGCTCACGTTCCGCTGAATACGGCGCGGTGGAACTGAGCAAAGTGCCTAGGACACAGCAATACAGATTACCGGATATCGAGGAAGACGCCTGCAATTTGACCTTGTGGCTATTGGCGGATACCGCCGTGCAGGATGCCTTCGGCCAACCGACGTTGCAACCTTCGGCTGTGGAGTTCGGTTTGCCGAAAGACTTGCGCCTGGAATTACGACTGGACAAAAGCTTTATCCGTAGCCGTCGCTATGCTCCGTTTAACAACAAGCGCCAGTGCCGGGACTTGGAACGCACGGTGCTGAGCCGCGGGAGTGTGTTGTTTTTCGAATCAAAAAGTGGTTCGGCGATCGATGCTGAGATTTTACAATCACTGCAGGATCGCGGTATCGGCTTGTATCGTCAAACCGGTTTGGGGCGGGTCTGGATAAATCCTCCCATTCTCGAAGAAATGGAAGTACGCCTGCCCGTCTCATCAGGAAAGGCACAAAACCTCTCGTCCTTAATCAAGGCCAGTATTTTTGCAGAAGAGCCGAGAGAAAATCCGCTTTACCGTTATTTACAAAAACGTAGTGAGCATCAGTCAGACGAAGACATTATCGGCAATACCATCAGCCGATGGCGTCAGGATCTGGTCGAAGCGTATAAGTCGGCCCTCAGGTTCGAACCCTACAGCGCGGGCATATGCATAGGGCCGTCGCCCACGCAATGGGGAAGGGTCATGGAAACGGCGAAACAGACTAAGTCCCTCGAAGAACTGGAAGAAATATTGTTCGGGCGCAAAGGGGTCATTTGGCGTAAGCCGTCACAGGACAAACAGGGAATGATTCAGGAAGACAGCCAGTGGGGGAAACGGATTCAGACGGGCGACGAGTACCCCAAAAACTCTGGGCAACTCATTGACAACTTCGCCCGGTGGTTTTGGGCAAAGTTTGATCGAACCCGCCAGAATGCCGACATGAAACCTTTACTAACACGGCTCATCGGGCATTTCGCGCGCGAAGCCATGAATGTAGCCCGTGAACAAGCCTTGAGTGGCGTGAAAGGAGATGCCGAATGACCGCCCCCAAACGCTCGGAATGCTCGGTGTACTATGTTGCCCGCCTGGTATTGCAAACTGCCACGCCGTTGTCCATTGGCACCGGCGAAACAGACGGCATGTTCGATAATCTACTGGTGCGCGACGCCAACGATCTGCCCGCGATTCCCGGCTCCAGCCTGGCGGGTGTGTTACGCCACTTGTACTGGCGGGTTTACGAAGCTGATCAAGAGAAAGAGCAAGATGCGCTGGAAACCCTGCGGCTATTCGGGCAGGCCAAACAACGTAAGCCCGAAGGTACAGAAGTGAATGCGAATGATACGATACGCAAAGCAGAATCGCCTTCGCTGTTGCATGTGTCCTGGGGCTGTTTGCATACGCGGGAAGATGTGCCCGTGGAAGGCTTGCAGCCGGACATCGCGGACTGGAAAGATGAGGTGATTCAAGACGCTCTGCAACCCATCCCGATCAAACGCGATCACGTCAAGCTCAACCATCGCGGCGCATCCGACGCGGCCAGCCAAGGCAAGTTTGACCGCGTGAGCCTGACCAAGGGTCATCGTTTCAGCGTGGAACTGTCCCTGTGGGGCACGCTGGAAGATAAAGCCCCGTGGAACAGGGTCTTAGGCTTGTTGACCCGACCCGATTTTCGTTTGGGCGGCGGTACCCGGCGCGGTATGGGGAAATTGGAACTGGTGCGCTGTTACCAAGGGTATTTTAAACTCGGAGAAACGGACGCCCAACACCATGCGTCCGAACTGGCGCGTTTCAGCCGTCTCGGGCCTTCCTTGGCCGATATTGCGGAGCTTAGCGCAGTCACATTGGCAGCGTCGCATAGCTTGGAGTCCCTGAACATAAACCTAGAGCCCGAAGTTGAAGGTTATCGCTTCGGTGGCGGGATTGAGCCGTTGCACACTTCGGCCGATGAGCAAAACGAGCCGGATTTGATGCCGGTGACCGAGCGCATGGTCACCTGGGACAAAACCGGTTCCATTGTGGAAAAACAGATTGTGATTCCCGCCAGCAGCATCAAGGGCGCGTTGAGCCACCGCACGGCCTATCATTACAACCGCCTGAGCGGACGGCATGCCGACAAACAACCCGGCGAAACCGCGGATGCTTATCGAAAAAGGATACAAGGCTACCTGGATAACAACCTTGCCGTACGTATTTTATTCGGCTATGTGATTGCTAAATCAAAAGAACGCGATGAAGAAATTGCCCATATCGGCTGTGTGATTCTGGATGATCTGCACCTGGATAAAGACTACCAACGCAGGATGCAGCTTGCGCACAACGGCATCGACCGCTTTACCGGCGGAGTGCGCGAAAGCGTGCTGTTCAGCGAGGAAGTGGTGACGCATCGTCAGGCATGGCCGGTAGTAACTTTCACCTTGACCCGTTCCCGAACCGGTGGTTGTCAAGGAAGATGTCGCATTTATTAGGCTATTTTCTGTTTGAGATCACCCTCCTTTTTCATCGGTTTGGCCGGATTTAAGTACACCATTTTTTCGGGTTCCCAATTACGCGACGGACCCGACCAACGCTC
>JBGTCG010000159.1:0-7078 GCA_041748915.1 Methylococcales bacterium
TCCACTTCGCTGGCCTTGCGTTCTATAACGCACTGTTTTTCTTGGGTGTTAAGCGAAAAACGAATCAAGTGTCTATTATAACAATAACCTTATTAATCCAAGCGATACGGGATTTGCAGGCCAGTAAAGTAGATAGGCCGCAAAGACAAAAGGCAAATCTCTTGCCATAATCGCTTGATAAGGAATATATAAGTTATTGATAGTTCCGGTTATAATCTGTTTATATTATTTGATGGGGAAACAGCGAATCATCATTTAATGTGACCAAAAATCGGGGTAAATCCATCAATTATTTTGATCATGCTCAAAGGGCGCTATTCAGCCAAAGGGCGGAACAAATGAAAAAGAATAAGACCTTGCTCCTTGGGATCTGGACAGTCATCGGACTTAGTGTCAGCGGGCTATCGTCTGCGGCAGACAGTCGAGTGGATGGCTATGTCGCCAAGACGGAATATGAGAAACTTAAACGGGAGGTGGAAACCCTCAAAACCCAAATGCAGCGGCTGTTAGAAGCAGCGCCCGCTACGCCGGAATCAGAACCTGCCGCCGCAGAACCCGCTACGCCGAAATCAAAGCCTGCCGTTGCAGAAACCAAAAGGGAGAAAAAACCGGTCACTAGTGCGCCCACCGCATCTAACGCGAGAGTTGACCGGCCGGACCACGAAGAATTTGCAGCCGAGGAAGGGGATCGACGCAAGGAAGCGGAGGAGGCCAAAAGGGAATTGGACCAGTTTTTACGCGCCCAAAAGCTTTTGTTCAAGCCTGGAGAAGTCCAATTGGAGTTTGGGGTCAATTACGCCCAGGATACCGCCGTGGGGTCATTCGCCGACAAGGTAAGATTTCGCTCCGCGAGTGCAAATTTCCTGATGCGGTATGGTCTTGCAGAGGACGTGGAATTCAATTTTGCCGTCCCATTGGTCTACACGGAAGTAGAACGTGACGCTGGAGTATTTGGCGAGATTCGTGTTGGACCAACTGGAACAACTGCAACAACTACTGTCTTCCCACCCACGCGGCAGGCTGGTGTGGGATTTGGGGACATCGGGCTGGCGCTCCGATATGCAGCCATACATGAAAAGGGGGTGATCCCGGAAGTGACCCTGAACGTGAACGCCAAATCTGTCACCGGCGATGCGGACCGGTTTCTGGGCACCGGGTTCTGGAACGTCGGGACCGGGGTGTCGCTGGTCAAGTCCATCGATCCCGTGGTGCTCTTCGGCTCACTAGGATACAACTGGACCCTGGAAAAAGAAGATGTCGATTTGGGGATGTCGATTTCGGGAGATGTCGATCCCGGGGACCAGATTCTCTACTCTATCGGCATGGGGTTCTCACTCAATGACCGGGTGAGCTTTTCCATGGCGATGGCCGGTGCGCAGATTAGGCGGGCCGAAGTCAACGGAACAGAGATCAGCGGTTCCGGACTGGAAATCAATAGCCTCCGGTTGACGACCACCGTGAAGCTGGCGAAACGAGTGTTTGTGGAGCCCGTTGTAGGCTTTGGTCTGACCGACGAGGCTCCCGATTTCTTGGTGGGGATCACGGTACCGTTCGGGCTTGAAGAACGTTTCCCCCTACCTTTTTTTCATAACTTCTGAAAGCACCGGGTCCACCCCCAGTTTAAAGGCCTAGCGGCCCGCTCCCGCATATGATAAGCTCCAATCCGCCTGGAAATGGATTACCCCTAGGAAGAGGGGGAGACGATGCGCGTGGAGAGCGATATCCACCCGCTTCCGGCAAGCCGGCCCGCCTTTCCGGGCAGCCGGCTCGAAATCGGTAGCCAGCGGCGTCCTGAGAGGCGCGAACCGGGCCAACCGAACGAGGTAGTCCGAAACCACCGAATGAGATTGAGTCATGGAGTCCAACTCGACATAGATAAGGAGGAATACAATGATAAGAAACAAGGTGTTAGCTTGTGCGCTGGCCGTCGCGCTGTCGGCCGCCCCCGCTTTGGCGGCTGACTTCCATGCCCTCGCCGGATTACGAGGAGCTACTCCCACTCCCCTCGATGACGAGGTGTTGGCCGCCACGGAAGGGGGGGCGGCCTGCTCGGTGACTCTCGGACCGATTAGCGTGACGGCGGACTCGGGTACAGCAGGAGGCGTTTGCCTAATTGGGATACTCATCAGCCCAACAGCAGGCATAGCGATTTTCGCGGTTGCCAATGCGATACCCATAACGGGCGCGAATTTCCTACAGGTTCTCTGATCTGACGTTCAGGCTCGGCACATTACATCCGGGATGAGGTAATCACCGGGTGAGGTAATGGTCCCCGGCGGGCAGGGAATAGTCGGCGCCGGGTTGTTCGCCCGGTTGGCGTGCTTTGTCGGTTGATTTTTGCCCGCCTTGTTCGGACCTCCGATCGCAATCCCCGGATGGTCCAGTAGCGTTTCATCCCCGGACCCCGAGTCCTCCGTTTCCTCGAATTCATCCGTGGAATCCACCGAACTGCGCTTTTTTTCCCAAGGCGCTTCACTCCTCGGCGGCCGGGGCTATGGCGCGAGTTCCGGTTCAAACGTTCGCTGGTCTCTTTCAAATTGCCTTGAGCAATCTTACCGAAACGCGTCGTAAGACCTCTTCCGGTAATTTGAGATGCTCGTCTTCATCCAGTTAGCTCAGATCGTGATCGCTCAACTCCATGGAATCCATAATACACCTTTGTGTCATGAAGTTATAGCCACCTTTTCAGATTCAATGTCAATGTTTTTCTGCGGGGTCTGAATATTTACGCTTGGCTTACTCCGGGTATGGGATTTAAGATAATCAAGAAAAAAATATTAATGCAATACATTTTGCGATTATTAATAAAAGGAAATTATTCTGTTCTCGGAATTGAAAATAGGTGGGATCTGATCTTTTCGCCCCACACAAGCGAAGCGCCCGCGGCGAATGATCTTTGGGTATTCAGAGGGAAATGGAAGTGGGCGAATCCTGGCTCCGGTCAAAGTTCATAACATCGATTATTGGAGGGGAATTTAATGGCGTCAAATATCAAATCCAAGAAACTTGGCCTGGCCCTGTCCGGCGGCGGCCTCCGCGCTTCCTATTTCCATATCGGGGTTCTCGCGCGGATGGCCGAGCAGGGACTGTTGCGTCACGTGGCAGTGATTTCCACCGTGTCGGGAGGCTCGATCATCGGCGCGCTATATTACTTGCATGTTAAAAATCTACTGGAAAACAAGGAAGACGAGGAAATTACCAACCAGGATTACGTGACTGTCATCGAAAACATTGAAATAACGTTCAAACAGGCGACGGATAAGAATATCCGCATGTCCACCTTCGCCGATTTGAATTCGAACATTAAGTTTCTTAAACCGGACTATTCCCGTAGCGATCGAATTTCCAAACTTTATAATGATTTTATTTATCAGAACGTGCTCAGCGGCGTGCGAAACCCCGTGGAAATGCGAGAACTCAAAATATTCCCCAAGGGGGCGCAGGAGGGTTTTCATCCCTATCGGAACAACGCGGGCCGCCAGGCAAAGGTACCGATTCTGGTCCTTAACGCGACTTCGTTGAATACTGGCCGCATTTGGCAGTTTACCGCGCAATCCATGGGCGAGCCGATCGAGCAAGATAAAGAAACCGGAGATCCGATATACGGCGAAACCGATTCAAAACCGATCCGATTACGTTATGCGCGGCCTTCCTATGACAATATTGTCGAGCGCCATCAGGACTTTTCGTTGGGCCATGCGGTAGGGGCTTCGGCCGGCGTTCCGGCGTTGTTTCCACCGCTTTCAATCAGCGACTTGTACAAAGACGAAGACCAGGACATCCGCGTACAGCTCGTCGATGGTGGAGTTTTTGATAACCAGGGAATCGAAAGTTTGCAATACGAAAAATGCACCCAATATGTGATCAGCGACGCCTCAAGACAGTTGGAGGTGCAGTTCCAGCCGTACACCCGTACGACCAAAGTATTGTGGCGGGGATTCGATGCGATCCTTCCGGACCGGATCAGGACGGAAAGTTTAAAAAGGCTGTTTGCGAGTGAAAACATCAACAGGGGTGAAGACATCGCCTTCATGCACTTGCGAAAGGGTTTGGAAATCACCGAAATTCCGTGGATCGATGCCACTGGAATGCCGGCCGGGGCACCGAGCATTATCCCGGCGACCAGTCGCGACTATGAGGTTGCGCCCGATGTGCAGGAACGGTTATCGAAAATCCGTACCGACTTGGACACGTTCAGCGAAGTGGAGGCCTATTCCTTGATGCTCGACGGTTATCGAATGAGTAACCAACCATTGGAAAACTTAACCAAGGCGTTCCCAATGAAAAAAACCGGGCCGACAATCCGGCCCCGGGAAGGCCAATGGCGTTTCAAGGCCATCGGTCGATGGCTAAGCAACCCCACACCCGATTATCTCAACCAGCTGGATATCGCCAATCGGGTATTTGGCAAGGCCCTGTTCCTGATACGCCCGCTGTTGTGGCTGACCGTCGCCGTGGTTTTGCTGCTTTTGGTTGCACTGGGGCCTTATCTGTGGAGCGCGTTGCCTGACAGCATTCCGATCAACCTGATCGCGATCATCCTGGCGTGGATGCTGCTGGACTATGTGGCGACGCGGTTGGCGAGCAGTGGCCACCGCTTCCAAATGCTCCACACCTCGGTCCAAAGCATGTATCGCCTGATGCTGGTTGCCTTGCCGGCGGTTATCGCCACGCCTTTTGTCAAATTCTACATCATCTTCATTGATCCTCTGTTCCGCTGGCGCGGACGGGTCGAAAATCTGGACCTCAGTCGGAAGCAACTGTGGAGCCGGTTCTGGCAATGGGCGACGTCAGGTTTTAAAGAAACCTCGATGTGAGCAAAAGCTCTTTCCGGAAGCTTTTCTGATCGGTTCCTGTTCGAGAAACGCGATAGCGGCGTAGCCTGGACGCAATGAAACGGAATCAGGGATATTCGGCGGGCCAAACCTGCCGACTTCCGCTATCCTCCATACAGCTACTATGTCTCTCACTGGCATGATCAACGTAGGTAACCCGGCGAGCCTGTTTCTCTGAATTCACAATTTCCATCCGGGCTACGTCCACTGATATTCTTCAGCCGCGGTCATGGCTGACGAACGCAGGCAGAACCGTTCTCGAATCCGGGAAAAATAGAAGGGAATGGTATATTGCTTACTTCCGGTTTAGGTTTTACTTATTCGAATGCCCTTGAGCTTCAAAGCGCTTCTGTTCACGCCATGGCTGTTGGTTCTTTACATTGAATCAGCCGGCGCGGGTACTTACCACCTCACGATCGGCGAAAAAACAGTGAACCTGACGGGTGAAGAACAACCGGCAATTGTCGCGAATGACGCTTTCCCGGCTCCGACCCTGCATTGGCGGGAAGGCGAGGTTGTCACGGTCAACGTGACCAATCATCTTCGGGAGTCGACCTCGATCCACTGGCACGGCATCATTCTGCCCTATCCGATGGACGGCGTGCCCGGTATCAGCTTCGACGGCATCGGGCCAGGACAAACCTTCACCTACCGGTTTCGCCTCCGGCAAAGCGGCACATATTGGTATCACGGGCATTCCGGCACGCAGGAGCAGCAGGGTCTGCTCGGAGCGTTGATTATCGATCCGGCGCACGAGCACACCACGGTTGACCGCGATTATGTCGTGCTGCTCTCCGATTGGCCGGACGCCGATCCGAATAGAATAATGGCGCGCCTGAAAAAACAGAGCGACTCTTACAACTACCAAAAACGAACCGTTGCCGATTTTTTTAAAGATATCCGCCGACAGGGTTTTCGCAGAACATTCGATGAGCGGCTGGCTTGGGGAGAGATGCGCATGGATCCGACCGATCTTTCCGACGTGACCGGCGCCACCTATCAATTCCTGGTCAATGGCCAGACCCCCGCGATGAACTGGACAGGCTTGTTCAGCCCCGGCGATAAGGTGCGGCTGCGCGTTGTGAATGCGTCCGCGATGACCTATTTCGACGTCAGAATCCCCGGGTTGACAATGCGCGTGATCGAAGCCGACGGCCAAAAGGTGATGCCGGTCGATGTCGAGAGATTCCGGATCGCCGTTGCCGAAACCTATGACGTGCTGGTCGAACCCGAACCGGACCGGGCTTACCGTATCTTTGCCGAGGCAATGGACCGCAGCGGTTTCGCCGCGGCGACGCTCACGCCGCGCGGCGATTTAAAGGCGGACCTGCCCCAATCAACCCCACGTACCCTGCTGACGTTGGCGGATATGGGTCCGATGCATGGCGGCCACGCCGGTCACTCCGATGCCGGGTCGGAAGCCGAGAATTCGATACAGGCTGGTCAAATGGATCATGCGGATCGTGCCGGGCACGCGGCCGCGGTGCGTAAAGCTGAAACTGCGCGGGAAGATCCCCATGCCGCCCACCGGCATATCAAGCGGCAGCACATGGGAACGCGCCGCGACGCGCTCAGCTATCAGGACCTGATCGCGGCCCTTCCGAATCCGGAAAGGCGGCCGGCCGATCGTGAAATCACTCTGCGCCTGACCGGCAATATGAACCGCTATATCTGGTCTTTCGATGATACAAAGTATTCCGAAGCGGAACCCATCCGGGTCAGGTTCGGCGACCGTGTTCGATTCAATTACGTCAACGAAACCATGATGAATCATCCAATTCATCTGCATGGCCTGTGGCAGATTCTGGATACTGGCCAGGGCATTCATAATCCGAGGAAACACGTAATCAACGTGCCGCCCGGCAAGACCGTGAGCGTGGTTGTGATCGCGGACAACGAGGGTGATTGGGCCTTTCATTGCCATTTGTTGTATCACATGGAAACCGGTATGTTTCGCAAAATGATCGTGGAGAAGACGGAGAACCCTTATTAATGAGGGGTTGTCCCAACGCTAACGCCAGGCGGCGCCTGTCGTGCTTGTTATTGATTTTCATTTTGTGCGGGGCTCCTGCCATTGCCCAGCACGACCAGGCAATTTATAGCCAATTCAAAGCCGAGCGTTTCGAATACGAAGGGAACGAGAATCTGCAATTATTCAAGTGGGATATCCAACACTGGATCGGCAACGACAAGCACAAATTCTGGTTGAAAACCGAGGGCGATTATTCCGCCGATCAGGGTAT
>JBGTCG010000160.1:0-8029 GCA_041748915.1 Methylococcales bacterium
GCAGGCTACGCACCGCTCCCACAAATGGCTGGACGGCGTTTCGGATGTAATTTTGGATCCCCTCTGGCGCTAGCGCACGACGGGGATCCAAAATTACCTACGCCTACCGGGGACTACCAGCCCTCGCGTTCGCTCTCCATGGCTGGCAGCGTTTGAGCGGGTCAATGCCGGGGGTGGTCACTTCCTGGCCCACGGGCGCCAGTTCGTAGAGGACGGTCACCGTGTGGCCTGCCCCAATCTCCCCGGCATCTTTCTTGTCATCTTTGAAGTCTTCCGCCCGCAGCAGCCGGTTCTCATAACCGATGAGACGGTAGGCGCTTATCATTTGAGGATTAAACTCTACCTGGACTTTGACATCCTTGGCGATGGTGAAGAGTGTGCCGCCCATCTGCTCCACCAACACCTTTCTCGCCTCCTGCAAGGTATCGATGTAGGCGTAGTTGCCATTGCCTTTGTCCGCCAGCTTCTCGATCATTGCGTCCTTGTAGTTGCCCATGCCAAAGCCAAGCACGCTGAGGAAGACTTTGCTCTTGGCCTTCTCTTCGATGACCCGCGTCAGATCCCCTTCGTTGGTCACGCCTACATTGAAGTCGCCGTCGGTGCACAGGATGACCCGGTTGTTACCGCCTGTGATGAATTTCTCCCGTGCGATTTTGTAGGCGAGCTCAATGCCTTCCCCCGCATTGGTGGAGCCGCCCGCATCGAGGTTATCCATCGCTGCTATCATCGCCCTTGGATCATTGGTCGACGGCAGCACCAGCCCGGAGGCGCCGGCATAGACCACGATGGCTACGCGATCCCGCTCTTGCAGATTCGCGATTAACAACTTGAGCGCCGAGCGCAGCAAGGGTAGTTTGTTGGCGGGCTCCATGGAGCCGGAAACGTCGATCAGAAACACCAGGTTGCTGGCCGGCCGCTTCTCTTGCGGGAGGTCTTTGGCTTTCAGTCCAATGCGCACGAGGCGGTGTTCCAAGGCCCAGGGGGCCTTGGCAACCTCAATGTTGACCGAGAAAGGGGCATCATCCCCAGGCGGCGGATAGCGGTAAGGGAAATAGTTGAGAAGCTCCTCGATGCGGACCGCATCCTTCGGCGGCAGCCGCCCGTCCTGGAGAAAGCGCCGCATGTTGGCGTAAGACGCCGTGTCCACGTCGATGGAGAAGGTCGACAAGGGATTTTGCTGTACCGCAAGAAACGGGTTATCGACGATACGGTCGTAGGCCTCGGTGTTGAATTCTCCGGAGGAGCCCACAGCCGGTCTTGCCGGGAGTGGGGTAGAGTGTTCGTCGATGACGGCTATTGCACCCGATGCATCCCGCCTAACCTCAAAACTTGGGGGCCACCGCTCAGACTTATTGTGTGCCAATGGCTTAGAATGCCGGAGTGGTGGGATTGAATGCATCGTCATTTTATCTTTGTGCGATTCGGGGGGCCCCATTGGGAACGGGAACTTGCGAGCTTCGAGCGCTTCCACTGCCGCCTCCGATATTTTTTCTTGATCTTGAGTGGGCTCGGGCGGTGGCGTGGGCGGTAAAGATTGTTGATCGGGCGGGGGCAGCGCCGACTCCTTCGTTTCAGGCGTGTTTAAAGCCTTTGTGTCGCTATCAGACTGCCGCTCGCATCCCGCGATCGCCAAACCGAAAAGCAGAAGGATGAGTAAAAGCTTCATGGAACCTCCTTTGAGAGTATTCTCGTTTTTTAAAAAGGGTAGCCCGGCTGTCATGAGGCTGTCAATGTGCGGTGACATTCTGCGAGTAATTCCAAACTTCAAAATGCTGTTTATGAAACTCTACAATAACTTACGCCATAACCGGAAGTTACTCCCTTTTTCAGTGCCGTAGATGCGGTGAGTTCCCGAACCGCATCAGTAGCGAACGATGAGAACGGGTTTACCAAATCCGTCCGGCTTGCGTCAGGTGGGCTGTTTGCGCCGTAACGCACCAAATGGAAAAAGGTGCGTTATACGCTACGCTAACGCACCTTGCTATTCCAATTTGGGATTGCATATGCGAGGATCGCTTGCTCCCGCCTTAGATGCTATCATGTAGCATGAAATAATTAATGCATTAGCCGGAGGCGAACATGCTTAAAATGGTCGGGAGCAGCGGTCAGCTCTCGCTAGGTAAAAAATACGCCGGCAAATACTTTGAAATCGAGCAGATGGAAGATGGCGCCCTTGTATTGCGTCCGATGAAGGTGATACCGGAATCGGAGGCATGGCTGCACGAGCCGGAAATAAAGAAGAAGTTGCGCCGGGCTAACGAGTGGATAAAGGAAAACCCGCCGACGGAAACCGACCTTGATGCGTTTCTGGAGCAGGTGAAGGATCGGCAGTGAGCCAGCGTGTCCGGCTCGATTTCAATGCGCCCACCTTTCAAGCCGATTTTGTCCGCTTGGAAACGGACGATTTGAGGCAGACGGCCAAGGCGCTCAGGAAACTGCTCGGAATGACGTGGGATGCCGTCTATCGTGATCCAGGGTTGAAATGGGAGGAAATCAGGTCTGCCAAAGGCACCTACACGCTACGCATTTCACAGAAGTGCCGGGCAATCGTCGTGCGCGAAGGGGATTTCATGCGTTTTCTGGCGATCCATACTGATCACGACGGTGCTTACGGCAAGAAGTGACGGGACTTACCATGTTTGACATTCGTTAAGTGCCGATAATTACTGATTCCATTTCCCAATCAACAGGGAATATTGCGAATACCGGTTCCCCAACCATGGTGGACCATAATGAGGTCCCCGCCGCCAATCTGTCTTGTAAACGACATAGTACCCGATTCACGATCTGAGGTCGTAGTTTGCATTCCGCTTTGTGGTCCAGCTTGCAGTCGAGCATTAAAGACTTCCGTTTTTGTAAAACGTGGCGGACCGTCCCAACCAGACACCCTAGGAATAACTGCACATGCAGAGAGAACAACAGCCACCAGGACCACGAATGTTGCGGTAAGACGATTCATATTACCACCTCTATCAAAAACTGATGAACGAATAGACCGGATGATATTTTTAGTACCGGTTGGTTGAGGCACGAACCCCAACATCAAGTAACGTTTTCGTTGGGGTTCACAAGCTTACCCCAACCTACCTCACTTCGCGTCATCGGAGCAATTTAAGCGCGATTGCCCTGTTATCTGGTCCGTCTTCCCAAGCAAACCCTGACCTGCGTATCGACTCTGTCGTCCCGACAACAGGATCCACCTACACGAACCCGGCTCGAAAATTTTTGTCTAGGAGCCAACTGCAAATTTTACGGAGCGGACGTCAAAACTTCTGCCGGCTTGCACTTTTTGCTCAATGACATAAGTACCGGGCGGCATCCCGGAAAGTATCTTATACTTAACTTCCGAGATGCGACCACCCAGCGGTCTGGTTATTGGGTCCTCGGGGAAAGTTTTTAGTGGTTTGCCATCCTTTTTAAGTACCACGGTTTCCTGGACATTGACATCCGGTGTGCCTTTCGGCGCCATGACCGAATAATCCATGCTAATTATAAGCGTATCCCCGGCCTTGACCCTTTCCGGGAAAACCTTGGCATCACGTATTTTAACTTGCGTGTTGTTTGGAGCGGTATACTTATAAACTTTTTGGTCCTGCTCAATCGTTCGACTTTGAGCAGAACGATAGAAAATATCCGGACGCGCTTTGGTGAGCATCTGCTTCGATTCGATCTGTTTCTCGATACGCGCAAGCGCTGCTGCAATCTTCTTGTCCGGGGTGATTGACAGCTTATCGGCCCGCGTATAATAGTCGCGCGCACTCTCCTCATTGCCGGATGATTCTTCGCAAAGGCCGATATTGTAGAGTAAAGGAGCGTATTCATTCTCTATTGGCTCCATCTCTTTCCAGATCTCACATCCCTTGTCCATGCGACCAGCCTTGACGTATTCATATCCGCTATCAAATTTTGGTCCCGATTCTTTTGACCGCATTGAACCCGCCCCATCACCGAATAGCCTGTCAAGCATGGAGCTATCCGATTCCATTATTTCCACGGCAACGCGATTCTCGACGGGGGCAAGGGCAACGCGAATTTGTGCAAGGACATCTTTACGAGCCTGTGCCAGCAAGCCGGCCCCATCCTGAACCGACCGGCCACGATCCGGACAACCCTTGTCGGTCGCTGATCCTTTCAGCGTGTCAGAGAATATCGATCTTCCTGTCGCGGTCTCTATCAGGCGTGGCGCAAACTCATATCCAGCGTTACGCTCAATGCAACTTACCGTGTACTCTGACGATTTTATGCAGACTTCTCCGGTTACTTCGCCCTTTTTATTATAGGTTGGCTGTGACTGAGTGCATCGCGATCTAGTTTCTTGATAAGTGTTTTCCGTAGCGCCGGATCGCACAATACGACCCAGAAATATACCGTCCGCTTTCAAGGATGAACCGACCGTTCTGGCGATATCCGGCCTAGTCAGATCCCGATAGGTCCGTTTCTTGGCCTTTAATGCCGAAGCGGTTTCCCGTGTGGAAACAATTTCGAAGTACGGCTTTCCTTGGATGCGTACCGAGGCAAGAATGTCTTCAACGTCATGTCCGAATCTAGAAGCCTCATCCGCGATTCCTTCGAATTCGCCCATGGCTAGGCGCTTTAATGTCATGGCCTCCGCTACGGAGGGCGGTTTCACGACAGTCATTTGAACCTGGGGGCCGGCGCACCCGGACAGCACCGCCCCAAACACGATAACGACCACGAGGGTGGTTATTCTTACGGCAGCGTCATAAGTCATCGATACATCCTCCTTTGCTTGGCAATTCGATTAATGTTGTAAGCCCTGCGGATTATCCTTTAGTGGTGCAGCGAGTGAGTAGAGCACCCCGACGAAACCAAAGTGATAAACTGTAGATCTGAGGTTTTCGTAAAGTATTCTTTTTAATGTCTGACTACGGCGCGGGAGCAGGCTTATCAAAATAGGGATTCATTCCCGCAGGAAGAGGAGGTATATAGGCTTCCATTTCTTGTGTTTGCTTTATGATGGCGGGTACCGGAGGTGGCTCTATCGCTTCCATTCTCGCGTTTTCATAGGTAAACTTGCCGCTGCCACTGGGATACTCGACACCCACTTTTATGGCATGTTCTTCGCCATCGACTTCGATAGCCGAACGGAAAGTCAACACATAATCGCTTTGTATGATATTTTGAATTTGCTCTACGGTTTTTTGCATACGATCGACAGTCTCGCCGATCAAGTAGTAGATGCCAAAAGAATTCTTTGAAATCGATTCGAGGTTTTTAAAATATCCCTTGCCTTTTTTAGAATACGCCAGGGAATAGACCGGGATGGGAATATTCAGGGAAGTAATGCGACCATTGAGCTCTTCGCGCGATAACGCGCTGCCGTCGTCCTCTCCGTCAGAAAAAATCACAATCGAACACGATACAATGTAGTTCTCCATGCTCGGTGTTACGGAGCCCTGCGCCGACATCCCGCACATTTGCATGGCTGCGCCGATGCTGTCATAGATCCGGCTTGTGTTTCCATCCGGCGCCACATCCACCAGTCTGTTTCCCAAGGCGCCTGGATTTCTTTCGAATTCCGAGACGATATCATAACCTGTTTTGGTATCCCGTATAGACAGAATTGCCACTTCGTCTTGGGGGCGTTTACTGTCGATATAGCGCACAGCAGCCTTAAGGGCCGACATGAATGGCTCGCCCGTCATGGACTTGCTTGCGTCCAGAACCAATACCGATCGAGTGGCTCCCTGGCCTTGCCGTATCGTATTGATTTGATACTGACGTTTCATCGGATCATAGGATTTTCCCTTGACCATCAGGCCGATATTCATGGCGTTTAGATTCACGAGAGGCTCCTGATTCTGGTCGAAGGTTCGAAAATACACTTGAATGTACGGATATAAATCTGAGTTTACCCGGTAAATCTTAAGGGCGTATGCTCCTGGATCCGCGCCGCCAAATGCTTGAGAATTTGATGGCGATGACAATACGCTCAGACCTATCAGCAAAGTAAAAACCAGGATAACTTTTCTGATTGTCAAGGCATTACTTCTTTTCATTGGTATCAAAAGCATCAACATAATGTCCTCCCGGTTCGGGCGCTTGTTATTTAAAATACAGTATATTGATAGAAGTACGTCAGGTCGTTACATTTATCTTGCTTTTTTCTGACAAAATATCTATTCGATTTTAGATAAACTTCACTGTATTCTTTCTATCGTACTCTCCTCGAGCCAATTGGCCGTATTTTGTTTGGGTTTTGATGGCGGAAGTACTTTTATTGGGGGCTGTTTTATTTGAACCGTCGGATTGATTGGAGAGGGACCAGGCTCTGGATCTGGACGATTTTTAGAACCGCCACGCTTCTCCCCTAATTTCGCTGTGAAAGCTGCATCGGCCGTGACTCGCGTTGGTTGGGTTGCCTCTGTCGAAGATCCGGGAGAGGCTGGGGTTGTAGCGGTTCCATCAGTATTAGGTTTATCCTTGTTGATAGGACGTTCAGAGGGTGCAACCACCATCGAACCGTCTTTACTATTCGATTCACTCGAAGCCATCTCTCCATTATCCGGTTTTGAATCGGACCATAACCAATAGCCGCCAGTAACAGAACCGATCGTGATGACCAAACCTGTTATGAGAAAAATCATATTTTTCCTGGAAACGGGGCGGGTTGAGCGTTCCGGGGCCATCTTCACCGGGTGATCTAAACCAATGGGTTCACTGGGCAATTTGATACTCGTAGAATGCGAGCCTGTCGCACCGACTTTGTTACCCAGCAATGTCGTGCGTTCCGCGTAACCAGTAGCCCGGGTGGGAATCTGAACGCCTGCATCAACCGCCTCCAAAGCCAGACTGAACTCCTTCACGGTCTGCTGCCGATGATTCACGTTGAGATTGAGCGCCTTAAGGATGATATCATCCAACCGCGGCAAAACTTCAGGAACGATTTGCGACGGCGGCACGATTTCCTTGCCCGCCACCCGCTCATGCGCCGCCGGTGGTTTTTCGCCAGTCAATAAAGCGTAGAACGTTGCGCCCAGGGCATAGATATCCGATCGCTGGTCAGTTCCCGTACCCATGGCTTGTTCCGGTGGACTGAATCCGGACGAGGCTGCCCGGCCCAGGGTGCGGGTCATCGCGGTGGGTTCCGACTCCTTGGCGATTCCGAAGTCGATCAGCATGATGCGCCCGGTTTCATCGAGCAGAATGTTGTCCGGTTTAAGATCGCGGTGAATAATCGGTGGATCTTGCGAGTGCAGGTACATCAACACCTCGCAAAGCTGGCGCATCCAGGGGAACAGCATAGCCTGCGGAATGCGCCCCTGATTGCGCGCGCGTTCGCCACCCAAAGTCCGGTTGCCCCCGAATTCCAGCACCAGGTACACCATCTTATCGACGACGCTACGGTCAATGATGTCCGGGATGGATGGATGATTCAACCGGCTTAACAGCTTGGTTTCATATTCGTCGAACAGCAGTTCCGGAACTTCTTTCAGCGCGCGGCGTTTTCCATTCAGACGGAGATCTTCGACCAGATAGGTGGTCCCGAAACCACCCTTGCCCAATACCGATTTGACCCGGTAACGGCCTTCAATGATTTCGCCCTCGGTACGCAGCCAACCGAAAATACCGCGGATCACGCCATTCGGGGTGAAATCGAGATAAGCCAATTCCAGAGTACACTGCCCGCAACGGTATTCGTGCCCAACGAGCGCATTCAGCGTATTGGATGTGCCGCAAGCCGGGCAGACACAACGTTCCTGTTCGTCTCGGGTATTCACTTCGTTGTCCTCCGGAAGTCTCTTCATTTTCGCTGATCCTTTAATTTAAGGCCCAGTACAGCAATTGCAAGAAATACACAACCCAGCACGGTAACCATGATCAAATTTGTACCGTAGGTACCCAACACCGGCTGGCCGGCTAGTTCCAGAGCCGAGCGGCTTTCTGAACTCAAGGTGGTTTTCATTGCATCCAGCGCCCAAAATGAAACCATGCTGGATTTTGCCACAATTAATCCGACATCACCCAAACGGACCACCGCATTCGATAACACGACCTGCGGGATCAA
>JBGTCG010000161.1:0-8994 GCA_041748915.1 Methylococcales bacterium
CACCGCTCCCACAAATGGCTGGACGGCGTTTCGGAGGTACTTTTGGATCCCCTCTGGCGCTAGCGCACGACGGGAATCCAAAATTACCTACGCCTACCGGGGACTACCAGCCCTCGCGTTCGCTCTCCATGGCTGGCAGCGGAAGAAGGTTTGGAACTACAGCGAGAAATGAATTCTCTCAATAGTAAAGTAATGACGGAAAAATATTATTCAAGGGCATTCGCATTGGAAGGAGTCAGTCGATCGTGGGAATATGGATTCATGCCTCGTGTTGGCCACGGCGGCCCGCCGGAGACAGGACGGCGGTCAGATTGCAAGCAGTACTCTGATGGCATCCAGCCGCAACGGGGCGGACTCGATCCTCGCGTGGATGGCCGCCAATTGCGCGGCGAAATGATCGATTTCTTCCGGTCTCACGTTCGGATTAACCCGGCTCAGCGCTCGCAGGCGATTGATTTCCTCGGTCAATTTGTGGGTCATTTCAAGGTCGGCCGATTGGATGATCCGCCGGGCCTCGACGCGAGCCTTTTCCTCGCTGGCCAGGATCAGTTCGCGGATGACCGCCTGCCGGGCGCCGATAAATTGCCTGGCCGTTTCCGGATTGACGGGTTGCTGATTTTCACGGATTCGCTCATGGGTCAGGGTGGATTCATAATCCTTTCCGTTCTGATCGATGATCACGCGGATCGCTGTCGGCGGCAGGCAAGCGTTGGCCCGGAGTTGTTCAAAACCCGCGGCTTCGATGATATACAAGCATTCCAGAATCAGCGTTCCAGGTTTGACTTCGCGGGTCTTAAAAACCGTGAATGCGCTATTGCCGGCTTCATTGGCTCCGATTTGTTCCATGATCCGCGTGACCATCGGGTGATCCCAGGTGATGAACTGAACGTCTTCCCGCGCCAGGGCCGTTTCGCGATTGAAAGTGATCGTGGTTCCATCGTCTGGAAGACACGGGAACGGCGCGGCCAAATGGTCCGCCGGATGCAGGACGAGACAGTCCGGTGACTGCAACTCACTGTCCACTCCGAAGCAGTCGAACACCCGTTCCATGTACCCGGGAAGAATCGATTCACGGTCCTGAGCACGTGCCTGTTCGGCCAGGATAGATGCCGTCGGGGGACGGCAGGAATTGTATTCAAGCAGGCGGCCGCGGCCGCGATACAGCATTTCTGTTTGCGTAATACGGAAATCGCGTGTGGATTCGACGAGTTTATCGGCTGACTGCGGCGGTTCGCGTAAAGCCTTCAGCAATTGATCATGCACGTGAACGAAAACCGGATGGCCGGCCGGGCAGGTATTGGCGAATGCGTCAAGCCCTTCCTGGTACCACCGATACAGTACCTCCTGGGCGCTGCCCTGAAGATAGGGAATATGGATATTGACCGTGTGCATCTGGCCGATGCGGTCCAGTCTGCCGATCCGTTGTTCGAGCAGGTCCGGATTCAGAGGCAGATCAAACAGAATCAGGTCATGCGAAAACTGGAAGTTGCGTCCCTCACTGCCGATTTCCGAGCAGATCAGGACCGGACAGCCGGTCTCCGGATTGGCGAAAAAGGCCGCGGCGCGATCGCGTTCGACGATGCTCATTTGTTCATGAAAGACCGCGGCCGAAGTCCCGGAGCGCGATTTCAGGAATTCGGCGAGTTCCAATACGGTTTTGGCGGTGGCCGTAATCACCAGTATCTTAGCCGGCCTCAGCGAACGAATGCGTTCGCGCAGCCACTCCGCTCGCGGATCGATCCCGGTCCAGTGCGGATCGTCGCGCGATGCAACCTGCCGGTAGAGCGCCTCCGGAAGAAGCATGGCCGTCGCATCTTCTGGTTTTGCGGAGTCGGGAAAATTCCGGTATCGGGCTGGCAAGGGGAGGGCATACGGTTTCACGAGGCGTTTCGGGAAGCCTTTAACCGTTGCGCGGGTATTGCGAAAAAGCACCCGGCCCGTGCCATGGCGATCCAGCAAATGGTCGATCATTTCGCGTCTGACCTCTGTAGATCCCGGTACACCCGAATATGCCGCCTCAAGCATTTCGACGCGCGGCAGGTCTTCATCCAGCGCAAGCAGTTTTTGCAGAGCGGCGGTTTCGTCCGCGGACAGGGCCCGTTCATCCATTAAGGCATGAATCGCCGTCGCGACCTCCTCGTAGCCCTTTTCTTCGGCGATAAACGCATCGAGATTGTGAAAACGGGCCGGGTCGAGCAGTCGCAAGCTTGCGAAATGACTGGCCTTGCCGAGTTTTTCCGGGGTTCCCGTAAGCAACAGCAGGCCCCGCGTCCCTCTCGCGAGCTTTTCGATAACCCGGTATTCTGCGCTCGAGTCTTCCGGTGTCCAGCGCAGATGATGGGCTTCGTCGACAATTAAGAGATCCCAATTGCCGCCCGCCGCCTGGCCGGCCCGCTGCGGAGTTCGGGTCAGAAAGTCGAGCGAAACAAGGACCAGCTGTTCGCTGAAAAATGGATTTTCGTGACTCGAACTTTCACAGACCGCGCAGCAGCGGGACTCGTCAAACAGACTGAAGCTTAGATTGAAGCGTCTGATCATTTCCACGAGCCACTGATGGATCAGATTTTCCGGTACGACGATCAGCACCCGTTCGGCGCGTTCCGTGATCAATTGCTGATGCAGGATCAGACCGGCTTCTATGGTCTTGCCGAGCCCCACTTCGTCGGCCAGTAATACGCGCGGCGCATATCGCCTCCCGACTTCATGGGCGATATACAGCTGGTGAGGAAGCAGACTCGTGCGGCATCCGGTCAGGCCCCGCAAGTCCGAGGTCAACAGCGCGTTTCGATGCAGCACGGTCTCGTAACGCAGTTCCAGCCATCGATCGGGATCGAATTGACCGCTGAACAGGCGATCGGCCGGACGGTCCAGCCGAATGAAATGATCCAGTTCGCGTTCATGGATTTCCTGGTAGCGGCCGTCGCGGTCGATGCCGGTGTAGGTTATTAATCCATGATTTTCGATCGCCGATTGAACGTTCAGCTCTTTCCCGTTCTGAATGCGAATCGTGTCCCCGGCCGCGATTTTTACCCGGGCCAGGGGCGCGGATAGTTTCGCATAGGTCCGGGTTTCTCCGGTGGCGTTGAATCGAATGTTCACCGTCCGACGCTCGGCGCTCAACACCGTGCCGAGTCCTAATTGGGATTCCAGCGTATTGATCCAGCGTTGTCCGGCGATAAATTGCTGCACGTAACTCTTTGAAAAAGGTTGACCGCGATGAGGTGGACTGGAATATTGGACCAGACGCCCACAATAATTAGGGAGCGGAGATTGTAAATCATCCAATGGCTCTTCGTGCTGCCGACCGCCGAAAAGACCTGGACGGTTAGTCAGAGTTTCCTTCATCGACCAACTCAGTATGACAAGAATAAGCACCGTCAAAATTCCTGGCCAAGATCGTAAGGCAAGTTCCCGGTTCCGCGGTTCATCCGTGCACTAACACCCGCAGGGCCGCACATAACCGATTACTGAAGTGAATATGCCCGCTTTAAGGCCTCGATATCAAGCTTGTTCATTTGCAGCAATGCGCTATCTGCAGTTCATTGTGGGTTGTTTACATCCTTGGTCGTATGGCAGCGCCGGAAATCGACAACGGAACTGGTGGTTCCGGCTGGATTTTGTGATCCCGGTACAATTGCCTGTAATATGGTTGTCAATTCATTCTTCGAGAATAGGACCCCGATGACGCATTGATTAAACGACGGACTTTTTGTGAATTCCGGGTTAATCATCGATCGGATGTTCTGATGATCTGTTGTCCACGATAATTCATGAAAAATACAAACTCTTTTGACACCTGTAGTGATGATCTGGCGGTCGAGAGGCTTTGCGTGAATTCGGATATCGACCGAATCATTGCGCAGCGTTACAGCCGCCGCGATGTTCTCAAGCTCGCGGCCGGCCTGGGCGGAGCCGCATTGTATCCGGCCTTTGCTGCTTCGGAAGTGCTCGCCTCCAATGGCGGGGCTGCGGGAACTACTCTGACTTTTCCCGAGGTCAAGCGCGGCGCGGACGAAAATCTCGAGGTTGCCGAGGGTTACCGCGCGGAAGTGCTTATCCGGTGGGGAGATCCGCTACTGGCCGGAAGCGAATCCTTCGATCCGCTCCACCAGACTGCGGCCGCCCAGTCCCGGCAGTTCGGTTGCAACAACGATTACGTCGGGTTCATTCCGTTTCCTGGGCAGGAGCATCGCGCTCGCGCCCTGCTGTTTGCGAATCATGAATTTACCCAAAGTACCTTGATGTTTCCGGGCTCTCCCAGACCGAAGGACTTGAGCAAGGAACAGATCGATATCGAAATCGCGGCCCAGGGCGCATCAGTGGTCGAACTGGAACAGGTAGCGCAACGCTGGCGGGTGTGCCGGAATTCTGCGTTCAGCCGCCGGATAACGCCGTGGACTCCCATGCGGTTGGACGGGCCGGCCGCGGGCTCGGCGCGTTTACAATCACCCTATTCCAAAAGCGGCCATGCGAGTCTTGGAACTTATGCCAATTGCGGCGGCGGGCTAACTCCATGGGGCACGGTGTTGAGCGCGGAAGAGAATTTCAATTTTTATTTTTATGGCGCGTCGCGGGACAGGATTGAAGCCGAAAATCACCGGCGACTGGGCACTCCAGTCACCGGTAATCCGCGTTATCACTGGGGCCGGTTCTACGAACGCTGGAACCTCGGCGTTCACCCGAACGAACCGCTGCATGTCGGATGGATTGTCGAGATCGATCCTTTCAATCCCGATTCCGTGCCGGTCAAACATACCGCGCTCGGACGTTTCAAGCATGAAGCCTGTTCGCTGCATATCAATCGCGACGGGCGATTGGTCGCCTATATGGGAGACGATCAGTATTTCGAGTATGTTTATCGTTATGTGAGCACGGGCCGTTTTCGGCCGGATGATCGAGCGAACAATCGCCTGCTGTTGAACGAAGGCGTGCTGTTCGTCGCGGAATTCAGGGATAACGGCTCCCTGGTCTGGCATCCTCTCGAGTACGGCCGGGGACCTTTAACCGAACGGAATGGTTTTCGCTCCCAGGCCGATGTGCTCATCGATACCCGAAAAGCGGCCGACCTGGTCGGCGCGACTCCAATGGACCGCCCCGAGGATGTCGAGGTGAATCCGGTGAGCGGCGAAGTGTTTGTGATGCTGACCAAAAACGGCGAGCGCAGCGCCGGCCGGGTTGACCGGGCCAATCCGCGTGCGAACAATACCGCGGGACACATCCTGACCCTGAAAGCCCCGGATAACGATCATACGCAGCGTGAATTCCACTGGGATCTATTTCTTCTTGCCGGTAATCCGGACGATCGCGGTATGGCTTCGAGCTATCCGGAAAGGACTAGTCGCGCGGGCTGGTTGCAGAATCCGGATAACTGTACTTTCGATCGCGAAGGCCGGCTCTGGATTGCCACGGACGGTAACCGAGGGCCCGGAGAGTGCGACGGGGTCTGGGCTTGTGACACCGAGGGACGCGGACGGGCGATCTGCAGACGCTTTATTCGAATGCCCTATGGAGCGGAAGCGGCAGGACCCTGTTTCTCGCCGGACAACCGGACCTTTTTTGCTTCGGTTCAGCACTGTGCGGAGGGTTCATCGTTCGACCATCCATCGACGCGCTGGCCTGATTTCAAAAGCGATCTTCCGCCGAGGCCAGCGATCATCGCGGTATACCGCGATGATCACGGTTTGATCGGGTCCTGACCTGGGGTTTATACGCAATGCTGTTAAAATAAGCCGTTCGTGGTGGGCCCTTCGTCTACGCTCAGGAGAGCCTTGTCGAGCCATGAAGGGCTTCACCATTCGCCGTTCGCCAGACTCAGGATGAACAGTGAAGCCTTAATTTATTGCCTTTGGAGGTTTATGCGGTTTGGAAGTGGGCTGGCGAAACGATGCGCGAAAAATAAATTCATTGACCCGGCCTGAACACTTGGGGTAAAAACTAACCGCCCGGGCCGCGAGTGGCCTTGCTGGTGTTCAAGTTCGTTCGGAATCTGTGTCCAATTTATTCTGGACGCGCAAGCACGGGATTCCTGATGCTATGGCCAGACGCGGGCGGGCGGACCGTGTTACTCGACATCTAAAGGCCGTGGCTCCAGGTGGAATCATGGAGTAATCCGGGAGGGTTACACTCCAAATTGTTTCAGCCATTCCAACTGCCCAAGGAATCGAGTATGCGTGTCGCGGGTCGGGACATTCAGGAGACCCCGCAGGTTTACGCGGAACAGGTCGCGCAACTTTTTCGCCATGTGCCGCTGACCACGACATTCAATCTGCTCAATGGGCTGATTCTCGTAGCCGCGCAATGGTCTCAGATAGAGACGGAAATACTGCTTGCCTGGCTTGGTGGTCTTTATCTGCTCAGCGTCTGCCGGTTGGCGCATGCGCTGTGCTTTAATCGAAGCCGTCACCGGACAGCCCACATCAGAACCTGGAACGCCACGTTTATAGCCGGGGTATTCCTGACCGGCTCGGCTTGGGGTTGCGCCGCGCTGATTATGTTTCCGTTCGATTCCATCGAGCATCAGAGTTTTCTGATTCTGATGCTGGCCGGAATGACTGCGGGGGCCGTCTCGGCGCTTTCCGCGCAAATGTCCTGTTTTCTGGCTTTCGCCATTCCGGCGTTGATGCCTCTGAGTCTGCGGCTCGTTGATCTGGGCACTCAGTTTTCGACCTTCGTGGCCGGGATGACCCTGCTGTTTTTGATCGGCATGACGGTGGCTGCGCGTGGCGTGAATCGAACGATCCTGTCGTCCTTATACCTTCGTTATGATAATGATGAGCTCAGCAAAGAAATCAGCAACCGCCTCGCAGCCGAAAACGCGCTGTTCGAGGAAAAAGAGCGGCTGCAAACGACTTTGGCAGCCCTTTCCGAAGGGGTCGTGATCATCTCGGCGGGATCTCATATCATTTATCTGAACCCGGCGGCTGAAAAGCTTAGCGGTTGGAAAAACGAGGAGGCGGCGGGATTATTGATGGAATCGGTGTTCTGCGGCGTGGACGAACGTAACGGTAAATGGGCCCCTTCGGCGGTGCGGGAAGCACTGGCCCGGCGGCGCCATACCGAATCCGAATGCGTACTGATTTCACGACGCGGCGATCAACGTCTGATCAAGGAAATCGCGACTCCTCTACAAAGTCGCTCGGGCGAAATTGTCGGCGCGGTTGCGATCCTGCGCGATATCACTTCGGAACGGCGACATAGCCGTGAGCTTGCTTATCAGGCGAGCCACGATGCATTGACTCACTTGCCTAACCGGCTGGTGCTGTGGGACCGCCTTAATCATGCGATCGAAAGAGCCGCGCGGGGAAGCTTCTCGGTTGCGGTTTTATTTATGGATCTGGATCGCTTCAAAACCGTTAACGACAGTTTGGGGCACGCTGCCGGAGATGTATTGTTGAAAATTGTAGCGAAACGGCTACGCAGTTGTCTCCGTAAAGAAGATACCGTGGCCAGGCTCGGCGGAGACGAATTCGTTATCATCCTGGAGCAGGTGCATGGCACCCGTTGGGTCGCCTCGACGGCCCGGAAGATCACCGAGGTCATTGCCAAACCGATGGTGATCGAAGGCAATGAGTTTATTGTGACTGCGAGTATCGGGGTAACCTTGTTTCCCAAGGACGGTAACAACGCGGAAATTTTGCTGAAAAATGCCGACACCGCGATGTATCGGGCAAAGGAGCAGGGACGCAACGATGTTCGTTTCTATTCCGAAGAGATGAACGCTCAAGCCTTATCAAGACTTAAAATCGAGCAACAATTGAGGCGCGCAATTTCGAAAAAAGAGCTCGAACTTTATTATCAGCCCAAAATTGATCTCGCCACCGGCGGAATCGCGGGGACCGAAGCCTTGTTGCGCTGGCGTAAATCGAATGGCGATCTGGTTTTGCCCTCCGACTTCATTCCGATCGCGGAGGAGACGGGCTGCATAAACGAAATCGGCGAGTGGGTTTTGGCGACCGCGTGCCGCCAGGCGAAAGACTGGCGGCAACGAGGTTTGACCAATTTGAGGATGGCGGTCAATTTTTCGCCACGACAGATCCAGCAATCCAATGTTCGACAAATCATCGAAAAGACGCTGAACGAAACCAAACTTGAACCCGCGGCGTTGGAACTCGAAATTACCGAAACCGCATGTATTGGTGATATTGAAAACAGTATCCAAACCTTGCGAGACCTGAAACGATTGGGCGTACAGTTGGCCATCGATGACTTCGGTACGGGCTACTCATCCCTGACCTGTCTGAAACATTTTCCGGTTGATATCCTGAAGATCGACAAATCGTTCGTGCAGGATATTCAGGATGATCCTAGCGATGCGGCGATCGTGTCCTCGATCATTTTCATGGGGCATGGCTTGGACATGACTGTGATTGCCGAAGGCGTCGAAACCCCGACCCAGCTGAATTATTTGCGCCGCCGAAATTGTGATGGTTATCAAGGTTACTTGTTTAGCCGTCCATTACCGGTCGAGGATGTCTACCAATTGATGCGATCGCGCAAAATCGCTTCCTGAACCCGGCAAGGTCGGCGCCAGCACTGCGTTGACCGATGCTTGACACTGATGACGCCCATCGGCAGGACGATAGCTCCGAAACATAGCGCCTTGGGCCGAGGAAGGGCCCGAAAATGCCCCGACCCCGGCCGCGGGGCGCGTATGCTTGACAGGTAACGAGCCCAGCACTACTCTACCTCTTGGCGAATAAGGGCGTTTATTCTTCCTATACTCATGACGCAGGATACCGCTCGTTCGACACCATGGAGGACTATCGCGCGTGGTGCGAGCGCGAGCTGCCGAGCTGGCTAGGATATGGCCGCTAAGTTCGAATACGCGCAAGCAGAGGAGATTCGAGAGGTCTTCGCGCGCCACGGCGTGCGCTATCTGTTTCTCGGCAAGTCTGGTGCGATCCTCCTGGGGTTTCCCGATACGACCCAGGATGCCGACCTCTATGTCGAGAAGTCGCCCGCGAACGGCGCAGCGCTCGTCGTGGCGCTCGATGA
>JBGTCG010000162.1:0-36709 GCA_041748915.1 Methylococcales bacterium
AAGGCGAATCTATGCGAAAAAAAATGAATTCCTTGACCCAAGTTGAACACTTAGAGTAAAAATCCACTTCCACCGATGCGTTAGGTTTTGGATGTTCAAGTTCGATCAGAATCACTGTTCAAATTAATCAGAATACGCAACCTTAACCTGTACTCAGAATGATGTGCGCGCGCGCTCCGATTATGCCTTCCGAGATCTGAAAATAATGACCAATCCTTTACTCGAAGAACACACGCTGCCGCTCTTTTCGGCGATCAAGCCCGAGCACGCGGAACCCGCGATCACCGTCCTGACCGAGAACAATCTGCAGGCCATTCAGGAAATGCTGGCCGCGACCCGGACTTACACCTGGGATAACCTGATCGCTCCACTGGAAGATCTGGACGACCAGCTCAGCAAAGCCTGGTCCCCCATAAGCCATCTGAATGCGGTGGTCAACAGCGAAGAATTGCGCGCGGTCTACAATGTCTGCCTTCCGAAATTGAGCCATTATGCGACCGAACTCGGACAGAACGAAGATCTCTACCGCGCTTATCGCAGCATCGCGGAAAGCGCTCAAATCGAGGCGCTGAATCCCGCGCAAAAAACGATTATCTCGAACGCATTGCGGGATTTTAAGCTTTCTGGAGTCACGCTCGAAGCGGATAAAAAATCGCGTTACCGGGAAATCGCGCAGGAACTTTCGCGCCTGTCGAGTCGATTCGATGACAACGTACTGGATGCGACTCAGGCCTGGACCAAGCTGATCGAAGCGGAATCCGGTTTGACCGGATTGCCCGACTCGGCGCGCGATCTGGCGCGCCAGACCGCGGAGGCGAGGGGTCTGAAAGGCTGGCTGTTGACCCTCGAAATGCCGTCCTACCTGGCCGTGATGACTTTTGCGGACGACCGCGCGCTGCGCCGCGATGTTTACGAGGCTTTCGCAACCCGGGCGTCCGACCAGGGCTCCGGAAAGGCACAATGGGACAATACCGGGATCATGGAAGACATCCTGCGTCTGCGCCATGAGAAATCCCGCTTATTGGGATTTTCCAATTATGCCGAACTGTCGCTCGCGACGAAAATGGCCAAATCGACCGAACAGGTGATCGGGTTTCTCGAAGATCTCGCGCGCAGATCCGTGCCTGTCGCACGCAAGGATCTCCAGGAGCTGGTCGAGTTTGCCGAAAACCAGCGCAATCTCGACAAACTCGAAGTATGGGATATTCCATATTACTCGGAAAAAATGCGTCAACATCGATACGCGCTGTCGCAGGAAGAAGTCCGCGGCTACTTTCCCGCGACCAGGGTCGTGCCGGGATTGTTTGCGGTCGTCGAACGCCTGTACGGGATTCGGATCACAGAACGGAAAGGGATCGATACCTGGCACCCCGATGTTCGGTACTTCGAGATCCGCGACCGGGACGGACAATTCCGCGGCAGTTTTTATCTGGATCTTTACGCGCGTCCGAACAAGCGCGGCGGCGCGTGGATGGACGACTGCGTGACCCGCAAACGCCGCCGTGGCTCGATTCAGCATCCGGTCGCCTATCTGACCTGTAATTTCACTCCGCCGGTCGGCAACGATCCGGCGCTGCTGACCCACGACGAGGTCACCACCCTGTTTCATGAGTTCGGCCACGGACTGCATCACCTGCTGACCCAGGTCGAAAATTCCGGCGTGTCCGGCATCCACGGCGTCGAATGGGATGCGGTCGAGTTGCCGAGCCAGTTCATGGAAAACTGGTGCTGGGAGCGTGAAGCGCTCGACCTGATCTCGGGTCATTACAAAACCGGCGAAAAGATTCCGCCCGGCCTGTTTGAAAAAATGCTCAAGGCGCGAAACTTCCAATCCGGCATGATGATGGTCCGACAACTGGAATTCTCGCTGTTCGATTTTCTGATCCACGCGCGTTATTCACCCGAGGCCGGCGGCCGGATTTATGAAACCCTCGCGGCGGTCAGAAGAAAGGTTGCGGTCGTGATTCCGCCCGAATTCAATCGCTTCGCCCACGGTTTTTCTCATATTTTCGCGGGCGGCTATGGGGCCGGCTATTACAGTTACAAGTGGGCCGAGGTTTTGTCGGCCGACGCGTTTTCGCTGTTCGAGGAAAACGGGATTTTCGACCCGGAAACCGGTGAATCGTTTCTGCGCAACATTTTGGAGCAAGGCGGCAGCCACGACGCAATGGCATTATTCGTGGCCTTTCGCGGGCGCGAGCCGGAGATCGATGCGCTGTTGCGGCACAATGGCATTGCCGCATGAAATATCGGGATCTCCGGGACTTCATCAGCCAATTGGAAGCGATCGGAGAACTCAAAAGGATCCGGGTCGAAGTCGACCCCTGTCTCGAAGTCACCGAGATCTGCGACCGGACCCTGCGCAACAGTGGCCCTGCGATTCTGTTTGAAAAGCCCAAAGGATCGGATATTCCGCTGCTCGCGAACCTGTTCGGAACGCCGGAGAGGGTCGCGATGGGGATGGGCGAGACGTCTCTGCAGGCGCTTCGGGAGGTCGGTAAACTGCTCGCCTTTTTAAAGGAGCCGGACCCGCCGAAGGGCATGAAGGATGCTTTCAGCAAGCTGCCGATCTTCAAACAGGTCATGAATATGGCCCCGAAGGTCGTGAATCATGCGCCGTGTCAGGAGGTCGTCTGGCGCGGCGGTGAGGTCGATCTCGGCCGCTATCCGATTCAAACCTGTTGGCCCGGCGATGCGGGCCCGCTGATCACCTGGGCCCTCGTGATCACCAAAGGGCCGTACAAGGAACGGCAGAATCTCGGAATTTATCGCCAGCAGGTGATCGAGAAAAACCGCGTGATCATGCGCTGGCTTGCTCACCGGGGCGGCGCCCTGGATTTTCGCGACTGGCGGATTGTAAATCCGGGTAAACCCTTCCCGGTCGCGGTCGCGCTCGGGGCCGATCCGGCCACGATTCTCGGCGCGGTAACCCCGGTGCCCGATGCCCTTGCTGAGTATGCATTCGCGGGCCTGTTGCGCGGCAGCCGGACCGAGCTGGTTCAATGCAAGACCGTCGATCTTAAGGCGCCCGCGAGCGCGGAAATCGTGCTCGAAGGCCATCTCTATCCGGAGGATACCGCTCCCGAAGGTCCGTTCGGCGACCATACCGGTTATTACAACGAAATCGAGGAATTTCCGGTATTCACGATCGAATGCATTACCCAGCGCCATAACCCGATTTACCACAGCACCTATACCGGCCGGCCGCCGGACGAGCCCGCCGTGCTCGGTCTTGCGCTGAATGAGGTGTTCATCCCTATCCTGCAAAAGCAATTCCCGGAAATTGTCGATTTTTATCTGCCACCGGAAGGCTGCTCCTATCGGCTCGCTGTGATCAGCATGAAGAAGCAGTATCCCGGCCACGCCAAAAGAGTCATGTTCGGCGCTTGGTCTTTTTTGCGCCAGTTCATGTATACGAAGTTCGTAATCGTCACCGACGACGATATTAATGTCAGGGACTGGAAAGACGTGATCTGGGCCATGACGACCCGGATGGATCCCGCGCGGGATACCAGTATCCTCGTAAACACTCCGATCGATTATCTGGATTTCGCCTCGCCGGTTTCCGGCCTGGGGTCCAAGATCGGTTTCGACGCGACGAATAAATGGCCCGGCGAGACACAGCGGGAATGGGGGACCCCGATTGCGATGACCGAGACTGTCAGACAAAACGTGGATAAGATGTGGGATTCCCTGGGCCTGTGATTTTCAGAACAAAGCTCGTTGCTATCCGCACCACCCGCGCCGCCGAGGCCTCAATAAAATTGATGTTTTTCAAATGACAATTGCGGCGTTTCTGTGGGGTCCATAGGGGGCATCGAAGGCTCGTTGGCTGGCGGGAATACCTGCTTTCCGTAACCTGCAACCTATCCCGGTATCGTCGGGTCCAACGAACCACGCGGACTCAATTGATTAAAGCAATGGCTGAATTTCCCGAGATGAATGCGGTTGAACCGATCCAGGTCCATATGCCGGGTGATGAATGTTTTGGTTGCGGTTCCAATAATGCCTATGGACTCAGGATCCAAAGTTATATTCAGGAGAACGAGTGTGTTTGTGAATGGGTTCCGGAGCATAAGCACCAAGGCTGGCTCGGAAACACCTGCGGCGGGATTCTCGCGACACTCATCGACTGCCATTGCATGGCCTCCGCGCTGGCGTTCTCCGCGCGCCAGGAAGCCCGAAGCCTCGAGCAACAATCGAAGGTGCGGTTCGTAACCGGCAGTCTCGATATCCGCTATGTGAAACCCACCCCCGTGGATACACCCATTCTATTGAAGGCTCGCCTCAAGGAGGTCAGGAAGGAGCGGATTTATACGTTGTACTGCGATGTATTTTCGGGGCAGGACAAAACCGTGGAAGCCGAAGTCGTTGCGTTCCGGACCGAAGCGCCGTGAACCTGCGAGCGCCCGGGCGCCTCTGCTGCCAAGGAAACGCTGAAAATCCATTCTGGATTTCTCAGCGGTCGGCAACCCTGACAATGCAATTGGCAGGGTTGCCTCACAAAATTGGACGCTGTAAGCCTATGATTTTGGCAGCGCATCCCTGCACTGCGGGAAGTTCTGATTTAATCAGAGCTTCCCTGAGCGTGGCGAAATTCCCGGTAGATCGCCGCGACCCGTCGAAGCGCCGGGCGTTGAGAGTGCTCCTGGCGGAAGCGCTGAAATTCGTCGGGTAATGGAACCGGATTCGGATAAGGATGCTCCTTCGGGAAATTTAGCGGCGCCAGAATGGCGGCCATGGTGAGGTCCGCGCGGCTAAAGCGGTCGCCGATCAAAAACGGCATCGATTCGCATAACTTGTCCAGCCGGTCCATTCCCGCATTGAAAAGCCCGATGTGCTTCGCAACATCGGCGTGACCGGCCTTGTACATTCGTTCCACCACGCGCGCAAGGTACGGGAACGCGAGGGTCAGCCAGGCGCGAGTATAGAACGGTCCACCCTGACTCCAGAACGCAATCAGATTCTTCCGATTGTTCAGCAGAATATTGTACGCGATCGAACGCAGTAGACATCCGATGGTGTCGTCAAGGAAAACTTCCAGTTCGATGGTCTCCTTCTGGAGCTGGCGATCCGTGAAGCCCAGCTGCTTTTCCGGTATCCGCTCGTCGATAAAGCTGATGATCGGTCCGGAGCCCTGGATCACCTGTTCGCCGGCGATCAGCAAGGGAACCGTGATCGGCGATTTGGCCGACGGAAACTTGCGTTTGATCATGAGCTTGTGCAGTCCCGGCGGAACATTGATTAGTTGGAAATCGGCTTTTTTGAACTCCAGCGCCCAGCGCGACTTCTCACAGTAATGAGAAATCGGAAATTGGTACAGTTTGAAGGAGACGGGCTGAGTCATACCGCGGAAAATATTTCGAGCCGCCCCGGACCGCAGCGGATGGACGGAAATGCCGGCACTCGCTTCCGTTTCGTATTCCGGTACCGCGTCATCGCAAGTCCGCGGGATCCCTGGATCAAGAAAGCAGCGCGATCGGATTGAGTGGTTGATCGGCCTGCAGCCGGTTGAGCAGCTTTGCCGGGTCGTCCCCCTTCTCCCAGGCCGCGGCGCCAAAACGGATCGTCCAGTGCTCGTGATGATCACCGAGCGTCGTCCGGTCGTTGGCCAGTTTGGTCGCGAGTTCCTTGGCCGCCGATAAGGAGGTCTCCGGCAGGATGATCAGGAAAGTGTTGTCGTCCATCATCCCGATCTGGTCGGCCCAGCGCAGTTGATCGTTCAACATTTGGCTGATTTCCCGTAATGTCTCGCCCATGTCACCGCCCGGATTGGAAAAGATCAGACTAAGGCGCAACAGTGCGAGCGGGTTTTCGTAACGGCGGCTTCGGCTGACCTGCGTGTTCAACGCCTGCATAATCGTATTTCGATTCAGAAGCCCGGTCGCCGGATGGTGGGTTTCCAAGGCTTGTAGTTCGGTAGCCATGCGCTCGAGATCATTTTCCAGTTCCACCAGACGGGAAATGTCGGCAAATATCTGAACTTCAAAACCAGCCATTGCCAGGTCAATGCGTTGCCTGTTGAACCAAACGCATCCGCCGTGCAAACCGGTCATGCTGAGCCGGTTGCCGTCCTCGAAAAGCGGCGCGAATAATGTGTCCGCGGCTTTCTCCGGATCAAGCCCGACCAGCCTGTCTTTGCCGGTGTTGAATGCCGCGGCCAGCGCATTGTTGACCCATCGGATTCGCCCGTTGTCCAGCAATAGAATCCCGGCCGGCAAGTCTTCCAGCATTGCACAGGTGATCGAATAATCGAGCGTGTCAGACATGATGGCTACCTTCATACTTTCCGGAGAAAGAAAAACCCGCGGGGCTCGCGCGAGGAATGCCGCCGTATCGGCCGTTTCAGCAGTCGGGAATGAAGCTCGAACATTCTAAGATCTTAATGGCGAAAAATCCAGCAATGGCCGTGAAAGCCTATCGTGCGAAAACCGGGAATCGATCCATTCTCAATAAGCCGCCTGGCATCGAAGTTTTCGCCGATTGTGGCGCGTTCTGCCAGGGGTTACCGCCGCCTTCCGTTTCCGCCGAGCAACGAGCCCATGATGCCGCGGATCAGTTGCCTGCCGATCTGGCTGCCGATTGACCGCGCGGCGCTCTTGACCAGCGCCTCTCCGATGCTTTGCCGGTTTCCGCGCGACGTTCTGTCCGGACGCGGCGACTGCGGCGTTCCGTCCGCGGTGTCCGCCCTCTGTTTGAGAAGTTCATAAGCCGATTCGCGGTCGATCGCCGTATCATAGCGCCCATGCACCGGCGACCGTATGATGCGCTGCGTTCGCTGCTGCGGATCCAAAGGTCCGATCCGGGACTCCGGTGGCCGGATCAGAATGCGCTGAACCGGTGTCGGCATGCCTTTGGTATCCAGCGTTGAAACCAGGGCCTCGCCGATCGCGAGTTCGGTGATACATTGCCGGGTATCTATTTCGGGATTGTCGCGAAACGTTTCAGCGACGGTGGCGACCGTCTTCCGGTCCTTCGGCGTAAACGCACGCAGCACATGCTGGATGCGAAGTCCCAGTTGGCCGAGAATCTCCTCCGGGATATCCAAAGGACTTTGGGTGATGAAATAAATCCCGACGCCTTTGGAGCGGACGAGCCGCACCACCTGCTCGATTTTGTCCAGCAGTGGCCTTGGCCCGCGATCGAACAGCAAATGGGCTTCATCAAAGAAAAGCACCAGTTTCGGCCGGTCCGGATCGCCTATTTCGGGTAGGCCTTCATAGATTTCCGACAACAGCCAGAGAAGGAACGTGGCGTAAAGGCGGGGTGATTTGGAAACCAGATCGGTCGCATCGAGCAGGCTGATCACACCGTTTCCGGAGAAATCGGTCTGCATCAGATCGGTCAATTGCAGCGCGGGTTCACCGAAAAAGGATTCCGCCCCTTGTTGTTCCAGGACCAGCAACTGGCGCTGGATTGTCGCGAGACTGGCCGGCGAGAAATTCCCGTATTCGGCTTTGAGTTCCCGGCCGTTTTCATTCATGAATGTCAGCAGGGAGCGCAAATCTTTGAGGTCCAATAAAAGAAGTCCGTGGGTGTCGGCGATTTTGAACGCTGAATACAGATTCCCGGATTGAGCATCATTTAATTCCAGAAGACTACCCAGCAGCAGCGGCCCGAGATCGGAAATCGTGGCCCGCACCGGGTGACCATTGCGCGCGAAGATATCCCAGAAAATCGACGGATATTCGCGGGGCAGAAATCCGGAAATCCCGGATTCATTCAGCCGTTGTGCGATTTTTGGGCTCTCGGAACCCGGCGCGGCAATACCGGAAAGGTCTCCTTTGACGTCCGCCATGAATACCGGTACGCCGATGCGGCTGAACCCTTCGGCTAGAATTTGCAAGGTGACGGTCTTTCCGGAACCCGTGGCGCCCGAAATGATGCCGTGCCGGTTTGCCATGCCGGCATCCATCGCGACTGTTTTGCCGCGCGCGCCGCCGAGTAAGATTTCCGCCACCGCCTTATCCGGCCGTCGATTTTTGCAATCGGCTTCTCGCGGCGGCGACCGATTGTTTTACGCGCTCGGGGGCGGTGCCTCCGAAGTGATTGCGGGATGCGACCGACCCCTCCACGGTCAGGACTTCGAAGACGTCGGGCCCAATGGTTGCGGATAGCTGCTGGAGTTCGGCAAGGGAGAGTTCGGCGAGCTCCCGGTGGCTGTCGATGGCCAGCCGGACCGCCAACCCGACGATTTCGTGAGCATCCCGAAATGGCAGATTGTTTCTGACCAGATAATCGGCGAAGTCGGTCGCGGTTGAAAACCCTTGCTTGGCCGCGGCGTACAGGACCGCGCGATTGACCTCGATATGGCGCATCATTTCCGTATAGACAACCAGGCAATCGTGCACCGTGTCCACCGTGTCGAAAACAGGCTCCTTATCTTCCTGGTTATCCTTGTTATAAGCGAGAGGCTGGCTTTTCATCAGAGTCAAAAGGTTCACCAAATTGCCGACCACCCGGCCGGACTTGCCCCGTACGAGTTCCGGTACGTCCGGATTCTTCTTCTGTGGCATGATGGACGAGCCGGTGCAAAACGCATCCGATAATTCGACGAAGTTGAACTGCGCGCTGGACCACAGCACCAATTCTTCCGAAAAGCGCGAGAGATGGGTCATCACGAGGCTCGCGGCGGCCGTAAATTCGATTGCGAAATCCCGGTCGCTCACGGCGTCGAGCGAATTATCCGCGGGTCCCGCGAAACCCAATTGCCGCGCGGTATCATCCCGGTCGATCGGGAAGCCGGTCCCGGCCAGCGCGGCGGCCCCGAGCGGCATGATATTGACCCGTTTCCGGCAGTCGCCGAGACGTTCACGGTCACGGTCCAGCATCGCAAACCAGGCCATCATGTGATGCCCGAAAGTGACCGGCTGCGCCACTTGAAGATGAGTAAAACCCGGCATGATCGTCGCCGCTTCGTGTTCCGCAAGATCAAGAAGGACGCGCTGAAGTCCGGTGATCTGTTCGTTGAGCAGATCGATCGCATCCCGCAGATAAATCCTGAGATCAGTCGCCACCTGGTCATTACGCGACCGTCCGGTGTGCAGCTTTTTGCCGGCGACGCCGATGCGTTCGGTCAGCCGGGCCTCGATATTCATGTGCACGTCTTCGAGGCTGGTTGACCAATTGAAATCGCTACGATCGATATCGATTTGTATCGCATCGAGGCCGTCAATGATCGCGTCGCACTCCACATCGGTCAGAATCCCGATCCGCTGGAGCATTCTCGCGTGCGCTTTCGACCCCTGGATATCGTAATGCGCCAGACGTTGATCGAAGCCGACGGACGCGGTAAAGGTTTCGACAAACGCATCGGTCGATTCCGTAAAGCGCCCGCCCCACAATTTGCCCGGATCCTCTTGCCCACTCATTGTACTGGATATTTCGTCTGGCTGAAAAAATCAGGTCATTATACACCGGCCAGGCTGAATTGCGGTTTCCCGGAAAACAGGCTTCGCGCCGGCGTGCTTTGAATCCGGTTAATCAAAACCCAACAACCGGCCGAGGTAGCCGATTGAATACTGCCCGTCCGCAGGGTCAACCGCTGCATCGAGGCGGGTTTGGGCTGACCGTTCGATCAAACAATGGCGGATCGGAAGTGCGGCCCGGGTCTCGCTAACATTTAACCACGAGTTGCGGTCGGTGGACGCGTACGGCGCAACCGGCGTATAGCAGTATCGGCGATCATTCAAAGTACGGCGCAGGCGGAAAACTCTAAGCCCAGGTTTTTCGAATGATCAATTTTGAGAATTACCCGGTAGCAAATAAGCGATGCATGGAGATGAAATAAACCGGCGGGAAGAGGTCTCGATCTTTGGGCGGAGATCAACATTCACTCTTCGATCAGTTCGACATCCAATCTCCTGTCCCTTTCATGCAAACATTCTTCAAATTTCTCGGTGTCAAAGCCGGAGGTCAAGGATGGATCGCGCTTTGCGGAAAACCATACACTCGGTTCGGACGAGGCTTCACGTCTACAACGATTCAATTCCTGGAAATACGCGATTTTTGCCACGTTGGTGTTTTTCCCGTACATTTCGAGACAGCCGAAGTATTGATCCCGGTTGCGCGTGATCGGGATTGAAATAACTGCGAGGGGGCCACTGACGGCCGCCTTTTCCGTCTGGACTCCGAAGTTGATTGGAATCTCGTGGTTAATCATGCTGGATTCAGCGCAATCCATCTGGACGCCGAATTCGTTTTCGCCGCGGGCCGCAGTCCCGATCGTTCCTGCGATTAACCAGGACATTGCACTAGAAAACGCAAAGATGTGTATCAATCGATATTTCATGACTCTCTTTCAACGTTGGAGAAACCGGCCGCTCAGTGGTGGAGATTCAAACCTTGGTTAATATTCGACCGCAAGTGCGAAATGAAGTGCAAGCCGGAAATGAAAGTCCTATAACTTGGAAACGCAACCGGCAGTCTGACACCGATTGAACGGTTCGCCATTATCAGATCGAGATACAACCAAGCAAAATGCCTCTTCATCCGGGTGAGAAAGGCTGGGGAATAATCTGGCCAAACTATGACGGCACCAGAATCCCCCGGTGGATTGATCGCAATCGGGCCCTTGAAAATCGGATTTTGCTTTAATCTGCTGGTTATGTGCAAATCCGATCGGTCGGTCCGCCGGCACGATATTGATCCAGCAATTCTCATTTTGGCGATATTGGTAGGTCGGGTTAGACGCACATCCAATAAACTGGACTTTTTATCGCTGGGCTTGACGCGCGCCGTAACCCGACACGGCGAGGGTTGGTTTGAAGTCTGTGTCGGGTTACGGCGCGCGGTTTGTGCAAGAGTTTGGACAAGGTTAATGCGGAGCGCGCCTAACCCGACCTACGATTGGACGCAGGTTTCTGTTCAAAATGAGAATTGCTGTTATTGATCAGCCGAATCCCTTTATTTTTGTTACAATAGTTTTCTCAAGCGGCGGGATCATTATCCGGAGAACGGAGCAAGGCGCTGTTCCGGTCCGGGAATTGACACGGTTCGCGAGCGCGGGTTTGTGAGTAACGCTTCAAGGCGCGGAATTTGTCTCGTCGTCCGGCGCGTTCCTGCCAAAGCTAGAAATCCGCCTGAAACCGATAATTCAGAACGAAACAGAATTGCAAAAAAATCTGATTCGCATTGCAACCCGCAAAAGTCAGTTGGCGCTCTGGCAGGCCGAGTTCGTAGCGGCCAGATTAACGAAACTGCGACCCGGAATCCAGATCGAACTGGTTCCGATGACTACGCGCGGCGATAAAATCCTCGATTCACCGCTCGCAAAAATCGGCGGCAAAGGCCTGTTCGTCAAGGAGCTGGAACAGGGAATTTTGCGCGGCGACGCCGATATCGCGGTACATTCCATGAAAGACGTTCCGGTCGACGTTCCATCGGGCCTGCGCTTTGGGGCGATACTGGAACGGGAGGACCCGAGCGATGCGCTGGTCAGCCATCGATATACGAACGATGCGGACATCCCGGCCGGCGCCGTGATCGGCACCTCAAGCCTCAGGCGTCAAATGCAGTTCAGGGAGAGGCATCCGGAATGCCGGATGGAGAGTCTTCGCGGTAATGTCAATACCCGGCTGCAAAAACTCGACGAAGGCCGCTATGATGCGATTCTGCTTGCCTCGGCCGGCCTGAAACGACTGGGGTTCACGGATCGAATCCAGGAAGCCCTGCCCGCCAGCAAGAGTCTTCCGGCGATTGGTCAGGGCGCAATCGGCGTGGAATGCCGGGAAGACGATTCCGAACTCGCCGAACTCCTGGAAAAGTTACATCATCGCGAAACCGATATCTGTATCCGCTGCGAACGCGCGATGAATGCCAGACTGTGTGGGGGTTGCCAGGTTCCGATTGCAGGATACGCGGTACTGGACGGTCAAGGTCTGCATTTGCGAGGGTTGGTCGGTGAACCCGATGGCGCCCGGATGATCCGTGCTGACCTTTACGGTGCGGAGGCGAATCCCGAAGAACTGGGCAGGCGCGTCGCGGACAGATTATTGTCCAGTGGAGCGGACCGGCTATTGGAGAAATATCTGGAATTCTGATCCGTTCATGAACGCCGGCAAACCGCTTGACGGACTCGCAATTCTGGTGACGCGCCCGGAGCATCAGGCACGCCAATTCTGTGACCTGATCGAAGCCAATGGTGGGGAAGCCGTCCGCTTTCCGACCTTGAAAATACGCGGTTTAAGTCCAGTCGGAAGTCTATTTTCCGATAGCGAAAATCTACAGCAATTCGACTGGATGATTTTTATCAGCGCCAATGCAGTATATTTTGCGTTGAAAGCATGTAAAAATGCACTTTTTGTTCCACCGGGTCTGAGAGTGGCGGCGATCGGCCAGGCAACGGCTGCTGCCCTGGAACGAAGCGGAATCCGGGTCGATTTGGCGCCTCCGGGCCGGTTTAGCAGCGAGGAGTTTTTGACATTATCGGAAATGCAGTCGGTCGCAGCTCAAAACTTCTTGATTATCCGCGGCCAAGGGGGACGCGAGGTATTGGCTGATACGTTGCGCCGGCGCGGCGCACAGGTTGTATATGCCGAAGTTTATCAGCGGTTACGGCCGGCCGTGGATATTCACGGTTGTCTTGAGGCGTGGCGCAGAAGAGGCATTGACGTGGTGACGATTTTCAGTGGAGAATCGTTGGTTAATTTTATCGCCATGCTGAGCGATGAAGGATTGGCCTGGGCCCGGGAGATTCCACTGGTCGTGGCCGGCGAACGGATTGCGGCGCAGGCTGAAGCGGGCGGATTCAAGAAAGTAATACTTGCCAGTAACGCAACGGATTGGGCATTATTCGAAGCGTTAGCAAAGATATCCGATGCTGGCCAGTGCGAAGGGTCGCGATCCGGTTCCGGTGAATCGACGATGCCCAACCAGTGACACGCTGAATAAATCCATCCTGGATTTCTCAGCGCTCGGCAACTCGAACGCGAGTTGGAGTTGCCACGCAAAATCAAACGCTGAAAGCATTCGATTTTAGCAGCGTATTTCTGCACTGCGGGAAGCTCTGATTTGGTACAGCTTCCTTAGGTAGACTGGCGCAACCCCTAATCCGGGTTGGTAGGTGAACCCTGAATGTGGCGGACTGAGAGGACTTAGAAAAGTGGGCGAAGAAATTACCGGCATTGCACGACCGGTTGAGATGCATGCCGAACCGGAAACGGTGGTGATAACTAAAAAAGCTAACAGGAACCTGTACGGAGTCCTGATACTCCTGGTTGTTCTGCTGATCGCCGGGGCCGGTTTCGTTTTTCTGCAGCAATTGCGCTCCGAGCAAGCGGGCTTGGGCGGAGCGCTGGATAAGGGCGATCGCAGGCTGGCCACGTTGGGTGATCAATTGGTGACATTGGAGAGTCAGATCGGCACTCTGCAGTTACAGATGGCGACGATGCAGAACAGTCTGACGACCCGGGAAAGTAAATTCGAAAGAGAATTGTCCGATTTCAGGGAACACCAGAGCGACCAGCTCGCTGTGGCCAAATCGGAACTCACGGATTCAATCAGGAAAATCCAGGATGTTCTGAATAGAACCCGCGGCGACTGGATGATCGCTGACGCCGAATACCTGCTCAGCGTAGCGAATCAACGTTTACACCTGATCGGTGATATCAAGACCAGCCTGGTCGCGTTACAGGCCGCGGACGAGCGGTTACGCGACAGCGGGAATCCTGGCGTTTTCAAGGTACGTGAGCAATTGGCGCGTGAAATCGATGCCTTAAACGGTCTCAAGCCGGTCGATATTGTCGGGGTATTTTCCAGAATCCGGGTCTTGGACGATCAGGTCGGGACGCTTCCGGTATTCCTGCCCCATGTCGGCGCATTGCAAGAAAATGCCGAACCGAAAAAACAAGATAAGACCGACGGCGGATCGGAAGAAATTACCGGAGTCGACGAATTCATCAATTCAGCCGTAGAGGATTTGAGGGGGTTGGTTGTCGTCCGCCGGTCGGACCGGAAACTCGACGTCGTATTGCTGCCGGAAGAAGTACGGGTGATTCGTGAAGAACTGAAGATCAAACTCGATATGACCCGGATGGCGTTGTTGGAGCGCGATTCCAAATTGTTTCTGTATACGATCAATGATATCAGGGACTGGCTGAAAGAACATATTCGACCCGACGAGTCGGAAACCAAAAAATTCGAGGCAGAACTCGACGCCTTGCAAAAAGTCGGGCTGGAAATCGATTACCCGGATATCAGCGGTTCTCTGAAGTTACTACAGAATCTGGCTTCGCTGCGTCTCCAGTCCGACCAATCCGTAACCCCCGAACCGGTATCGCCGCCCGCTGGAACACCTGTTCCGGGTGCGCCGCAGCGGCAACCGGAAGGAGCGCCGCAGTGAAGTACCTGGTCTACCTGCTGGCGGCGTTGATCATTGCAGTCGTCGCCGCTTTTTATCTCCATCAGTTTCTATTTTCGAGCGGCAATCCGGGGCATGTGCTGATCGGTTATGGAACCTGGTCGCTCGAAACATCGCTGTATTTCGCGGTATTGGTGCTGATTGTTTCGTTTGTGCTGTTTTATTTTCTGCTTCGCGGATGCGGCTTTGTCATCACGCTGCCCAGGCGCATCGTTCGGAAGAGTACCGCGGATCGCGGCCCCCACCTGTCGTACGAAAGTCTGGTCACCGGTTTGATCGATTCGGCGGAAGGCAATTGGGAACAGGCGGAGAAATCCTTGATCCGCAATGCCGCCAACAGCGGCGCTCCGCTGATTCATTATTTGACGGCCGCAAAGGTCGCCCAGTCCCGCGGGGCGGTCGCTCAGCGCGATGCCTATTTGCAGCTCGCCCATGAAAGTTCGCCGGGTTCGGAACTGACCGTGGGCTTGACCGAAGCGCAATTGCAACTTTCCGATCAGCAATTCGACAAAGCGCTCGATAGTTTAACCGCGCTGCGTTCGATAGCTCCGACCCATGCGACCGTTCTTAGACTGCTGCATGAGACTTATCGCCATCTCGACGATTGGAGCGCAATCCGGAATCTTCTGCCCGATCTGAGTAAAAATCGGGTGTTGATGGAGGCGGAAATCAAGCTGCTCGAAACCGAGACCTATAGCGAGCTGCTGAAGGAGGCCTCGGCTTCAAAGGACCGCGCATCGATTACCAAACTGTGGGAAGATATTCCGGGCCACATCAAAAGCGTTCCCGGAATGGCCGCAGTTTACTATGCGGCGATGATCGGCGCCGGCGCGGGAATCGAAGTCGAGGAGCGGTTGCGCAAGGATCTTGACAAAGATTGGAATGAAACCCTGCTCGTGCTTTTCGGATACATTCAATCCGATAATCCGAAACGCCAATTGAGCAAGGCGGAAGCCTGGTTATCCAAGCATCCGGACGATGCGGTATTACTCAGAATGCTCGGCAAACTTTGTTTCCGCGGGAAAAATTTCGAAAAGGCGGAAGGGTATCTTAGATCCAGCGTCGATCTCGAGCCCAGTGTCGATGGCTATCTGTTCCTCGGCGATTTATTCTCGGAAAAAGGCGAAAACGAGCGGGCTCTGGAAAGTTTTCGCAAAGGGCTGCTGTTTGCGTCGGACGAAGTGGTCAAACAAATCGAAAAGCTCGCGGTTGCACCGGAAGCCGCTCGTAGCGCCCGAGCGGTGTGATCCCGCGGGGAAAGCTTGGCCGTCAAGGCGGGGGAATGTCAAGCAGATTCATTCGGAGCGGCCGAGGCGTCGCCTGGCCGGCGGCTTGCGACGTTGCCGGTGGAACCGCCGGTCAGGACCGTAGCGGATCAGCCGCGGAACGGACTTTGGCGATCGAAATAAGCCCCACCTTTAAACCCGACGGGGCTCCTTGCCGTCGAGGTTACATTGGAGTTAGCGTCGTTTTTCCAGCCATTTGCCGATCGCGGGCGGGATTTCCTTTTGCGCGCGGCCGCTGACGTAGATACCGATATGGCCGCCCGGAAATTCGATTTCGTTATAATCCGTGCTTGAAATAAGGTTTTTTAACGCCTTGGATGCAGCCGGTGGAACCAGATGATCCAGGGTGGCATAAACATTCAGCACCGGCATCGAGATTTTCTTCAGGTCGACTTCGTAATCGCCGATTTTTAGACTGCCTTCGATAAGCTTGTTTTGCTTATAGAACCAGTTATTGAATTCACGATAAGCCTGACCGGCCTGGTCCGGACTGTCGAAGATCCATTTCTCCATGCGCATGAAATTTCTGGCTTGCTTCGGATCCGCGAGGATGTTCACCATGTCCAGATATTTCTGTCCGGTCAGCCGCATCGGCTTCAGGGTCAGAAAGGTATAATTCAGCATATCTCCGGAAAGGTTGCCCATTGCGTCGACCGCCTTGTCGATATCGATATTCTGGACCCAGCGGCTCAACAGGTTTTCGTCGGTCTTAAAATCAACCGGTGTCACCATGGTCACAAGATTCGCGATTTTATCTGGATGCATCGCGCTGTAGCACAGGCTGAAGGTTCCACCCTGACAGATGCCAAGCAGATTGATTTTGTCGACCTCGTGAGTTTTGCGGATGAAATCGACGCAACGGTCGAGATATCCGTTCAAGTAATCATCGAGGTTCAGAAATTTGTCGGCCTGGTCGGGGTATCCCCAATCCACCAGATAGACATCCTGCCCCGCATCCATCAGACCTTTGACGGTCGAACGGTCTTCCTGAAGATCGGCCATGTAGGGACGGTTGACCAGAGCATACACAATCAGAAGCGGAGTTGGATTCAGTTTCGTTTTCTTGCCCGGCTGATAACGGTAGAGCACCATTTTATCTTCCTTGTACACCGCGTCGCGCGGCGTGACACCGGTTTCAATTTCACCGATCTCGCTCAAATTCTTGAAGCCCTTGGCCAGGTTTGACTGAAATTCCTGAAATTCCGCCAACGCGTTTTCGGGATTGATAGCTTTCACGATTCGTCTCCTCCGGTTTCAACCTTTTTTGTCGATGGTGGGGTGGTGGTGGGCTTTGCGGCTTTAGACGCGGCGCGTCGTGGGGAGGCGCCGCGCGGCCGTTGCGATGCCGCGGGCTTGCTTGCCGATTCGACCGGGGGGCTGTTCTTTGCCGCGGCATTGGCCGTCGCGTATGCCTCCAGTTGTTTGACCTGTTCCTTGAGCGCTTCGATTTCGGACCGCATTTTATGCTTTTCCCTGCGTTCTTCCTGGAATCGCCGATGCAGGGTATCAAGCTCTCGGCGCGAAGGCATGCCGCAGGCTTCGAGCGTGCCATCCTGCAGTTGGCGATAGATCAACGTCAGGCTCATGAAGCTGTTGACCATATCGCTATAGGCCGTATTGTATTCGGGTTGCATCACGGCATCGGCATAGACTTCCTCGTAGCAATCCACCCACAAGTCGTAAATCGCGCGGTAGGATTCCGGATATTCTCCCGCGGAAAACATTTCGCAGATCTCCTCTTGCATGAGATCTACGGCCAAGTTTCCGATTTTGGTCTGGACCTCCATGAATTCGCCGCAGGCGATCTGATACTCCGTGACCTCTTTCGCGAGTTTTTGCACCACCTCCTGCTTTTCACGTGACATGCCGATCGCGGGCATGTTCAGGATCAGATTTTCCTTATCCTGGAGTTTTTTGATAAAATCCGGTACCAGATCTCCAGGCGACTGGAATTTCTCGATTATCAATTTGCGCCACAATTCGACAGGAAACGTTGAGCAGCCCGCCGTCAGGGTACCGCGCAGGCCATCAAATGTTTTACTGATTACTTTTTCCCAGTCGCCCCCCTTACCCTTTACTTTCCATGCTTCCCCTAGCGAGCCGTTAATGAGCGACGCCATATTGAAAAAGGTTTTGCTCTGCTCGAGCATCATCGAAAACAGGTTCGGTGAGGCCGAAGCCGTTTGATTTGAAAGTGATTGCCACCATTTGTCGAGCGCGTCCGTCCACGGATTTCCGGGCTGTTTCCCGCTAATCGAAGATTCCGCCATCGATTGCCAAGCATCCATGTAGGATTTCTGATAATTTTGCCATTGGTCGAACATGGCCGAGAACGGAGGGGTCTGCATGAAGTATTCTCCTTCTTTCGCAAAAACCGTAACGATAACATTAAAAAATTGACTTCAGCTAGATTAGCATATACCATTTGTGCAGCGCAACATTTTACAATAAACATTTTTAATAGCCGGTTGAGGAGAAACTTATGAATGACGCAGTGATTGTCGCCGCGGGCCGTACCGCAGTCGGTAATTTTATGGGTTCGTTGTCGACGATCTCCGCGGCGAATCTGGGCGCGGAAGTCATCAAATCGCTGCTGGCGAAATCCGGCGTTTCGCCCGGGCAGGTTGACGAAGTCATAATGGGGCAGGTGTTGACCGCGGGCGTCGGGCAGAATCCCGCGCGCCAGGCGGCGATTTACGCGGGTTTGCCGGAAACGGTCCCGGCCATGACCATCAACAAGGTGTGCGGAAGCGGTGTGAAATCGGTCCAGCTCGCGGCGCAGGCGATCAAGGCCGGTGATGCGCAGATCGTGATCGCGGGCGGCCAGGAGAACATGAGTCTGGCGCCCCATTTGCTGGATAATTCGCGCAACGGCACCAAAATGGGGCCGATCACGATCCTGGATTCGATGATCGTGGATGGCTTATGGGACGTATTCAATGACTATCACATGGGCACGACCGCCGAGAATATCGCGAAAAAATACGAATTCAGACGGGAAGTTCAGGATGCATTCGCGGCCAGCTCGCAGCAGAAAGCGGAAGCCGCCCAGAAAGCTGGAAAGTTTGTCGATGAAATTATTCCGATCAAGATCCCGCAGAAGAAGGGGGATCCGATCGTTTTCGACACCGATGAATTTCCTCGCCACGGAACCACCGCCGAAGCATTGAGCAAATTGCGCGCTGCCTTTTCGAAAGACGGCACGGTGACCCCGGGAAATGCATCGGGAATCAATGACGGCGCGGCCGCGGTGATCGTAATGTCGAAGGAAACCGCCGAGCAATTGGGTTTAAAACCTCTGGTCAGGATCAAAGCCTACGCGAGCGCGGGTGTGGATCCGGCCATTATGGGTACCGGCCCGATTCCTGCGTCGATCAAGTGTCTCAAAAATGCGGGTTGGGTAATCAGTGACCTGGACCTCATTGAAGCCAATGAAGCGTTCGCGGCTCAGGCGTTGTCGGTAAACAGGGATCTGGGCTGGGACGAAAACCGGGTCAATGTCAACGGCGGAGCGATCGCGCTGGGGCACCCGATTGGTGCATCCGGGACGCGGATCCTGGTCAGTCTGATTCACGAAATGATCAGGCGGAATTCGCATAAAGGACTAGCCACGCTTTGCATCGGCGGCGGCCAGGGAATCGCCATCGCGGTAGAGCGATAGGCGCTTTTACCAAGGCGGTTCTGCAGAATTACCCGTGAGAGCAATTAAAAAATATCCTAATCGCCGTCTTTATGATACGGAGGCCAGCCGATACATTACGCTGGCCGACGTTCGTGAAATGGTTCTGAAAGGTATCGATTTTGAAGTGGTGAACGCGAATTCAAACGAGGACATCACCCGAAGTATCCTGCTGCAGGTCATCATGGAGCAGGAAAACGACGGGAAACACCTGTTCACGTCGGATGTGCTGTCAAAATTTATTCGCTTTTATCGAGAAGATACAAGGGATGTTTTCAGTAATTATCTGGAAAAAACCATGTCGTTTTTTCTTGAACAGCAAAAGATTCTTCAGCAGCGCTTCGTGGAATCCATTGCCTCCAATCCGTTTGAGTCAATTACCGAGCTTACCAGCAAAAATATGGAACTATGGCAGGAAATGCAGAAAAAATTTATTGAAAGTGTAGGGTTCGGGCATGTAAAGAAGTCAAGAAAAGAGTAACCATTCAGGAGTATTGAATCATGTCCAATTTAAATCAAAAAGTCGCACTCGTTACCGGCGGAATCGGCGGAATCGGTACTGAGATTTGCAAGGCCTTGATCGATCAGCGACGAAGGGTCTATGCCGCTCATCTGTTGTCGGAAACGGATAAGGCGACAGCATGGAAAAAGGAAATGGCGGCAAGCGGTTACGAGGTGAGTATCGTAGCGGCGGACGTGTCATCGTATGATTCTTGCGCGGAAATGGTCAAGAAGATCGAAGCCGAAGCCGGCCCTGTCGCGATCCTTGTGAATTGCGCGGGCATTACCCGGGATACGACCTTCCGCAAGATGGACCAGGAATTCTGGCGTTCCGTGATCGATGTCAATTTGAACAGTGTGTACAATGTGACCCGCCAGGTGATCAACGGCATGCTCGACGCCGGATTCGGCAGGATCGTCAATATCTCGTCGGTGAATGGCCAGAAAGGACAGTTCGGACAAACCAATTATTCCGCGTCGAAAGCAGGGATTCATGGCTTCACAATGGCGCTCGCGCAGGAAACCGCGAAAAAAGGAATCACGGTCAACTCGGTTTCACCGGGGTACATCGAGACTTCGATGACCGCGGCAGTGCCCGAAGACGTGCGTAATGCGATCGTCGCCGGGATCCCGGCGGGACGGATGGGCAAACCCGAGGAAATAGCGCACACCGTCGCTTTTCTGGTCGCGGATGATACGACTTATATTACCGGAGCGAATATTCCCGTGAATGGCGGTTTGTATATGTCCTAAGCCGGTAACTTCGACGATCGGAAAAGGTCCTGCAGGTTTGACAGGCCTTTTTTTTGCGAATGCTATTGTATTCGAGAGAATCATTCTTTACGCTCTTGGCCGGATCGAATAAAAAACGCCGGTTTCGGGACTCGAGATTCGCGATGATTTGGACTATTCCCGGCATTTCGGCCATGTGCGGTGACTACCTTGCGAAGCACGGACTAACCCGCCGCGTTTCCGAATGACCGCGTGCGCACGCGGGATCTGATTCCGGCGCTGAGGCAACTCCAGCTATTTTTTCAGATTACGAAATGAATGAACTCAATCGATTGCCGCAACATGAAAATCTCGATGTATTCGCCAATCTCCGCTATGACTTTCCGGCCGGGATCGCGGTTTTTCTGATTGCGGTTCCGTTATCCCTCGGTATCGCGCTGGCCTCCGGAGCCCCGCTTTTTTCCGGTTTGATGGCGGCGGTGATCGGTGGACTCGTGGTCCCGCTGATTAGTCATTCTCCGCTTGGCGTGAGCGGTCCCGCCGCGGGCTTGACCGTGGTCGTCCTCACAGCAATCCAGGAACTCGGTTTCGAAGTCTTTCTGCTCGCGCTGGTGTTGGCCGGCATTTTTCAGATTGTCATGGGCGTCCTCAAAGCCGGGATCATCGGCTATTACTTTCCCTCCTCGGTGATCACCGGCATGCTCTCCGGCATTGGCATTATTATTATCCTTAAACAAATCCCGCATGCCGCGGGATACGATGCCGATTTCGAAGGAGACGAGAATTTTCACGGGCAGGACGGCCACACTACCGTGACTGAATTACTGCAAACACTGGATCATCTTGCTCCCGGCGCTGTCATGATCGCGCTGATCTCGCTCGCGATATTAATTCTTTGGGAACAGCCGTTCGTGAAGAGATTGTCGATCTCGCAAACCATTCCGGGTTCCTTGATCGCGGTGATTACGGGAATCCTGATGAACGAGGCATTCGTGTTCTGGTATTCCGAACTGGCTCTTTCGCGAAATCACCTGGTTGACATTCCCGTGTTACGCAGCAGCGGCGATTTGATCAACCAGCTTTCCTTCCCGGATTTCTCCGCCTGGGCCAATCCCGCGGTGTATCTGACCGCTTTGACGATGGCCGTCGTTGCGAGCCTGGAAACACTGCTTTGTGTCGAAGCGACCGACAACCTCGACCCTTATAAGCGCGTCACCCCGACCAACCGGGAATTGATCGCGCAAGGCATTGCCAATGCAAGCTCCGGACTGATCGGCGGAATGCCCGTAACCCAGGTGATCGTGCGCAGTTCAGCCAATATTCAAGCCGGCGCCAGAACCCGGGCCTCGGCATTCATTCACGGAGTTCTGATGCTCGCGGCGATTCTGGTGATTCCGGTAATTCTGAATAGAATCCCGTTGGCGTGTCTGGCCGCAATCCTGATCGTTGTCGGGTACAAACTGGCCAAGCCGAAACTTTTTAAACAGATGTACGACACTGGCACCTATCATTTCATCCCGTTCATCGCTACGATCGGAGGGCTTATCTTTACCGATCTCCTGACCGGAGTCGGGATCGGCTTGGCAATTGCGCTGTTCTACATTCTGTTAGAAAACTATAAAGTCGCCTTCTGCTTCCATGAACAGCGTGAAAACAACAAGGCGATCCTTGTCCTTTCCGAAAGCGTTTCGTTCCTGAACAAGGCCCAGATATTACAAACCCTGGACAGTCTGCCGGATGATTCGGAGGTTGTAATCGACGCGTCGGCTTCGATGTACATCGATTACGACGTCTATCAGATCTTGAAGGACTTTGAAATAGAAGCCAAAACCAAGGGAATCCAGCTCACGGTAATTGGCCTCTCGGGTTACGGAAGTCTCGAAGAAAAAATCAATCAAAACAATTAATTGACACACATTCCATCCGGCAGGTTTATCGATCAATCAGACCGGTCGCCATAGCGTCTGTAAAACCACTTGATACAGAATGGGGAAAATAATAGGGTGCAGGGGATCAATCGCCCGGTTTCCGATAATCGTCTGCTTAGGGGGTATCGAGCGGTTTTTTGCGGTTGGCGGGGTGTTTGAGCGCGTTCATCAGGCCTGCGCCATATGCCTCCGCACTGGCGTCCAGGTTTCCGGCGGAAACCGTAAGCACCATTCGATGCAATCTCTGGCAGTCGGCCCGATCGCGCGCGAAGACCAGACCCTTATGACGGTCATGGAAGTCGACCAGTTTCGCGACGGTCAATCCGGATTCGAGCAAGCTCCGCCAGCGGTCGTAGATCAGTACCCGTTCAAGAAAATTGTCTCGAAGCACCGAATCGTAAAGTCCCGATTCTTCAATCACCGGCAGCAAGCGGAACTGGCTGATCAGAGCCGACGTAAAAATCCCGCGCCCGGCGCCGATTAATTCGCCACGACCGGAATACACTGGAACGTTGTCCATTCCGCAACTCGGCGATCTGCTTTTGACAATATAACCGCGTAGGGCGGCGAGACCCGGTAGGCGAGATTGTCCGAACGCCGAGAGTTTATCCGTCACGTCCAGTCCCGGGTTGTTCACTTCCGCGGCCCGTATGGTTCCATCGTCACGACGAAGCAATCGAACCGGCTCGCGCGGCGCCCCCAAACCGGAGTCCGCTTCCGGACACACCGGGCAGAATTCGAAATACGGTTTCAATTCGTCATTTATATACCGGTCGAGCTTATGTCCTCCGTCGAACCGAACCTTGATACCCAATAAACAACTACTGATCCCAATCTTGATCTTGGGCTTTTCAGGGAACAGGGTTACTGGAAACATTGAGGTCGATCCGGGATACTTTCGGGAGCGATATGATACGACCCGCCGCCGCGGAATATCACGTTCCGATCCATCCGGACAATTCGTGCTCGATCAACGCGCGCAGCATTTGCATCCCCGCGGGCGAATCGTTCAGACACGGAATATAATCGAACCGGAGACCGCCGCGCGCGAGAAACCGTTCCCGATTCTGGATTCCGAGTTCTTCGAGGGTTTCCAGACAGTCCGCCGCAAAACCCGGGGCTAAAATCGCCACATCCCGCACACCTGAATCGGCAAGTTGAATCACGGTTTCGTCGGTATAGGGCCGCAGCCATTTTTTGGGTCCGAAGCGGGATTGAAAGGACATCCGCAAGAAACTCGCGTCGGCGCCGAGACGCTCCTGAAGCAAACGGGTCGTCGTCACACATTGCGTGTAGTAAGGATCTCCTTTTTCGACGCAAGCCTCGGGTAATCCATGGAATGACGCGATCAAGACCTCCGGTCGTTTTGTTGTTTGTTGCAGATAGTGTTCGATGGATGTCGCCAAGGTGTTGATATACCAGCTGCAATCGTAATACGGTGGCAGAATTCTAAGCGCGGGCTGATAGCGCATTGCTTGCAGCGACTCGGATACCTTGTCGACCACGGACGCGGTGGTGGTGGCACTGTATTGTGGATACAGCGGGGCAACCAGAATCCGCAGGCAGCCGCGCTCCGTGAGGTCGGCCATGGTCTCCGGAATCGATGGGTTCCCATAACGCATTGCCCAGGCGAGGATTACCTCCGGATTCTTCGGCGCAAAATACTCGCCGAGCAGTTCCGACTGCCTTCGCGTAAAAAGCCGCAACGGCGATTCGCCGGTGTCCTGGCGCCAGATCCTGGCATAGGATTCGGCGACGCGTTTACACCTCGCAGGCAGAACGAACCCGTGTAACACTGGCTTCCATAGCCACGGATGCAATTCGATCACCCGCCGGTCGGAAAGAAATTCGGCAAGAAATCGCCTGACCGAGTTTGCGTCCGGAGCACTCGGAGTTCCGAGATTCACCAACATCACCCCGATCTTCATGCGCGCGGTCGCTCGGCGATTGCACCGGCTGCGGAGGCCACTCCAATGGCGAGTGTCAGGAGCCGCGCGATGACCGCGGCGACAATGCCGCCATAAAATCCGCCGCGAAGGTTATTCAAACGAAATCCGTGGGTCAAGGTCATGCTTGCTCCAGGCGTCGGCTCGCCGTTGCGCAATTTGATTCATTCTGTTGCAAGGCGGTAGACCCGGCCGTGATTTTCGGCGGCAGCCGCCCGCCGAGATCCGCCGATCAGATAAAGGTGTTGGCCATCGCTTACGACCGGCATTCCGTGGACGGGTTCGGGCAGTTGCACACCAGACCGCCATTTGCCGTCGAAACGATCAAGAATTTCCGAATCCGCCAAGGTGTTCCGGCCAGTCAGAATCACTTCCCCTCCCATCACCATGATCTTCTGTTGATAAACAACGGCCGCGTGTCCGGCTCTTGCAACGTTCAACGAAGGTCCCGGGTTCCAGGTATCTTTTTCAGGATCGTAGACTTCGGTTGAATTCAGTTCCCCCGCGGCGGGATGACGACCGCCAATGACGACGATCCTGCGCGCAAAAACCACCGCGCTGCTGTGGTCCCTGCGCGATTGCGTAGCCGCTAGTCGGGCCCAGCGGTCCTGCTCTGGATCATAGCGAAGCAGGCGACCGCTTGGTCCTTCGCCGCCGGCGATATAGATAAATCCGCCCAGCAAAACCGCGGTACCGGCGTGGCGTTCTTCGGGCATCGATGAAAGCTGTTTCCAGACACCTGCCGCCAGATCGTAGACCCAAACCTCCGAAGTCGGACTCCAATCCGGAGCGGCGCCGCCGAAGATATAGATTTTTCCGGCAAGCGCAATCGTCATCAAGTGGTGCCGCTGCACGGGCATCGAATGCAACGGGGTCCAACGATCCGTTTTGATCTCGTAGGCCTCGAATTGGCGCAGGCCGCCCAATCCGCCGGGAACATAGATCGACCCTTCCCAGTACGCTGCCGGCATTTCCGAACGGGCGGTCGGCATCGGAGTTCGTTCTTCCCACCCGGCCAGAACCGAGTTCGGCGCCAAAATCACCGCCCACGCCAGTGCTATTTCTCGCATACCGGTCTCCTGAATCGGACAACTGGCAACGATCGTACCCTGATCGGCGTCGCAGTACAATGCGGAAATCAAACCTGGTTGGGAGTTGTCCGGAGTCAGTTTTCGGGCGGCCTCCGGCTCGAGTCCGCGCTGGATTCCCGGTCGCGCCGGCGGCGAAAACGTTGTCCGGATACTGCATTCGTAGACAGTTCGATGCCGATTGGGGTAAGCTCGTGCCGGTTCAATGTATAGCGATCCGCCGCATAAGCTCATCAACCCAACGATGTACGAATTCATGCCCGATGCGCTGGCTTGGCCGCTGGAGTGACCGGCCCGATAACGTAGTTGCATACCTTAATTGCGAGGAATCGTCGTGATCCGAAAGCTCAGCATCGCCGCGGTCCCGATCCTGCTTGCATGGGGAGCCTGGGCTCTCTGGTCGTCCTGGCCGGCCGGCGGCACTACGCAAAATCTCGTGTTGACCGGATCGAGCACCATTGCTCCGCTCGCGGCGGAAATCGGCAAACGGTTTGAGTCGCTGAATCCGGGAGTCCGGGTGGATGTGCAAACCGGCGGGTCTTCGCGCGGCGTGAATGACGCGCGCTCGGGGCTCGCCGATATCGGCATGGCGTCACGAGCGCTCACGGTTTCGGAAAGCGACCTTTTAGGCTTTGCGATCGCCCTGGACGGGATCAGCATCATCATTCACCGGGACAATCCGGTCGCGGCGCTCGGCAGACAACAAATCATCGGCATCTACACTGGTGCCATCCGGAACTGGCGGGAAGCCGGGGGCCGGGAGGCTCCGATCACTGTGGTGAACAAGGCCGAGGGCCGCTCGACGCTGGAGTTGTTTCTGCACCATTTCGGCCTCGAAAACAGCGCGCTGAAGCCGCATGTGATCGTCGGCGACAATCAGCAGGGCATCAAGACGGTGGCCGGCAATCCCGATGCGATCGGCTATGTCTCGATCGGTTCCGCCGAGTACGAAGCCGGCCATGGCACGCCGATCAAGCTGTTGCCGCTCGACGGTGTCGAGGCGTCGATCGAAAATGTCCGCAACGGCCGATTTCCGCTCTCGAGACCGCTAAACCTCGTGACCCGGCCGGAGCCGGCAGGTGTCCGCAAAGAATTTATCGAGTTCGCCCGTTCGGAACGGGTGTTCGATCTCGTGGAAGCCCAGTACTTTGTCCCTGTCGCGCGCTGATCGATGGCTGGCGTGGCCGCTACGGGCATGCGCGTTGATTTCGGCCGCCCTCGTGTTTCTGGTTCTGGCCTTTCTGGTGACCGAATCCTGGCCCGCGCTGAGTGAGTTGGGAGCCGCGCGTTTCTTCGGCGATCCGTCCTGGCATCCGGCGGAAGGCAAATACAAGTTCACGCCGATGCTCGCGGCGACGGGCTATTGTACGCTCGGCGCGCTGCTGCTGGCGGTTCCAGGCGGAATCGCGGCGGCGCTGTTCAGCCGCTATTACGCGCCGGCATTTCTGGCCGGTCTGTTTCGCCGCCTGATCGAGCTCATGGCCGGGATCCCTTCGGTGGTTTACGGCTTGTGGGGACTTACCGCGCTGGTGCCGCTGATCGGCCGATTGGCGCCGCCGGGAGCGAGTTTGCTGGCGGGTATGGTCATTCTGGCCTTGATGATTCTCCCGACCATCGCGTTGACCGCGGATGCCGCGTTCGCCGCGGTGCCGCAGGCTTATCTGCACGGAGCCGCGGCTTTGGGTCTGTCGCGATGGGGAATGATCAGCGGAGTCGTGGTGCCGGCCGCGCGCCCCGGAATTGCGGGCGGGATCCTGCTCGCGGCCGCGCGCGCGATGGGCGAAACGATGGCGGTGCTGATGGTTTGCGGAAATGTGGCGCAGTATCCGCGCAGCGTTTTCGATCCCGTACGCACCCTCACCGCGAATATCGCACTGGAGATGGCCTATGCGCTCGACAGTCATCGCGCGGCACTATTCGTTTCGGGGCTCGCGCTGATGGTTCTCGTGCTGGTAATGGTTGGCGCCGCCGAACTGGGGGCGCACGGAAGAGAACATGCCTGAAGTATTCATGCGGTTGCGCACGCCGTCCGCGCGCAGGGTTGGAAACCGGCTCGCGGCGCTGGTTGTGTGGACGGCGGCCGCGCTGGTGACTGGTTTGTTCCTTTGGTTGCTTCAAGATCTCGCGCTGGGTGGGATCACGCGGCTGTCCTCGACATTTCTGACCGCGCCGCCGCTGGATGCCGGGCGCGGCGGCGGCATCGGCCCGATCATTGTCTCGACCGCGCTGATCCTCATCGTAGCGGGCGCCGCCTCGGTACCGCTGGGACTGGGAACGGCCGTACTGCTCGCCGAATTCACGCGACGGGAAAGCGGTTTTGCGGGCTTCGTGCGGCTCAGCCTGGATATCCTCGCGGGCGTGCCGTCGATCGTATTTGGACTGTTCGGCAATGCGTTCTTTTCGATCTATCTCGGGCTCGGGTTCTCGATTCTGTCGGGCGGACTGACTCTTGCCTGCATGGTGCTGCCGATACTGATTCGTACCGCCGAGGAGGGATTGCGTTCGGCGCCGGACGATTACCGTCTCGCCGCGGCCGCGTTAGGGCTGTCGCGCAGCGCGGCGCTGATCTATCTGTTGCTGCCGAGCGCAATGCCCGCCTTGATCGCGGGATGGATGCTCGGGACCGGGCGGGCTGCGGCGGAAACCGCGGCGCTGATTTTTACGAGCGGCTATGTGGACCGGATGCCGGGTTCCCTGTTCGATTCCGGCCGGGCGCTGTCGGTGCATATTTACGACTTGACCATGAATGTCGCCGGCGGCGACGCCAATGCCCGGTCCTCCGCGCTGGTTCTGGTCCTGCTGTTATTATTGATCAATGGTTCGGCCATGAGTTTGGCCAAGCGCTGGCGGAATGCGCGGATCCTCGCCGCATGATTCGATCATTGAACGATGGTTTCAAGACCTTCCGGCGGCCCGGCGATCCAGGCGCGCGCGCCTATACCCTGGGGCCCCTGCAGGCAGGGCCACCGTGCTGCGAGCCAAGGCCGCTGATCCGCGTCGAACGGTTGTCGCTGCATTACCGCGATAAACCCGCGCTGGAAGGTGTTACGCTGGATGTTTACCGCGGCTGCATCACCGCTCTGATCGGCCCTTCCGGCTGCGGCAAGACCAGCTTTCTTTCGGTATTGAACCGGCTCACCGATCTGATCCCCGGTTGCCGCGTCGCGGGGTGTGTTCGCATCGGCGAAATCGATTTGTTCGATCCTGGTTTGGATGTACAGGCGCTGCGCCGGGAAGTCGGTATGATATTCCAGAAGCCGGCGCCGTTTCCGCTTTCGATCCGCCGTAACGTCGAACTCGCGTTGCGCGAACATGGGCTCACCAGGCAATCCGAACTCGACCAGGTGGTCGAGCAGGTGCTCACCGACGTTGGCCTGTGGGAAGAAGTCAAGGACCGCCTGAACAGCTCCGCGCTGGCCCTTTCCGGCGGCCAACAGCAGCGTCTTTGCATCGCCCGGGCGCTGGCGCTGGAACCCGGAATCCTGCTGATGGACGAACCCTGCAGTGCGCTGGACCCGATCGCGTCCGGTGTGGTCGAGGAGCTGATCCAGAACCTGAGCGGCCGTTACACCGTGATCATCGTGACCCACAACCTGGCACAGGCGCGGCGCATCGCCAATTATGCGGGCTTTTTCTGGGTAAAGGACCGTGCCGGACGATTGATCGAGTTCGGGCAGTCCCGCCAGATTTTCGAATCCCCGAACCATGATTTGACCGCGGCCTATGTGAGCGGAGAACGGGGTTGACGAACGAATCGTGTTTCTCGTTTCCTGTGAATACCCGAATTTCTACAATGAAGAGAACGATTTGAAGGCGATTTATGAATTTATTCGCTATCTTGGACCGGGTGGTCAGGCCGCCCCCGATTACGTGCCGCCGGACCGGGAGCCTGGAACTCCTTATGCATTATTCCCGTCGCCTCCCAACCGGTTCTTCAAAAATGAAGCCAACAACGTGCAGTGCGACGCCACGGAATGAGGTATGAACGATTGCTGCCGTGACGCGGAATGCGAAATTGAAAAGCTGCGCAAACGGCAGCGTTCCACATTAATCGCGGTATTGACCATCAACACGGTGATGTTCGCCGTCGAGATAACGGCCGGCTTGCTTGCCGGATCGGCCGCGCTGCTTGCCGATTCGCTGGACATGCTTGGCGATGCGCTGGTCTATGGGTTCAGCTTGTATGTGGTCGCGCGCAATGATGCCTGGAAAGCCGCTTCGGCGTTAATCAAGAGCGGCATCATGGCAATTTTCGGTATTTTTGTGCTCGCGCAGGCCGCTTCTAAATTTCTGCATCCCGAAATACCGCGGTTCGAGATGATCGGCACGGTTGGTCTTGCGGCCCTCCTCGCCAATTCGATTTGCCTTTTGCTGCTATGGCGTCACCGCGCGGAGGACGTGAATATGCGATCGGTCTGGTTGTGTTCGCGAAACGACATTCTTGCGAACCTCTCGGTCTTGTTCGCCGCGATCGGTGTGTGGATTATCAATTCGCAATGGCCGGACCTTCTGGTGGGATTCGGAATCGCGATCCTGTTTCTACGTTCGGCGTTCCATGTGCTCCGGGACGCGATCACAACCTACGCGGCGCATCGGCAAATTTTCCGACCAACTGCAAAAGCGCTGCGAAACCGCCGCGGATGAGGCGGAATCATGCAGGCCGACCAGGCCGGAACCGGTTAAATCTGATTACAGTTACTCAGCGTGAGGCGCGGGGGTTCGATCGAGAATGTGAACGGCGATACCTTGCCGAGCGCGCTCAAACCGAGAATCTCGCGGCCGCCGGTTGGAAACACCGCAACTTCGACATCCTTGATGTAGCAGTTCCCGCCGATATTGAGACCGGCAATGCGGTATACGGAAACCCATTGGCGGCTGCCATCCGCCATGATTCCCTCCATTTTCCGCAGGAATGCGACTTCGCCGTTTTCCTGCAAACGTTTTAGTGTGTCCTGGCTGATCGTGCTGTAGCCGGAACCGGTATCGACGAGCAGCGTTTTTTGACCGGCGCCTTCGATTTCGCTGGTTACATAGTAGTTCAAGGATCTGTCCGCCTTCATTTCAACGTGCTGGAATGCGATTTCGGCCTTTGCTTCGAAAACGGAAATAGACAGGATGACGACTAAAAGGGCAGGTTGTAAACGGGTCATGGCAAAAAAATGGATCGGATCGAACCAAGTGTAGTCAAATGTCCCGATATTTGGAGTTGCCGCTCGATACATCTCGAAGTTTTTGAATCTCGTCACAAAAATCCTAAATTCTCCGGCTTGAGTGAGGAAATCCAACTGTGGGAGCGGAGTGGTCAAATTTCAGTCAGAATTGACGCCCCATTCCAAGAGTGCGTTATCGAAGTCGTGATTTGTGGGAACATGAGCTTCGAGAAGTTCAGCTAGTTGCTGTCGCGTTACGAGTTCCACATTGTTTGCATCGGCTTGCGCGATTGCGCCACTGGTAAAGGTCTGGTTGGTAACAGCCAGTTTTCGAAAGCGAGTGCCAGCAAAGCGTGCCTGATACCGAGCCGCTCCCGCAGCTACCTCCTTGATAGCATCCCATCCGATTTCAACTTTGATGGAACTCTTGCACTGCAGCAGTTCACCTTCACGTCGTTTGATGGCTACGACGTCGACTCCGCCATCGCCACGCCGCTTCGGCGTCACGAAGGACTGATATCCCATCTTGTTCCAGATCAAACAGCAAAGCACCTCGAAACTGAAGCCGTCCATCCGATCTACGTCATCCATTGTGAGATAACGCCTTGGAAGAGCTTCACCTTCGCCCGCTCCGCGGATGAGTTCACCGAACGTTGCGTCTCCCCCGGTTCCATTCAGCATGACCGCAAGTGCACCACCGTCGAGCGTTGACCCGGCTAGACCGGCCTTTCTCTTGAGCAACTGGTCAAGTCGTACTTCAAACGTGAGGAAGTCGTCCGCAACAACGGTAGGACAATACACATAAACATCGCGCTCCTGTCCAATGCGAAACGCTCTATCGGTGGCCTGAGATTCTTTCGCAGGATTCCACGCGCGAGTGAAATGGAATACATGGTTGGCAGCCGTGACGTTCAGGCCAGCACCAGCCGCTAAAGTCGACAATATAATGACGTTGAAACCCGCGCTTGCGGAAAATTTGTCAATGTAGGCTTGACGCCCTTGGGAATCTCCGTTGATGATGAAAGGCTTTAACCCAAAGGCTTCGCGAAGGAAGTAAAACAGCGCTGCCTGAACCTCACGAAGCTCAGTGAAAACAATGGCCTTCTCGCCAGCCAGCCTAATTTCTTCCAGACAATTAATCAGCCAGCGAAGCTTTGGCGAGTTCGCTAGATGAGCCCCCCACCCTCCTTTGTCTATAAGGAACTTGATGCCAGGAAGGCAGTAGGGCTCTGCACAAACTGCCTTCATCAAGTGTAAAGCGCTAAAGGAAATCTGGGCACGCTTTCGGCCATTCGACTCCCTGGCAGCATCCTGAAGCTTTTTTAGCCCGCCCTTATAAAGAATACGCTGGTGCTCAGAGATGGGAATTTCAAGACGCTCATGCTCTTCAAGAGAAGGTTTAAAACGCAGGCGATCTTCGTCAGCAGATTTAAACGCAAAATATTTCTTGTGCAGCTCGGCGGCGATGTCTGCCTTGGTTCGACGCAATGTCTGTGGGGCGATCAAAGATTGAAGTTCATGAAGGGCCTGCTTCTGTTCTCCAGTATCGCACTCGATGGGGCGACGGTAGGTCTTTCCGAATTCCTCCAATGCGCCGAGCAACCCAGGCTGAACGAAGTCAAAAAGGCACCAAAGATCTGCTAGCGTGTTTTCAACCGGCGTTCCGGTGCACGCGGTGCGGAAGCCCGCCTTAAGCTTCTTGACGGCAAGCGTCACCAGGGTACCAGGCGTTTTAATGCGTTGCGCCTCGTCACAGATAACGAAAGCAAACGGCTGCTTGGCAAAAGAAAACTCGAACGAAGTAAGCACCTCATACGTCGTAATAATGACTTTTGCTTTACCTACCCATCCTGGCTTAAGGAGATCGACGACATCGTTTTCCTGTAGTTGAGTGTCGATAAGCCCAAGAGGCTGTTTCCTGGACTCGAGTTCTTCGTCATATAGAACCAGCACTTCCGGGAAAGAAGGTGTGAAGAACTTCTTTGCCTCGTTAGCCCAGTTTTCGAGTAAGCTCTTCGGCGCAAAGATGACCGATGGACCTGCGTTCGGGTTGTTTTGGTAGTACCAGTCTAGAATAGATAGTAGCTGTAGTGTCTTGCCCAAGCCCATGTCGTCCGCCAACAAGGCGCCTCGACACTCATTTGGCGCCTTTGACACGAGATGCTGGAACCATGCTACACCATAGGTTTGATGATTCTTGAGCTCAACACCAGGACGAAGTGACCTCGGCAACTCTGCCTCTTTGTCTTTGGGAAGCGCAAGAGACGCCTTACGTTCTTCAATGTAATCGATACGATGAAAATTGGTCTTTACCAGGAGGGTTTCGCGGGGTTTCTTTTTATCCTTGATCTTGCCTTGGCCATCACCCGTAATGAGATCCTGTGCACCCAGCATATTTCGAAAACCATCTACTAATGTTCTCGCCTGACATGTAGCCACTGGTGTTGGCAGGCTTGGATTCGAAACCTGATCATGGCCCACTTTCTCGGCCTCTGTGACTTGTTTGTCGAAATCCTCTACCCATTCCTTGGAAAGGGGAACAAGAATTTGGCCCTCATGATCTTGCAAGGTCACTCGAACCATCGGCGTCAGGTCAGAAGGCAGCCACCCCGAATCTTCGCCTCCGTCTCTCGTAGGCTTCTGGAATACTGGAACGTAGATTGGCTTCGCAGCGCCAATTCCCTCGACGCGTCCGCTATAACCATCGAGTTCGTAGATGTCCTCAAAAGAGATGCGCTCCTCCGGCTGCGTTCGCCACAGCTGCAGCAATTGCCGCCCTTTCTCCAGCTGAACCGAAGACTCTGCGTCGATACTAAGATCGTATTCGTCCCAAGGAAATCGTTCTCTGTCTTGATCGATCGCCAAGCCGAGCGAGTCAATGAACTGCCCAAGCTCGTCAGGATTAGTAAACGGCTTGGTATCAGTGCATGCCGAGCCGTCTGCAAAATGCTCAATAATAGAAAGGTCTAGGCAACTGATTCGGCCGTTCTCAAACCGGCCAACGAAGCTGAACACCGACGCCACTGAGCCGGCAGTCGCTCTATCTTCCTGAAAGTCTTCTTCTCGAATGACCTCGTGAGCCGGTTCTCCGAGAAACGCCCAAGGGTTATGGATGAATTTTTCCGCTCTGGCACCTGCCACCCGCCTACCCGGCATGTCACGTTTGATGACGGCGAGCACATTTCGAACTGGTTCGGAAATGACTACTCGCACGTGGCCAGTTCCGCGCGTCAGATCGTAGTGAGGCTGGACAGAGTTAAATCCGTCAAACGCGGTTAACCATGCATCTGGCGCCCCATCGAATTTTGGGGTAACAGTAAATACTCGCCCGAAAGGAGTGTCTTCCTTTGTCAAGGGCAATCGAAGAGATTGAGGCATCAGGATGTACGTCGTCTCAAGATAAGGGCTGGCATACAAAGCCCCAGCTCGATCCGCGTGCGGGCGAATCCGTCCCCAAGCCAGCTCGTTTTCGTGCTGGCTCCGTAAATCAGGACCTCGTTCCCGGAAATTAGCAATCATCGAGGTCGTCACCCAGGCGTCAGCCGACAACATCTGCGCGCAACCGTCGACTGTCGCAACAGCTCCATCTATTCGTTCGAGGTGAATTTCTTGGCTTCCATTGGTCCAGCCAACTAGGTCTAATTCAAAGCTGGGGTCGGAGAGGGTTCCTATATTGGTCAGAATCGGGCGCAAGGGACCAACGGAAGGAAGTCCAATTAACTGAAGAGCGCCTTGGTGTTCGGGAGAATCGAGCAGGTTATAAACATCAGCCCATCGGATATGCGCTCTGCCGCCATCAAGGTGGCACTTGCTTTCACCAACCAGTTGAGCCAGGTACGCGCCAAGAACAGAATCCTCTGGACTTGCATCTTGAACCGCATCGAGCAATGCCTCTATGGTCGGTGAGGATAATGTACGGGTAAATTCAACCCCCACTCCTTCTGACGACCAAATAGTATGAAGTTTGGACCTTTCGGACTTTGCTCCGACAACGCGCTTGAAGAAGTCGACCAGACCCATCATTTCTCCGGGTAGTACCATGCCTGGCGCTTGTCAGCCCACCTAAGTCCGTGAGCTTTAAGCTCAGTAGCTAACGAGGCGTTCTGGCGGCTGTCTTCAACCCAATGTCTACCACCGCTTGATGCACGCATATCATTGATTTGCGCACCATCGTATCGATTTACCAAGCGCTTTAGATCGGCCAAATCCGGACCACGGGTACTTTCCCGCCTACTGTCTTCCGGATTTGCTTTTCCGGTCTGCTTCAAAGCGCCTGTGGTGGACGGCTGCGATCGATGTGTAACAGGTCGATCCGGCCAAATGCCCAACGCACTTAATTCATCCGCTGCCCTGAACTCCCAGCCCTCTCGGTGAACAATACGTGCCGCGCACTGCCTGTGGTACCCATTAGCAAGGTCGTCTGTGCCGCCAGTGTAGTACCTGTCATAAGGCTTAAACGGTAACGAGTTGGCCACATAGACATAGCAGGCGTTTGGCTTCTTGCTGAATTCGATGATGAGGTAGGAGCCAATCTGCATCATGAAGGCGTCGACATCTCGTTTCGCAGTTAGCTCGGCGTAAGCGCCTTCCTCTCGTGCGATGAGGTCGCGAATTCCCGGGTTTCGCGATTTCAAAGCCATGGTGTCGGCACTGAAAACGAGCCGCGTCCAGGTAATCTGTTTCAGGTACCTCGACCAGAAGGCGAGTCGTCCTTCGTCAGCCCTGTTGCGTGCAGCAAGGATGTCAAAGAAATCCTTGAGATTGCGTTCATTTACCCATCCCAGAACCATTAACCAGACTTCGTCAGGAACACGGTTCCAGGCCGTCGCAATACCAGCGGCCTTCAGCTTGGGGTTCTTCCAGACTGTAGGCTGTACGACGAAATCACGTAGGCGTTCGTCTTGAGGGGCGCCTTTACACTTGTGGTATCGAATAAGAATTTCTCGATAGCGTCATCGCGAAACGCTGGCTTGCTCTGAATGAGCTGGATCAGACGAGGGATAAGTCGCCGAAACTCTGCATCGTTTTCACCGCTGGACCGACTCACGGCAGCAAGTACTAACGCGTGCCAAAACCAACTCGATTGCGGAATACCCAAGTCATTTGCAATACGTTCAGCCGGTTCATTATCGCCCGCGAGGTATGCTTTGGCGTACTTTTGCGCAGGTTGCTCCGAAAGAACATCAGTCTCACGACGCAGCACGCACACCCAGTCCGGAACATAATTGTCGCCAACTTGCCGGTCGATAACCGGCCACGTACGGCCAAGGAATCGTCGGAGCTCAATACACCCTAATTTGTTTTGTGCCCCTCGCCCAGTAGGGTCGAAGGCGAAATAAGAGGTCAGGAGACCATGCCACGTAAGCCTCCACAATTCGCCTTTCATTGCTTCTTTCTCGTATGAGGCTAGGAGTTTCGGGAACTGCTTGCTACTCAACACAACCGCACCGGCAAGCTCTCTGATGGGTTCAGCAAGCGCAGTTGCAACGACATCGCGTTGCCACGAATCTAAAGACTGACCCCGAAGAAATGCACGTGCAGCGGCATAGGCGTCTTCCTTGCTTGGATTCGCTTTCGCATAACCTTGGAAAAGCTTCTCGGCTTCGATCTTCTGTTTCTCAACGTACTCGGGAAAGCCGAACTTGTTTTCTGCGATCCTCATTGTTGAGATGGACTCAGCAAGGCGTCGGCTGAGCGTTTCGAGAGCATCGGAGCCTAGCATTGACCGAATCCCTTCGTGTTAGGCGGCTCGCTTGTTACCGGGTGGTTCTCATTGATACCCCAGAATTCAATCTTGAGCTCAACTCGACGGCTCGCGGCTTTGTCGTGTCGTATGGAATTGAATGAGTATCCGCCAACGAGAAATAGATCTTGAATCTGGCGTAGTTGGGGTTCACTCAAGCCGTTGACTTAATCTGTTGATCTCGACCCGATAACGGGCCTAAGATGGACCTCCGCATAGGCTTTTCTATTTGGATCATGCAGGAGATATTTTCCGTAGCCTCTACTGGAAACCACCCTCGGATACCGCCCGAGCACG
>JBGTCG010000163.1:0-15953 GCA_041748915.1 Methylococcales bacterium
TCCCACAAATGGCTGGACGGCGTTTCGGATGTAATTTTGGATCCCCTCTGGCGCTAGCGCACGACGGGTATCCAAAATTACCTACGCCTACCGGGGACTACCAGCCCTCGCGTTCGCTCTCCATGGCTGGCAGCGGGTGAATGTTACTTCCGTCCGGCCGATTTGATATACAGGATGCCGAGCGATTGCATCATCACCAAAACCAGGAACCCTCAAAAACCTTATCGCGGGCCGATACGGTTATCAGTTCTATGGCGTTGGAGCTATTGATAATCGGTAACCGGCTAAAAGATGCGCCGAGATCACCGTTGGCCGAAAATTAAACCGTGAAGGATGAACCGCAACCGCAAGTAGTTACGGCGTTCGGGTTACGAATGATAAACTGGGCCCCGGTGAGATCGTCCTTGTAATCAATCTCCGAGCCGTTCAAATATTCGATACTCATCGAATCGATCAGAAGGATCACGCCATCCCGTTCGATCAGGGTATCGTCTTCGTTGACTTCTTCGTCGAATACGAAACCATACTGAAAGCCGGAACAACCACCGCCGGTTATATAAACTCTCAATTTCAGGTCGCTTTTGTTTTCTTCTGCGAGCAATTCACCGACCTTTGCCGCCGCTTGACCGGTAAATTGAACAGGCGTTTGGGTGATATCCACGTTAGCACTACTCTCGAACCTTAAGACCGAAGTCAGTATGTCGATTCATTCATCGTAAGTCAATACTCCGGCAACGCGCTGTCCGTTCGATTTTTTTTGCTTGATCGGACTCCAGCATGACGATGGAACTCATCGGCAATCGCTCCGGCAGTTCATCCTTGCGCAGCAGCCTGCCATTGACCTCGGCACCCACAGCCATTTCAATGAGGTTGTAAGTAACATCACCGGTTACTTTCGATTTCGGTGCGAGTTCGACCCGTTCGGATGCATAAACGTTACCCAGAACCGCCCCGTTCAATATCGCAACCGGAACCCGGACTTCGCCTTCGATCATTCCCAACTCGCTGAGCGATAATAGAGCGCTTCCGGCATGCTCCCCGCTGATATTGCCCTTGATAATTCCGTCAACATGCAAGCCGCCGCTAAATGAAATATCACCGTGAATTTCCGTTCCCGGACCTATTACCGTCAATACTCGACCTGACTTAAATTTTCTATTTTTTCGATTTCCAAACATCGGCAATATCACTCGCATAATCCGGCCAACGGTCTATTAAATGTTCATCCGGAAACACCTTTTCTGGAATGTTTCCTTGGCGGAAGCGGACAACGCGATTTCCCGGTTCCTTGCTTTTCCGATTGTTTTCATCCATTGAAAATCCCTGCTCATCCTGAGCCGGATTAGTTTTTCGTTCGTTTCCGAACCAAAACTGATTGAATCGATACTCCCTCGATATCAAACGTCCGAACTTCCCTTGTTGCAGTTTAGTTCAAATTTTTTGTTTCGCCCATTGCGGAGACTGAGATTTCCGGCTCCATTTCCAAGTCTCCGACATCCCATTCTCTGGAAATCTTCTTGTCGTTGGCAAGGGCTTTCGCCGTCACCGTTACCTTTTCCAATTCAAAGCCTTCCGGAAAACTCAGGCTTGTCGTCGCGGTCTGGAAATAACGAAATGAAAATTCTAATTTGCGTCGTCCTTCTTGATCGACTTCATGGAATTTCAGTACTTTCCTTTCTCCATTCAACCGGCCGGAAAACTGGATCTGCACGGTTGCCTGGAGGGTACCGCCGCGCCCGTTTCCACGGGATAATGTCAGCGCAAACGTTTGCCCTTGAAACATGCGGAGATCCCGAATTCGTACTGCATAACCGCGTTTCTTGGGTGAAACGATGCGACGGTAAAATTTTAGTTCCTTGCCCATTTCCAGTAATTCGTCCTGTAATTTTTTCAGATCCTCCTGCGTATTTTGCACCGCAAGCTGATCGACAAGGCTTGCGTTTTCGTATACCGCGATTTGAAGTTTCAACCGATCAATGATCGCGTCGGCTGCCTCAAGCTCGCGCGCCACCTCATCCCGTTCTTTCGCCGCCTGCCGTCCGCTGTCCTCCCAATAATATTTTCCGGCAATGATTCCTCCGAAAAAAGCTCCGGCAACGAAACACGCCGCAATCAGTCGGCGCCAGGTGCTGCGTTGATGATAGGGCAGGTAATTGTATTTCGAGGATGCCACGCAACAGTCCGGGGTCAGGGATACAGACCAACCAGATCAAGGCCGGCAGATTCGTCCAACTGGTACATCAAGTTCATGTTTTGAACGGCCTGGCCCGCGGCCCCTTTGACCAGATTGTCGATGACCACCAAGACGACCACTATGTCGCTTGGTTTGGGACGGTGAACCGCGATTTGGCAGCGATTGCTACCCTTAACGTTGCGGGTATCCGGATGCGCCGCGCGCGGTAGAACATCAACAAATAGCTCGTTTTGATAACGCCGCTCGTAAAGCTCCTGAAGATCATGATCGATCGATGTCAAACGTGCGTATAACGTGGCATGGATTCCGCGAATCATCGGAATCAGATGCGGGACAAAAGTCAGCCCAATTTTTTCATCGGCAGCACTTGCCAGACCCTGAACAATTTCCGGCAAGTGCCGGTGCCCGGAAACCGAATAGGCTTTCATACTCTCCCCGGATTCGGCCATTAACGACGTTACTTGAGCTTTCCGCCCAGCTCCGCTGACCCCGGATTTAACATCGGCGATCAATCCGGAAACCGAGATTACCTTGGATTCGACCAAAGGTAGGAAACCCAATTGCACTGCCGTCGGATAACACCCCGGACAGGCGATCAGACGGGCATCGCGAATCGCGGGCCGGTTGACTTCGGTAAGACCGTATACAGCCTCTTTCAGCAATTCGGGGCAGGCATGCGGTTCACCATACCACTTTTCCCACTGGAGTGGATCGCGCAAGCGAAAATCTGCGGCGAGATCGATAATTTTAATATCCAGATCCAACAGTTGCCGCGCCATCCGCATGGAAGTACCATTCGGAGTCGCGAAAAAAACCACATCGCAATCGGCAAGTGATTCGATATCGGGAGGCTTGAATTCCATGTCGACCCTGCGGCGAAGATTCGGATACAGATCGCTGACTTTTGTACCCGCATCGGTTCGTGAAGTTACCGCGCGAATGGTTACATCTGGATGCCCGGATAAAATTCTGAGTAGCTCGACCCCGGTATAGCCGGTCCCACCCACGATGCCAACTTTGATCATGTCGAGCGCTCAAATCTTACTTCAAGCTCTTTACTTTAACAGCGAGCAGGATCAGATTCCAGTAGGAGTCACCCAGCCTGGCGCCGATGACAATGGCTTGACTCGAAATTTTCGCGCCCCAACGAAAGGTTAAATTGGCGGATCCCACCGGAACCCTGTTATCATCCGAGTGCTTCGTCCGGCTCAAGACCTCCGGACACGTTCGCACCGAACGACTTTTAAAGATATTCATCAATAGTTCATCGTGACGACGGGGCGGCTGCAAATCCGGCAGATCGAAATCATTCTGTCCGGTTATTATTTCAAATTCCGGTGAGTAAGCTGGTTATGGCCAAAACCCGGCTCGGTTTTCTGGTATCCCGCCGCGGCACCAACATGCAGGCGATCATCGACGCCTGCAACGCAGGACGACTGGACGCGCTTCCCGTTGTGGTCATTTCCAACAACGCCGCCTGCGAGGCATTACAGCGAGCCGAAAAAGAATCGATACCCCACTACGTTGCCGCTACCCGCACGGACACCGGCCGGTTACCGGATGAATGGATACTCGGACTTTTGCTCAAACACCGCGTAGAACTGGTGATTTTGGCCGGCTATATGAAAAAACTCGGGTCCGGGGTGCTGAATCGGTTTCCAGGCCGGATAATCAATATTCATCCTTCGTTACTACCCAAATACGGCGGTCACGGCATGTACGGATCGCGGGTCCACGATGCGGTCCTGGCGGCCGGCGAAACCGAGACCGGCGCTACCGTGCATCTGGTCGACGAGGAATATGACCAAGGTCCGATATTGGCACAAAAAATAGTTCCGGTCAAACCGGATGATACGGCTACTACTTTGGCAGCCCGCGTCCTGGAAACCGAACACGAATTGTTGGTTGAAACGTTATCGAGGATGATCCGGTGTGAAATCGTCACGTCATTGACGCGGAGCTGACACCGATCCACGATGTTGAGGTACCCGACTATCCATTCACTATATTCAATCACTACCGGAAGACAACGGGTTGGATTCCGGTTCGTCGGCGCGTTGATCGATAGCCCGACCCTGTTTAGGGGAAGCTTTGATTGGATCAGAGCGTTCCGCAGCGCATCCCAAATCGCTTTTGGTGTTGCCGGCCACTTCGAAATCCGGGACGGATTTATTCAGGGTTTCATTAGCGCATGGACTCACGGCAGGATTCAGCCCCTGTTCCCAAAAATCTTCCAGATTTTTCTGATGGTAGCTTCGAACCGTCGATTTGAATCAGGCGAACTGCCGCAATCATGAAAACAAAATCGAGCGTTTCGGCGATCGCCGCGTTGCTGGTCGGCCTATGCCTTGCCAATGAGCGCGTGCCGTACCTGCCAAACTCGCCATCCGAAATCGCTTTCAAAGATATCACCGGAAACACGACGGCGCTGCCGGACCGGCGCGGCCATCCGGTAGTGGTTGCCCTCTGGGCAACCACTTGCGCCATCTGCATCAGTGAAATTCCGGATCTGATTCAATTGTATAAGGATCTTGCTCCCGAGGGATTCCGATTGTTCGCGGTCGCGATGGCCTACGATCCGCCAAACCGGGTCGTCGAAACTGCCCGGAACTGGAATTTGCCCTATCCCGTGGTCCTCGATCTTAAAGCGGAACTGGCCCATGCATTCGGTTCCAGCGGGCAAATCCCTGCCAATTTCCTGATTGCACCGGATGGATCCATTGCCCTGCACCGACAGGCAGAATGGATCTCCAAAAAGTCCGTTTTCTGATTCGTGAGATGCTGGAAAAGAGACCAATTTGATGTGGTTGAAAGCCTTTCACCTGATCTCCATGGTCACCTGGTTCGCTGGATTGTTCTATTTGCCGCGCCTGTTTGTTTACCACGCCATGAGCGAAGACCATACCAGCCGTGACCGGTTCAAGATCATGGAACGAAGGCTGTATTTCGGGATTATGACACCGGGTATGGTTTTAACTTGGGCATTTGGCACATGGATGCTGATCGCCTATGCGTGGCCGCTGTACCATTCGGCGGGTTGGCTTCATGCAAAGCTCGGATTATTGCTGATGCTGACCAGTTTCCACGTTTACTGCGGCCACTGCGTGCGGGAGTTTAATCATGATCGCAACCGGCATTCGCATGTTTTTTTCCGATGGCTCAACGAAATTCCGGTGCTATTTTTATTCGGAATCGTCCTACTGGCCACGCTGAAGCCGTTTTAAAAGATGGGGGGTGTTTTTCCGATTCCCGTCTTACGCAGGATACACCGACGGCGGCGAAATACCCAGGAACATGGAGATTCCGTGAATACCCAGAACTATTGAGGATCAGTTATAGAAATTACCAGCTGCCACGAAACGCTTGACCCAGTAAGGTTTTGAAAGCGAATCCCTGCTTACTTTTTTACCCTCGGATGGAGCATGGATAAACTCATCGCCGCCAATATAGATTCCGACATGGCTCACCTTTGAGTCCAGCTGAAAAAACACTAGATCGCCGGGTTCTATATTATGGAGTGGCACCTTTTTCGCCGCGTCCAACTGAGAACGCGAAGTTCTCGGAACATTCAATCCCGCCTGGCGATGGGTAAAAAAAACCAAGCCGCTACAATCAAAGCCGCTCCCAGGCGATACGCCGCCCCGGCGATATGATTTTCCCAGTTGGGCTCTAGCGACCCGCATGACGCGATTTCGAAATGGATTCGCAGTCATCTGAAATGGCTTGCTCTGAGGCGGGCTCTCCGGGAGCACCCCTACGCGGCTGTCGACGGCACAAGCCATCAGAAATATCAAGGCCAACATCCCACAAACACCCGCGACCCGGCGCGCGGATAATTTTCGAGATCTGCCCAATTTCAATCCCATTTGTGACCCCAAATCCGATTGATCTCGATGAATCGCTCAAGACCGCGAACGATTCCATTTTAAATCAAACTCTAAACAGTTGCAAACCAGCGGGTTACAGCAAATTTTTAAAGAAAAAACCAGCCGGTCCCGGAATGAGGTAATTACAGGGCTAGTTGGGGAAAAAAGGAGATATGGGAAATCCGCGGGAAACTATCGTAAATCGTAGCGATGACCGGTTCGTAAAGAAAACAGATGCTTCTGAGCATTGACCAGCGGTTCGCCCCAATGCAGGATGTAACCCGCCTGCCATAGCCGTAAAAGATCGAATTTGCTGGCCTCGCCAGATTTAACCAGAATCATCCCGCGTTTAAGTTCGAAATAGATATCCGAAAGATCACTGGCTAGACTCCCGGTCATTTCCTCCCTGACGGAAATCGCGTCATATTCCATCCAGTAACTGTCGAATTCGCCCAAACGGTCTTTTAAACGGCAATATAATTCGAAACGGTCTTCGAGATCCGGCAGGGAAAAGAAACTATACTCGATATTCGGATCATCCAGATTGGCCATGGAACTCTGGATACGCGGGAGAATCCGGGCTACATCAGCGAGCCACTGCTCGTCCTTGTACAAATCGAGGTTTTCAATAAGCAGACAAAAATCCCTGGCAGCCTCCTCCATTTGCGACAAGTAAAAAATATTTTCAACCACGTTGTTATTATTGAATCGCCCTTTGGTCATTTCTGTTAAGTATAGACAATTCAACCGGTCGCGCGGTGCCAGGAAATATTGATTGTCCGGACAGCCCTGAATCCTCACGTCATGTCGATATCGGATTTCCTCGAAAACCAATCGAGATTGACCTTGGTCGCCGGGCGAGATTTACCTATAAGCCTCCGTCTAATGGTATCTTTCTTTTGGACCGAATTTTCAAACGTTGTTCACGATTTCGCCGAGAACTTGACATTCGACCAATCGAACATGAATGCGGTATCTAGAACCTTTTAGACCGATTCGGATTGGGTAGCGGCTTCTATCAGCAATTAAAAATCATTCATGGGTTCACGCGCAACGCACCGACCTTACCCTACACACTGGAAACCCAAAAGTTGCTTTAGGATAGTTTCAAACGCAAAATAGGATGCGACAAAGCTTGGTCCGCGGCGATGATCCGGGAAAATTTACGAGTACGGATGCAACTGTATTAACAGTTTAGCGACTCCTGCACCGACGGCTTGCACGCGTTCCCGCACACCGTCGTCCCGGAGGCTTCCTTGATCATCAAACGCCTGATGAGCGGAGGATACCGCCATTTGTTCGGGAATCACAAGGCAGCCCAGATTTCCGAATATCGCGCGGATGTGAACCAATCCGCGTAACCCGCCAAGTGCTCCCGGAGACGCACCCAGCAAACCGACCACCTTGGCTTTGAAGCATACCAGCGGTATTTCTCCTTCCTCTCGCCTTGACGCCCAGTCAATCGCATTCTTCAGTACGGCGCTGACCGAACTGTTATATTCTGGACTCGCGACCAAAAAACCCTGATGGGATATCATGAGTTGCTTGAGCTTGCGCGCCGTTTCCGGCAATCCTTGCTCCGCTTCCAGGTCAGCGTCATACAGCGGTAACGGGAAATCACGGAGGCGGATCACATTGACAGCCACACCCTGTTGCTCAGCCGCCTGGGCCGCAACCCTGACCAAAAGGTCGTTGTAGGAACCCCGCCGGGTACTTCCGGCAAATGCCAAGATAGCTGGGACATTGTTCAAAATAAACCCTCGGTCGTTCGTCGTCAGAAGAACGTCAATTTAACGTAATACAAAACATTAGCCAGCCCCATCGGAAGCCCTTGTGGATGCTGATTCCGAACCACACATTCCGATCAGGTTATTGCCGAAACCGGTAGGACGCTCGAATAATCTCTGATTTTTGCTCAAACTGTCAACCAGAGATCGAGTGTCGGCGCGCAACAATTGTTGTTTACCGAGCGGATTGGAATTCATCAAACGTATTATTGACTCCGGTTTATTCACCGGTAAATACTTCGGGCGGCCTGTTGATTTCCTGGCGCAATGAAACTTCTTCCTGGCTATGGCAAACCCGACCGTTTCAGGGGCTTTCAACTAAATCCAAATGGGTGTTTAGAGATATACGTCTAATAACGCAACTGTTCATCGTTGCTCAAGATAATTCCGCGATTAATTTATTTTGTTTCAAAACGACGAAAACTTGAGTATTTTATTGGGATAAACAAATATTTTTTGAGCGGGGAACGAAGCGAACCGGCATCAGGCTATTTTTTGTCTGACGCTAACCAGGAGGGGTACCGATTATCGGATTGTGTTGCGTGACGCCTGGGCAATAGGCGACGGCAGAGCATTACGTCCGCAAATTGCGGAAAACTACATTCATCCTAAGAAATCAATGACAGATTATCCCGTCTATGACGTACTGATCGTGGGAAGCGGCGCAGCCGGGCTCAGTCTTGCCCTGCGGCTCGCGACGCACGGCAGCATCCAAATTGGAGTTTTATCGAAATCTTCGTTGAAGGACAGTAATACCTATTACGCACAGGGCGGCATTTCCGCGGTTTTGGATCGTGAAGATTCCCTGGAAGCGCATATCGATGACACTCTTAAGGCGGGGGCCGGTTTGTGCGACGCAGATATCGTTCGACTTACCGTCGCCCAAGGCAAGGAATGCATCGACTGGTTGCTCGAGCAGGGAGTTCCTTTCACGCGCGAAGAGTCGGAAACCGGAGCGATCCGTCTGCATCTTACGCGGGAGGGCGGGCACACCCATCGGCGGGTTGTTCACGCAGCGGACCAGACCGGCAAGGCTGTGTACAACTCCCTGGAGGAACGAACCAAAGAAATCAAGAACATCGATCTATTTGAATATCATAACGCGGTCGATCTGATCACCACGCGAAAGCTCGGGTTGAACGACCAGCGGGTGGCCGGCGCTTACGCCTTCAATGCCAAGACCAGCCGGGTCGATCGTTTCGGAGCAAAGATCATTGTGCTTGCAACGGGCGGAGCGGGCAAGGTTTATTTGTATACCAGCAATCCCGACGTCGCTACCGGAGATGGGGTCGCACTCGCCTGGCGAGCCGGATGCCGGGTGGCGAATATGGAATTCATGCAGTTTCATCCAACCTGTCTATATCATCCCGATGCCTATTCGTTTCTGATCAGCGAGGCATTGCGGGGCGAGGGCGGCAAACTCGTGTTGCCGGACGGCTCGCCATTCATGCATCGTTTCGACAGCCGCAATGCACTCGCTCCGAGGGATATCGTAGCCCGGGCGATCGATTACGAAATGAAGCGCCTCGGTATCGACTGCGTTTATCTCGATATCACCCACAAGCCAGCTGATTTTATCCGCAGTCATTTCCCGAATATTTATTCGCGCTGCCTGGAACTCAATATCGACATCACAACGCAGCCGATTCCCGTCGTTCCCGCTGCGCATTATACCTGCGGAGGCGTGATCACTGACCGGAACGCACGGACCGATATCCAAGGGTTGTATGCGATCGGGGAAGTTGCGTGCACAGGCCTTCATGGAGCGAACCGAATGGCCAGCAATTCTCTGCTTGAGTGCCTGGTCTTCGCCAAACAAGCCAGTATCGACATTCGAGCCCATCTCGCGGATTACACCGAACCTCCGCATATGCCGCCGTGGGACGAATCCCAGGTCAGTGATTCCGACGAAGAAGTCGTGGTCTCGCACAACTGGGACGAAATCAGGCGTTTTATGTGGGACTATGTCGGAATCGTGCGCACGAACAAACGCCTGGAACGCGCCCAGCACCGCATAGAGCTGTTGAAACAGGAAATCGCCGAATATTACAGCAACTTCAAAGTAACCGGTGACCTTTTGGAACTCAGAAATCTGGTGATTGTCGCGGAACTGATCATCCGTTCCGCCATGCAGCGAAAGGAAAGCCGGGGCCTCCACTATACGTTGGACCACCCAGAACCGCGGTCGAATATATCGGCCAAACCGACGATCCTGACCTCGCCGCTTCGTTAAAATTGGTACGCTCAGTAATCTTGACCTAGATAGGGCGCCGTCTAGAGCGCGCCATCCCGCTATTTCAGCATTTCCAACGCTTCCATATATTCAATCATCAACTGGATCTTGCGGCAGCCACGAAATTCATTGATCGCGAGGCGATAAACCAGGCGGATGTTGTCGATCTCGAGCCATTCTTCAGGTTTTTCCGCAAAAAATGCGATGCCATCGATGATCTGGTCCCGGCCCGGAAGGCCGAGGCTGAATTTGACATGTTTTTCGTTCAACACACGGCTTTCCACAACGTCGAAATCACCCTGGAACAGGGGTTCTGGAAATCCATGTCCCCACGGTGCAATGTTCCGCAGGAGTTCGGCGAATTCCACTGTTAATTCCGCGTTCGTCAAGGCGCCATCCGTGTATATGACCGGTTCGGAATCCAGATCATGGCCGCGGCTTTTCACAACCTCGGCGAATACGGTTGAAAATTTGGCAAAATCCGCCAATCGGAGACTTAAACCGGCAGCCATGGCATGACCTCCGAATTTGCTCAATAAATGCGGATGCAAGGTCGCGATTTCACTTAGCACGTCCCGGATATGGATGCCCGCGACGGATCGTGCCGATCCCTTGATCGTTCCATCACCGGCCGGTGCAAACGCAATGACCGGCCGAGTTGTCCGGTCTTTGATTCTGGATGCAATAATTCCGACAACCCCTTGATGCCAGGTAGCGTCGTGCAGACAGATTCCGGCTGGAATTTCCGACTCGCTCTGAAAATTCTCGGCATCCAGAAGACGTAGCGCCTGGTCCTTCATGCGGCTTTCGATTTCGCGGCGGTTCTGATTCAGGCAATTCAATTCTTCGGCGCTGCGTAGCGCTGCGTCGAAATCTTTCGCCAACAGGCATTCGATTCCAAGAGCCATGTTATCCAAACGGCCCGCGGCATTCAGCCTGGGTCCGACGGAAAATCCAAGATCGGAGGCGGTCAATGTTTCGATGGATCGACCCGCTACTTGTAATAGGGCATGGATTCCCGGATGAACCAATCCCCTGCGAATGCGTTGGAGCCCCTGGTGAACCAGAATGCGATTGATGTAATCGAGGCACGCCACGTCCGCAACAGTTCCAACCGCCACGAAATCGAGCAGGCAGGCCAGATTCGGTTCGGGAATCGCAAGACGCTGGAATCGCCCGGACTCGCGAAGGGACTTACGAAGCGCGCTCAACACATAAAACATGACCCCGACACCGGCCAGAGCATTACTCGGGAAGGAATCACCGGGCAGATTCGGGTTGACTATGGCATCGGCATCCGGCAGTTCCGGTCCCGGTAGATGATGGTCGGTAATGAGGACCTTGATGCCGCGATCACGCGCGGCTTTGACGCCTTCAATACTGGAGATGCCGTTATCGACGGTGAGAATGATATCCGGATGCTCGCGACTCGCGACTTCGACGATTTCCGGCGTGAGTCCATAGCCGAATCGAAACCGGTCCGGCACGAGATATAACACCTCGGCCACACCAAGCATTTCCAGACCCTGTTTTGCGACTACGCAACTCGTGGCGCCATCCGCATCGAAATCGGCGACGATCAGCACGCGGCTCTGGCCTTCGATCGCTTCCATCAGATGCGTGACCATAATCCCCATTCCCGTGAATAATCCCGGATCAGGCAAGCACCTCAGGCTATGATCCAGATCTTTTTCCGAACGGATATTGCGAGTCGCCCAGATTCGGCGGATTACGTGATGGCAGTCACCAGAAAATTCCACGCCCGCGTCGATCGGTTTCCGTTCGACAATCCGTTTTTTTGCACGGAGGCGGTCGGAAGAGTTTGCTGACCGGCTCATCGAACAGGGAAACAGGGTATGGAGTGAAGCATAACGTTTGATTTTACCCGGTTACGCTTCACTACCCCGATCTAAATTTTCTAAAGGTGATCCAGAATCGCCCGTTTGACCGCATCGAGCATCGGTTCAATCGTCACGGGCATGAGCGAGCATTGCTTGATTGCCGTATCCGGGTCCTTCAAGCCGTTTCCGGTCAATGTACAAACGACTTGGCTGCCTTCCGGAATCTTGCCCGATTCTAGGTCATGCAACGCGCCGGCAAGCGCTGCGGCCGAGGCCGGTTCACAGAATATGCCTTCGCATTCCGCCAGCATTTTTTGCGCTTTAAGAATTTCCGCGTCTCCGAAACACTCGAACCAGCCGCCGGATTCTCGTTGCGCCTGCCAGGCAAAATCCCATGACTGTGGATGACCGATCCGGATCGCGGTCGCCACGGTTTCGGGATGGTCGACCATCTCCCCCGTCACGAAGGGTGCGGCCCCGGCCGCTTGATAGCCGGCCATCACGGGACGAGTATCGGTGACTGCGGGATGGCCGTGACTCGCGGACGCGTATTCGCTATAACCTTTCCAATAAGCAGTAATATTGCCGGCGTTACCGACCGGCAAGCAATGGTAATCGGGTGCCCTGCCCAGTTCATCGACGATCTCGAACGCAGCGGTTTTTTGCCCTTCGATCCGGTAGGGGTTGATCGAATTGACGATCGTGACCGGCACCTCGCCGGCAACCTCTTTGACCAGGCGCATTCCATCATCGAAATTGCCTTTGATCTGGATAATCACCGCGCCGTACATCATCGTTTGAGCCAGCTTGCCCAACGCGATCTTGCCATCGGGAATAAGAACGAACGCCTTGATTCCAGCCCGTACCGCGTAAGCCGCGGCGGATGCCGAGGTATTCCCGGTGGAGGCGCAAATAATCGCTTGGCTGCCGTCCTCGATCGCTTTGGTTACCGCCATGGTCATGCCGCGGTCCTTGAACGAACCGGTCGGATTCAGGCCTTCGTACTTGACGTACAGGTCGACGTTTTTCCGGACAACACGGGGGATATTCCGCACTTGAATCAGCGGCGTATTGCCTTCGCCGAGGCTTACTGATTCGGTGGATCCGGACACCGGCAGACGGTTTTTGTAACGGCCGATCAATCCGGTATATCGATGATTGCTGGACATTCGGTTTCTGAGGTCGATATTTGAAAAATCGGGCCGGACTTCGATCAGCCGAGGGATTCCATCCGAATCCGGTGAACCGGCCCCGCTACGGAATCCAAATCCTGAATTGACCGAATCGCGCGATTCATTTCCCTTTCAACGACCCGGTGGGTCAACATGATGACCGGTAAATCCGGCCTGCCTGGCAGGGGCTCTTTCTGAATTACCGCCTCGATACTGATCCCGCGATCGGCCAGAATCCGGGTAATATCAGCGAGAACGCCGGGCCGGTCCGCGGCGGTGAGCCTCAGATAATAAGCCGTCTCGACATCTTCCATGGAACACACCGGGGTATCCTGCAACGCATCGGGCTGGAACGCCAAATGTGGCACGCGGTTTCCGGGGTCGCTGGTCAAGGTCCTGACCACATCCACGATGTCGGCGACAACGGCTGACGCGGTAGGATCCGCGCCCGCGCCGGCGCCGTAATATAAGGTCGGTCCGACCGCATCGCCGTGAACCAAAACGGCGTTTTTCACGCCATCGACATTGGCGATCAAACGGCGTTCTGGAATTAACGTTGGATGGACCCTTAGCTCAATTCCGCATACACTTTTTTTGGCAATGCCCAAATGCTTGATCCGATAACCGAGCTCCTCCGCGTAAGCCACATCTTCACGGGTAATTCCTGTAATACCTTCGGTATAAACTTTTTCGAACTGTAGTGGGATGCCGAATGCGATCGCGGCGAGGATGGTCAGTTTGTGCGCGGCGTCAATCCCTTCTACATCGAAGGTTGGATCGGCCTCGGCATAGCCCAGCGCCTGAGCTTCGGCCAATACATCCGAAAAATCCCGGCCTTTATCGCGCATCTCGGTCAAAATGAAATTACCGGTGCCATTGATAATCCCGGCCAGCCATTCAACCCGATTCGCGGTCAAGCCTTCCCTGATGGCTTTTATAATCGGAATGCCGCCGGCTACCGCGGCTTCAAACGCAACCATGACACCTTTTCGGCTTGCCATCGGAAAAATTTCATTCCCGTGCAGCGCGATCAAGGCCTTATTCGCGGTGACCACATGTTTGCCGTTGTTGATCGCTTCGATCACAAGTTCTCGCGCAATTGTTTCGCCTCCGATCAGTTCAACCACGATCTCGATTTCGGGGTCGCTGACGATATCAAAAGGATCGGAAACCAGTTGAATTCCATGGGTCTCGCAGATCCGGTCCCGATTGAGATCGCGCGCGGAAGCCTTCGCAATATGGATTTCGCGGCCTGCGCGCCGCGTTATTTCGGTCGCATTCCGGCGCAAAACGTTGACGGTCCCCCCGCCGACCGTCCCCAAACCGAGCAACCCGATTTTTACAGGATTCAAGACCAAGCCCCCTAGATACAAATCGGTGGATTATACCTTGCTGGAATTCCGCAGCATATTGCGAATCCCGCGCAAGGCTTGCCGGGTCCGGTGCTCATTCTCGATCAGACTGAAACGAACATGGTCATCACCGAATTGCCCGAAACCGATGCCAGGTGAAACCGCAACTTTGGCTTCGCTCAACAGCAGCTTGGAAAATTCCAGTGAACCCATTTGCTTAAACGGCTCGGGGATCGGCGCCCAGACAAACATGGTCCCTTTGGGTTTTTCCACCGGCCAACCCATGGCATTGAGTCCGTCACATAACACATCTCTGCGTTTCCGGTAGGTTTCGGCGATCTCCTGCACGCAATCCTGCGGCCCTTCCAGCGCGGTAATCGCGGCGATCTGGATGGGCGCGAACATCCCGTAGTCAAGATAGGATTTCATGCGCGCGAGGGCCGCAACCAGCCGATGATTCCCGCACATGAATCCGACCCGCCATCCTGGCATGTTGTAACTCTTGGACAGAGAGAAAAACTCCACCGCAATTTGTTTCGCGCCCGGAACGTCGAAAATGGATGGCGCGCGATAACCATCGAAGACCAGGTCCGCATAGGCAAAATCATGGACGACCCAAATTTTATGCTCCAACGCGATGTCAATTACTTTTTTGAAAAAGCCGACCTCGATACACTGGGTCGTCGGGTTCCCCGGAAAATTCAGCAACAGCATCTTCGGTTTCGGCCACGAGGTCTTGATCGCCTTCACCAGTTCTTCAAAGAAATCGACCCCGGGAACCAGCGGCACATGACGAATATCGGCTCCTGCAATCACCATTCCGTATGGATGAATCGGATACGCGGGATTCGGCACCAATACCGCATCACCGGGCCCCATGGTTGCGAGCGCGAGGTGAGCCAGACCTTCCTTTGAGCCGATCGTGACAATGGCCTCCGTATCGAAATCGAGGCTCACGTTATAGCGGTCCTGATACCATTTACAGATCGCCTTCCGCAACCGCGGAATTCCTCTGGAAACGGAATAGCGATGGGTATTCCCGCGGCGCGCCGCTTCGATCATCTTATCGACGATATGCTGGGGCGTGGGCTGGTCCGGATTCCCCATGCCGACATCGATGATATCTTCGCCGCGTGCCCGGGCGGCGGCTTTCAATTCGTTGACAATATTGAAAACGTAAGGTGGTAAACGGCTAATTCGTTGAAATTCTTCCATCCATCACTCGACACAATAAAAAACCATTCCGGAGCCAGCTCAATTTCGAGAATAGACGAGAATCAGCCATGTGCTCCGGCATGGCAACTTGAAATTTTGTAAGCTGCTAGTTTAAATGGACTGGCAATGGGTTAGCAATGAGAAAGCCCATCATTGTAGAGAACAAATAAACTGTCCGGGTTTGTAGCACATGATTTGTCCGGTTTATATCAGGTGTCGAGGAGGTACCTGGATGAGTCGGACAAAGTGGCTACAGGAGACGCGGAAGATGAGGTTTGAAGAAGCATATGGGG
>JBGTCG010000164.1:0-1653 GCA_041748915.1 Methylococcales bacterium
TCCCACAAATGGCTGGACGGCGTTTCGGATGTAATTTTGGATCCCCTCTGGCGCTAGCGCACGACGGGTATCCAAAATTACCTACGCCTACCGGGGACTACCAGCCCTCGCGTTCGCTCTCCATGGCTGGCAGCGGGTGAAGGCGATCCTCCGGTACCGCCGAATGATGACCCGACAACGGGAGGCAAAGACTCGATCCCGCCTGAGCCCGGCGAAGATGAAACGGTGGTGGATGAGCCCGACATCAGACTGCCGCCCGGTCCGGCCGAGCCACCCGCCAAGTACTATATCCAAGGCAAACCGGTTACCGTGCTCACCGAGCGCGTGGAATATCTCGACGAGAATGGCAGGCTGGTGACAGAATCCGTGCGCGATTACAGCCGCAAGGCGATCCGCCGGCAGTACGCGAGCCTCGATCAATTCCTGGATCGCTGGAGGTCCGCCGAACGCACGGTCTGCTGCCGATGATTCACGTTGAGATTGAGCGCCTTAAGGATGGTATCATCCTTAAGGCGAAATTTCAGGAACGATTTGCGACGGCGGCACGATTTCCTTGCCCGCCACCCGCTCATGCGCCGCCGGTGGTTTTTCGCCGGTCAACAAAGCGTAGAACGTTGCGGCCAGGGCATAGATATCCGATCGCTGGTCAGTTCCTGTACCCATGGCTTGTTCCGGTGGACTGAATCCGGACGAGGCTGCCCGGCCCAAGGTTCGAATCATCGCGGTGGGTTCCGCCTCCTTGGCGATTCCGAAGTCGATCAGCATGATGCGCCCGGTTTCATCGAGCAGAATGTTGTCCGGTTTAAGATCGCGGTGAATAATGGGTGGATCTTGCGAGTGCAGATACATCAACACCTCGCAAAGCTGGCGCATCCAGGGTAACAGCACAGGCTGCGGAATGCGCCCCTGATTGCGCTCGCGTTCGCCGCCCAAAGTCCGGTTGCCCCCGAATTCCAGCACCAGATACACCATCTTATCGACGATGCTACGGTCAATGATGTCCGGGATGGATGGATGATTCAACCGGCTTAACAGCTTGGTTTCATATTCGTCGAACAGCAGTTCCGGAACTTCTTTCAGCGCGCGGCGTTTTCCATTCAGACGGAGATCTTCGACTAAATTAGGTCGTCCCAAAACCACCCTTGCCCAATACCGATTTGACACGGTAACGGCCTTCAATGATGTCGCCCTCGGTACGCAGCCAACCGAAAATACCGCGGATCACGCCATTCGGGGTGAAATCGAGATAAGCCAATTCCAGAGTACACTGCCCGCAACGGTATTCGTGCCCGACGAGAGCATTCAGCGTATTGGATGTGCCGCAAGCCGGGCAGACACATAGATCCTGTTCGTCTCGGGTATTCACTTCGTTGTCCTCCGGAAGTCTGTTCATTTTCGCTGATCCTTTAATTTAAGGCCCAGTACAGCAATCGCAAGAAATACACAACCGAGCACGGTAACCATGACCAGATTTGTACCGTAGGGACCCAACACCGGCTGGCCGGCCATATTCAGAGCCGAGCGGCTTTCTGAACTCAAGGTGGTTTTCATTGCATCCAGCGCCCAAAATGAAACCATGCTGGATTTTGCCACAATTAATCCGACATCACCCAAACGGACCACCGCATTCGATAACACGACCTGCGGGATCAA
>JBGTCG010000165.1:0-12099 GCA_041748915.1 Methylococcales bacterium
GTTTCAATCCACGCGCCCGCGAGGGGCGCGACCTACACATTCTAACTTGTTGATCAGCCGGAAAGTAGTAGGTTTTTCCCGCTAACTTGGATTTCTAAATTGTTAAAGAGCCACGTCAATTTGACGCTGTAAAAGAATACCAAGAAAAATAAATATATTAGCTGTCCGCTAAACTGACCGGGAACGTCTGAGCACGATCGTTTAGCGGTTAGAAAATCAGTGTGTCGCGAAGGAAATCCTGGGTTGGCTTTGCGCCATGGTGTTCGACCTTCCTTTTCCAAGTCGATCCCAAATGATAGAAACGAAGGCTATCCTTTTCGGGGTCAAAGATGTTTAATAAAGTAGCTTTAAGCTTGACCCATTGTTCCGGGCTGATTTCGCATTCGAATACGGAGTATTGGACCCGGATTCCGTAATCCAGACATGTCTTACTGATGTGGCGAAGGCGTTTACGTCCTTCGGCGGTTTCAACGTTTACGTCATAGGTTATTAGCATCAGCATATCGATTTCCGGGAATGATTTTTGATGCGCGGTGAGTATCCTAATTTCTCGTTAACGCGCGATAAAGGGCGGATAGCACTCCAGATCATCGCGGAGGTATTTGGCTAGCAGGGCTGCTTGCACATGAGGCAGTAAGCCGATCTTGATTTTATCGCCGGTATAGGGATGCTCCAATTCCTCCTGTTTGCGCTCCTGCCATTGTTTAAGAAACGCTTTCCTTGCGTCATCTGTAAGGCGTACCGCGCCGCTTGCCTCGTCCACGAAGTCCGATGGCTTGATCTGCTTGCGGTTGATCAGGGTCAACACGAAGCGGTCACACCACCAGGGCCGCAGTTCTTCCATTATATCGAGCGCCAGACTGAGACGACCGGGCCGGTCTGTATGTAGAAATCCGACGTAAGGATCGATTCCGACACCCTGCAAAGCCGATGCGATTTCGTGGGTCAGCAGAGTGTAGGCAAACGACAGTAACGCATTGACAGGATCGAGCGGCGGCCGTTTGTTGCGCCCCTTGAACTGAAATTCTGTCCGCCGATCTTCCACGATCAAAGCATTGAATACGGAAAAATAGCGGGCCGCCGATTCGCCTTCAATCCCTCTGATCTGCTCGACATCGGTTTGTATTTTCAGCCGCTTCAATGCCCCGGCCAACTGCGTCACAGTGCTCTCCAACTGTTCGTGTTGACCATGATTGCGTTGGTGTTTCATGAGGTTTTGCCGGGCGTTGGAAATTTTGGCTGCAACAAATAATCTGGCCAATTTTTCAGGCGCCTGATCCGCAAGCCTGTACTGCGCTCGACGCAGTAAGACGTTACCACTTTGCGGACCCTGCAATCGGCTCTGAAATTTTCCGAAGCCTGTAAAAAACGAGATGCCGATTCCGTTCTCGCCGCAGGCGGCCATCAGCGCGGGCGAAACCATTACCCGGCCGAAACAAAACAAGTTGTGGATATTGTGCATCGGGATCTGAAACACCTTTTCATCATCCTGCTTGACTACCAGGGTTTCCCGCTCTTTGTTCAGGTAGGTCCCGTCGGTCGTGATATAAAGATTGTTGAGCAGTTTTTTCATGGCGGGAACAATTCATTCAGATAGGCCCGGCTGTGGTCGGATTGCTTCGGAGCGCAATGTTCGAATAGCGAACAGGCCTTGCAGGCTTTGGTATAGCGGGCCTTCGGTATTCTGCCCGACTCCAGAAGTTCCCTGGTCGCGTCGATGACCTCCCGCGTTTTCCGGCGCAGGGCTTCATCGATCGGGACCCATTCGCGCTTTCGCACCTGCCAGTACCACAAGGCCGCGCGATCGATCGACACATTACGCATTTCCTCCAGGCACAGCGCCTGGGCACACAACTGCACCCGGTCACAGTCATCGATTTTTGGCTTACCGCGCTTGTACTCCACCGGAGTCAGCGTGTAGGGTGATGCTTTGATTTCCAACAGATCGAGTTGCCCGAAAATCCTGAGTTTATCCGAAACCACCTGCACTCCGCGTTCGGTCCTGAGGTTCCCTCGAGTTTCCGCTTCGTTGCCGTGCACCCGCTCGTGGAGCAGATTACCTTGGGCAGTCAGATAATTGTCCTGCCAGATGCGCTCGGTATGGATGTAGGCGCACTGGCGGGGACAGAAGACGTAGTGCTGCAGCGCGGATATGGGGATGGCTTCGTCCATGAGTTAGATTTCTATCCGATGCGGCGAATGAGTTCCACGCCGTTCGGCAAGTTTTGATCGTCGACTTTGATGTTGTAATCATCGAATGCTCTTGGAACAGAAATGTCCTCTTTAAGTCGCACATTTATCCGTTCGAATAAACTGTGTGCCGAAGCGTTGCCCAATTTGCCGGCATGTTTAAACACGTACAGCCCACGCGCCGTCATCTCGCCGCGTGCGGCGGATCGATCATGTTCGAACATGTGTTCCAAAGACTCGAACAGTAGGCCCAAGTCCTCGTCGCTGAATCCCGTTTGCTGCGCAAGATGCGCCGAGATAAATCCATGGCAAATATAAAGGCCATACGGCACGGTGAATTTACGGCCCATAGTCCGATTATCGCCGGACTGTTTTTCAGCTTCTTCCACGGTCGCAACTGCCATACGAGTAATCGAATGCTCCTGAGAAACGATTGGATTGATCGAGCGCGAAAAAGTCATCTGGACCGGTCCTCTCACCTGTCCACAGTTAATCTTGGTTGACATGACTGCACCAAATGTTCGAACATCATAAAAATTTTGGCAAATCCATTTCCTGGCTGATTCAACCGATTCCTGAGAACCTTTGCGTTTCTTGTCGGAGGGCTTGTCGGACTCAAGTTCGTCGGTTGCGCCAATCGCCTCAAATGCTTTCCGATTTGTTTCATTCAGAATCGCTTTTTCCTTGATGTATATGTCATAAGGACGTTGCTCGGCTTTTGTCAAATGCACAAAGTTTCTGATTTTCCTCTTTAAGCAAACATCCGTAACCAATCCTTGCCCGGTTTCGGCATCGACTCTCGGCAAATTCCCGGCATCGGGATCGCCGTTGGGGTTGCCGTCTTTAACATCGAACAAGTAAACGAAGTCGTAGCGATTATCCAGACTCATGCGGATTCTCCTTGATCATTATGGGTGTGTTTGGTGAAAAAATCCTGGCGCTGATGGTAATAACCCACGGCGAAACGCCCTTGGTCCTGTAGTGAAAGATTGGCGGGTAAATCCACCGGGATGGCCGAAAATATTTCGCCCAACAATTTTTCAAAATTGGTTTTCCGTCCGGGGTAATCCAATTTACTTAGATGATGGTTTTTCAACTTCAATAAGGTCGCGAATACGCTGACCGGATTGGCCGCGGCGGCTCCATAATATCGGTCACGGATTGTGGCGTTAGTACCGGGATTGGCTTCTTCCTGGATCTTTTCCAAAACGGCGAATAATCTACCCAGACGATAGGCCGTACTACGATTATCTTTATCCAGACTCACTTTGATTTCCTCCTTTGATTGGTTGCGATTGAGACAAGCTTTGATTAGAGCCGCGCGCGGATAATTAACCGTTTGCTCGGCCTTGCAGCGACGCACGGCTGCTGCCAACAAGATATAAGGATAGGGATTGCCGGTCAGAATACAGCGCATCACTTCGCCGGCCAGATTGGGCGGGATATTTTCACTTTTCCCAAGGACCGCGATATTTACCAACAATCGAAATAATGGCAAAAAGCCGGATTCCTTATCACTATGTTCAATTTCCAATTCCACGAAGTACTGCCGGGTTCTTCGGCTGATTTCCTCGACAGTATCCACAACCCAAAAACGAATCGCGATACGCGCGGCATTCGGCGCCAAGCCCAGAACATAAAACCGTCTACGCGCTCGATCGGGCGACAAATGACCGCGCTGAACAGAAGACAAAACCGATTTGACCGCTTCGGTATATTTGTCCGGATCGTCTTTGATGGATTTCGGGGTCGCTCCCCAAATCGATTGAAAATCCTGCTCCAGTGAATCGGATTGTTCGGCCCAAAATACTGTCGAGGCATCACCGACTTGAATTCTTTGTTGGGAACCTTTTCTGAGTAGATAATTCAGGGCCGTGGTATAGGCAAAGCTCGCGTTTTGACCAACCGGCGCGTTATAGCCTTGGGTTTTACCGAAAGAATTAAATGAATCCAGATTAAACGAAACAATATTGGCGCCTACTGATTGCGCGCCCCAAACACCCTTTATTGCCGGATGCAATCTTTCCGGAGTGCTAAGTTCACCACTGATCAAACAAAATGCCGTTTGTTCACCAGTTTCTTTACCGGATGATAAGCTTTTTATCACGGCGGTACGTTGGCAAATCAGGCCGGTGTCACCTTGTAGGCGAAAGCTGAGATTCGGATTCGTTTTCAGTAATTCCCAATACGGCCCTTGTCGGAACGAATCGGGGTCGAATTTCTCTAAATATTTAAGCAAAACTTGAACACCCTGATCGGAGATGGCGGGTTCGACTAACTGATGAATGCGTTCAACAAACAATTGGTGCTGTTTGGCGACCCGATCGGGTTTTCCGCGGGTATCGATTCCTAATGCATATTCAACATTATCCCAAAACAAATTCGCCGCTATTCCCGAGGTTTTCTTTTCGCCCTGAGGCACAATATATTCAGCGCCGTCGGGGTCTTGTTTAGTATCCGTGACTCGTATTTGAACCAATTGCGCATGCGAGTTAAGTTCAAAAATAACTGGAATACTTTTGCGTTCAAATCCGAATGGCGAAAGCTCGGCATCCTCCCCAGTTGTTTTCCGCTGATAATACTGATTCAATGCCTGCAAAATCATCCTCGTACCTCCTCGCTTTCCCAGTCCGGTACTTCGATTACACTCTGGCGCATGGTTGCGTTGAAAAATCGGGGACTTGGATTGGCCGGATCGGAAAAATCCAGGTCGTATAGCATCCAACCCAATTGCCGATCTTCCTGAATCGCGGGAGATTCGTTCGTACCATCCTCAACCAGGCTGAAATCAGCCGCAAACTCGCGCGTACCGAGATAGGGCTGGCTGAAACACTGGCCTTTGCGCGCGCGGCGTTTGAACATTTCGGCAAACTTTGCATAGCTGTTCTCGTTGCCTTCGCTATCCACACTGCGCAAATGCGGGTAGCGATGAATATGTTTGGAATCATCCTGCAAATTGAAACGTGCTTGCAGGCGATAGGCGACATCGCGCAGAAATAGTCCGGCCCGTTGCTGCCGGTCGTCTTCAATCAGTATTTGCAGGTTGGCATGGCCGCCTTTCATCGCGGTTTTCGCATTGCGCTCGCTGATTATCGAACTCACCTCATTACGCCGGATATTGACCCAGCGGATCGGCTTAAGCACCTCAATACGGGTAATCTGCCAGCGCATTGCGGGTTTCCACAATATCGCTTCGAAAATCGCGCGCGCGGCCGAGGGGGTGATCACGTCATAGGAGACACGCTCGACTTTCATTTCGGGACGGGTGAAGCAGGCGAATTTCCCCTTTACATACAAAGTAAAAGTTTCCTGACTTGGCATAAGCTCCCTCATAGAACGGTGTTGATGGGTGTAAATTCAGTTAGCTCGATTTGTAAACCGGTCTTCTCATTGTAGACGCCGGATCTGGATTGGGCGTAATAACCGGGCGCGATTTCCTCGAATTCGCCCCTGCGCACCAAAACTTGGAGCTGATAGCGATAAACGTTGACGGTATAGCGTTGCAATTTACGCAATAGCCAACGTTCGGGTTGTTTGGCGAGCATCGCCAACCACCGGTCCACTTCACCCCCTTCCTCGCCATAACGAACAAACACAGACACGGTTTCCTGATCATCAATCATGCGAAATTCCTGTGCGGCGGTACGAAATTGAATCTGACAGACATCGGCGTTTTTTTGTAATTTCCGAAGAACATTCGATTTATCCAGATTTTTCACCGCCGCAAACAGACTATTGAAATAGGCTTTGAAAGTCTCAGGCGCTTGCAAGTCCCCCTCGAATCCGCTGAGCAATGAAATTGCGGTTTGGGTACCGATGGTTAGCAGGCCGGAAGGCGTTTTTGAAGGTGGCACGAAAACCACGACTCGACCGCGCTCCAGTCTACCTTCGCGATTACTCCGGCCCGCCGCCTGCACGATAGAATCCAGTCCGGCCAGGGCGCGGTATACCACTGGAAAATCCAGATCGACCCCGGCTTCGATCAATTGTGTGCTGATGACCCGTGTCGGTTCGCCATTTTTGAGCCGCGTCCGAATGGTTTCGATGACTTTCGAACGATGTTCGGCGCACATCATTGCTGACAGGTGAAAGCTGCCTTTGGGCATCAGTTCGAACAGTACTCGAGCATCCTTGCGCGTATTGACGACGCACAACACCGACTCGTGTTCGACCAATTGATCCCGAATTGCTTCCCAACTGGATGGCTCATCAAAGCGTCCGGGCAATTCGATTTCCACCCGCTTGAGTGCTGTGTAGTATTGTTCCGGCCTGTGAATCATTTCTTCACTATCGATCCCTTGTAGAAGCTGTCGGCCGAATGGGTCCTGCTGCGAATCCAGGCCGGTGGGTGTTGCTGTGGACAAAACAAAAGTGACGCCGTAGTGTTTTTGCAGGGTATCGATTACATGCCGGATCGGGTGCAGATGTTCGACCGGCAGTAATTGGATTTCGTCAATCACGATCACGCTGTTAATAAGGTTGTGCAGCTTTCGGCAACGACTGGTACGCGCCGCGTAAAGCGATTCGAACAGCTGAACCGTAGTCGTTACAATCAGCGGCGCATCCCAGTTTTCTGTCGCGAGCCGAGACCAGTTGTGTTCCTTGTCAAATTGATCCGCATCGGTATTGCTATGATGTTCGATCAGGACATCTCCCAATGGAGCAAACAGGTTTCGGAAGATGTCGGCAGTTTGTTCGATAATGCTGGTGTAAGGAATGGCGTAGATGATCTGTCGTTTTTTGTGGGCGACCGCGTGTTCCAGCGCAAACGCTAGACTCGATAGGGTTTTACCGCCACCGGTTGGTACGGTCAGGGTAAATACGCCCGGATTCTTTCGAGCGGTTTTTCGACATTGAAGAAGAATTTCACCGCGAATTCGATTTAACGGGGAATCAATGGCTTGCGCTGTAAGGTTTCGTATATGGACCTCAAAGCATTCAAGCAATTGCGGCATCGTTGCGCCATTGGAACGGACGATCGCTTTGTCCGGGTTCATGAAGCGCTCGGTATCCAAAAAATCGGCATCGACGAGGCAGGAAAACAACAGTCTGATCCATAAATGGCCGCAGTCAGGACCACCCCTGGGAAGGGATTCCGGCGGATCGTAACGGAGGACTTGCTCCGGGATCGGTTGCTTCAACGCTTCCTGCAGCATAATCTCATCCTCCTCTAAGATCTCGCTCAATCCTCTGCCTTTAGTCTGGTCGGCCTTATAATAATCCGGCAACCCGGCATGATGACCTGCAATCAGATAAGCAAGCACCATCCCCCACGAGGGATTCTGTTGTACGGCATAAAGCGCTCCGGTGGCAGCATGCGCGGTCTTGCGGGAATATTCTGCAGTCACATGAGCCTCGGGATCATATCCGGAATCATTCTTAATATAAGCTTGAAAGGCCGGCCGGTATTTACCCAGATCATGCCAGCGTCCGGCCAATTCCGCCCAATCTTCGCCAATGTCTCTGGCAAAACCGGACGCGAGTTGCGCGACCTTTGTTAAATGATCGCAAAGGTCATGGGTAACGAATTCATTCCCAACTTGTTTCACATGGGCTATAAATTCATTCGATCTCGATTCCATTTTCCGTTCCTCATTAAAGCCTGATTCAAATTATTCAGATGATGCGTTGGGTTTCTTACCTCAACCCTACCTACAACTGGTGATTAACAGGATTCTTCAGCTAGTCCCAAACACATTGTCTTTGCCGTCGTTCCGGCATGGATTGCCGGAACCCGGAGTCAGGGAGGGTTCGTGCAGATCACATCCATGTACCCTGGATACCGGCAATCCATGCCGGTATGACGCCTTTATTGGTTTAGCTGAAATATCCTGCTGATCAAGTTGTTTATTGTTGTTGAAAATAATCGCGGTACTCTGCGGAGAAGTAGCCTACACGCCCACAGCCGCAAATACTGATCCGCTGAAAACATTCATTCATAGTTCTTCAACGCCTCTCTCAACCATTCGGCGACAACTGTACGAAGTATTTCCGGTGCCAACACTATGACTTCGGGATCACACTTGAGAATCTCCATGATCAACTCAGTCGAGTCGTTGTACGGGACGCACAGTTCCAGTCCTCCGTCGTCGAGTATTCGGGACTGTTGTTTGTGGTGCCAGGATTCATCGGCAGCCCAACGCGCGGTCTTTGGAGTAAATCGCAATACCGCCTGGTGGGCGGGGGTACCGGAAAAGATTCCGTAGCTGTCGGCCTGGAATTGGTCGAGTGCCTCGTCGGGGTTTTCATCCGCGAGAGTATTTGTGCAAGGAAGCGGTCGGATCCGGTCGACGGAAAAGGTTCTGAGCGCCGAGCGTAGATGGCGCCATCCATCGAGATACCAATTGTCGCGGTAATAAACGAGGCGCTGCGGGGAAACGCTGCGTTCGGTGGTTTTGTCGCGGGCCCGGCCGTGATAGAGGATTTTGAGCCGTTTCCTCGCGATTACAGCGAGCGCGATGTTGCAAAAATTTTCAAGATTTGCGGGTCTTGCGGCCGATTGCAGAATGCGGATCCGGCGCGTCGCATTGGTGTTCTGCTGTGCTCCGCTGTCGAGCAGTTTTTCGATCCGCGCGCGGAGCGGCGCGATATGTTCCTTCAGCAGGCCCGGTTGAATGTTGCCGAGCAACTGAGAAGAGGCCAGCAACGCATACAGTTCCGAATCGTTCAGCCAGAGTCCCGGCAGTTCGAAACGGATTTCGCCGTCCGCGCCCGGTTTGTAGTAATAACTGCGTTGGTCCCGATCGTATGCGATCGGCGCGTTCAGATGGTCCCGCAGCGCCTGGATCGTGCGTTTGGCGATAGCCGGGGAGCATTCCAGTGTTTGTTCGATCCTTGATAAAGGGACCAGAATCCGCCGCTGCTTAAACAACCGGTCGAGAGCAAAGATTCGATCAAAACGTTTCAAAACAAGTCATCCTGTAAAAATTCACAAATCAGATGATCCGGCAGCGCGGTTCCTACTGCGATTTTGCTCGGTACAAACGGCCAGTTATGTTATTACTGCGTTTCAATACGGTACGGCTCCAAGGCACAGCCGGCGGATACCGCGCGGATCAGCCCTGCAACTCCTCGAAAGACCGCGGTTCACCGATTTGATATCCTTGTGCGTAATCAACTCCAATGGTTTTGAGTCTTTCTTCTATCTGGTCGTTTTCGACGAATTCGGCAATGGTCTTCATTCCCATCAGTTTTCCAATTTCGTGAATCGCTTTGACCATCGCATAGTCAATCGGGTCATTGACGATATCCCGGACGAACATTCCATCTATCTTCAAATAATCGACCGGTAATGTCTGTGAATACAACACCGGCTAAAAGCCAGTGGCTTCCGCTGCTGGATCCGCCAACTTTTAAAAAAACACCCTGAAACCCTGGCAAAAGCAGGAATGGTGCATTCCTGAGGTCAGTTCCGACTTCGTCGCGGCGATGGAAGATGTTCTTGATCTTTATGAAGAGCCGTATGATCCGATGCGCCCGGTTGTCTGTTTCGATGAAAGCCCGAAGCAACTCATCGCTGAAGTGCGCGAGCCACTCCCGCCCGAACCAGGTGCACCGACCCGCTATGACACTGAGTACCAGCGCAAGGGCGTATGCGACCTGATGATGCTTTGCGAGCCCAAGCGCGGTTTTCGTCAGGTCGACATCACCGACCGGCGCACTAAGATCGAATTTGCTGGGTGCATGAAGCAGATCGCCGATCTTTATCCAATGGCCAGCGTCATCCGGGTGGTTTTGGATAACCTGAACACCCAGAAAATCGCGTCTCTCTATGAAGCCTTTCCGGCCGAGCAAGCACACGATCTGGCACGAAGACTGGAATTCCATTACACCCCCAAGCACGGCAGTTGGTTGAACGTCGCCGAAATCGAACTGGCTGTGTTGTCAAATATGTGCCTGACCCAGCGGATTCCAGACAAAGAAAGTCTGCGCCGTGAAGTAGAAGCTAATGTCCAAGCCCGCAATGCCAAAGCCGCTCCCGTCAACTGGCGATTCACGACTCAGGATGCTCGTCGCAAACTGGCGCGGCTGTATCCCTGTGTTTCAAAATGACTGAAGACTAGAGCTGGCCCAGATTTCTGTGACCCCAGTTTTGTGCAGTTTTGTTTAACCTGGACTACTTGACCAACATGCTGATACGCCAAGCAAAATATTGTATCGGCTATTGACACCTGCTGGCTAACGGGCGACCCGATTTTCTCGTAACGATCTGGCCATGCGGCTGTCCTGACCGCGTAGGATGCTGGCCCTGACCCGCGGCAACGTCACCGAAGCTGCGCGGCTGGCCGGCAACGACCGGCGCGTGTTCGGGCGACTCATGAAAAAGTACGGGATCGAGGGGGCGTTTAGCAGGGGTGAACTTTAATCGCGATTCACGCGTGAATGAACCGTTATAAGGCGAGGTCGAGAACTCGAGCCTTGGCGGGCCTGCCGCGTTTTTCACTGCCTACCTTTCTACACAGGGTATTTTCGATCTGCTTTATGAAACGCTCGCTCCCCATCGGTGTTCCTGACTGCGTGCAGTTTCTGATCCGCCCCAATTCATTAGCGATCGACGCGGCATCGACTAGCGCGCGGTAGGCCTCCTGTCGTTGTGAAAGCGTCTCTGCCAATTTCACATACTCATCGTGCGGACTCACGATGCAATTACTCTCGCCCAAGGCGTTCGCGCCATAACTCGACCAGCGATAGTGCTCGGGCCGCGCTACGATACCCGCTCGTACGGGATTTAGTTCAATATACCGCATACAAGTCAGTAAATAAGCGGCTGATTCGATGATGACCCCCTTGTGACGTCCTTCCCACAGTGTTCCTCGTCGGCGGTAGGCTTGATTGATATACCTGACGTACTGGCGCCCACATAATTGAAACAACTGGCTAATCGAATTTTCGTCATCGGGTGTAAGCAGAAGGTGGATATGGTTGGTCATCAGCACGTAGGCATGGATGACGCAGTGAGAGACTTCCGACACGCGTTTCAAGATCTTCAAATATTCGAGATGATCCTGATCCTCGAAAAACACCGGTTCCCGGTTATGGCCCCGCTGCATGACATGTGCCGGTATGTGAGGAAGGTAAAACCTTGGCTTTCTCGGCATGGACCTACAAAGCTTTGCGAAGCGGATGGCGAGCGCGCAATTCAGGGAAGCGCAAAAATCCCTTGTCGGTCGTAATCCAGTCGCATCCCGATTCGATCGCCAGCGCCGCATGGTACGCGTCCGGAACCAGGTTGCCTTTGGCTTCGCTGGAGCGGAGAAGCTCGTCGAAAATGGTCCAGTGCCGTGAACCAGGCCTGACGGGAACCGCCTGCGGTTGACCTCGAATCTGGTTGACAAAATTCAGAGCCACACACAAGGGCGTCGGACATTCAAACACTTTCGGATGAGTCACCACTCGAATGAAACCGCTGAGCACTAGCTCAGACACGCCATAAGCGCTCCCGCCGTTGATCCTTTCCTCCACCCAGTCACGATAGGCCGGGTGATCAGTCGTATCCTCGCGGTGGGCATACACGAGAACGTTCACATCCATCAGGATCACCGATCCATGATCTCCAGTAAAGATTGACTGTTGTCGAGGTCAATGCCGGGTCGCGTTCCATTTCCTTTCATTGTAATCAGCCGCACGGGTTCACGATTCTCCACAGTAACACGGCGGGAAATAGATTCTCGCAGCGCGTCCTCAACGAGATGTGCTAGGGTCACCCCCGAAGCAGCCGCCTGAGCCTTCGCCTGCGTGAGCAGATGATCATCGATATTGATAGTAGTTCTCATCCGCTGCCAGCCATGGAGAGCGAACGCGAGGGCTGGTAGTCCCCGGTAGGCGTAGGTAATTTTGGATACCCGTCGTGCGCTAGCGCCAGAGGGGATCCAAAATTACATCCGAAACGCCGTCCAGCCATTTGTGGGA
>JBGTCG010000166.1:0-7430 GCA_041748915.1 Methylococcales bacterium
ATACAAGGTTCCGACAAAGGCTGGCTGGAAAACAGCGCATGCCTTGGTGTGAAGAACATCGGAAAGCCGTGTGCGTTAATAGCGCATGCACGGTTTGATGAGGGAGGGCAGGCGAGAGCCTGTCCTCTACTCTACCTTTGGTTGCTTTTTGTCGGTAGAGGGTATGCAAAAAAAATATTGGCTGGCGATATTACTCCTTGCAGTAATTTTGCCGTTCAGCTACGGATGGCTGTATTTTAAAAAAACCGGCATCGAAGGCATTTATTTAAAGCCGGGATTAAAGGTAACGGCGATAAATGATGTGAACATTGAGACGGAAAAAATAAAATTGACGAGTAAAGTCATCCTGAGCAATCCGCTTCCTGTAAACCTCAAAACAAACCGTCTTGACTACAGTGTTTTCATAGATTCAATAAAAGTAGTGGAAAGCTCCTACACCAAGCCCATTATTATTCATTCCGCTGATAACACGGTAATAGAGATTCCTATCGAGATATTGAAAGAACCTATGGTCAAGCTCGTGAAGCATTTTGAAAAGCACAAAACGGAAACGGCCGATCATACTTTAAAAGCCGCTTTCAGGACGGCTATTCCTGTGCTGGGAGAAAAAGAATTTGCAATGGAATTTACCAAAAGGCTCCCGGTTTTCAGGCCTCCAAAACTGGAAATGGAAGAGGTCGATGTCGAGTCACTGGGATTTAACGATTCAAAAATCGATCTTACAGCCCGGGTCGCCAATCCCAATCTTTTTCCATTAAAACTGAAAGATGGCAACTATACGTTTACGGTGGATAATGATAGGGTCATGGACGGCAGCCTGGAAAAAATCATAGCTATTTCTGCCAAGGGGGCGTCATCCATTTCCATGCATCTCGATTTGAAAACGTTAAAAATGGGAAAGTTTTTATGGAAGATGCTGTTTGATAAAGCAGGCACCCCTTTTAAAATGGTGTTCCGCTGTAATTTAATAACTAATAATAACGTGCTTGAAAACAGCGCCATGGTTTTTAACATAAAAGGCCCTTTGGATGAGCTGAAAAAGCCATAAAGACTAAAAAACTTCTGCATCGTATCCAACCTTGTCCATTATAGAAAGCAGTGATCCTGAAAAAACCTGGCTATGCAGCCCATCTCAGAAGGTCTGAGAGAAATAGAAGCGGTCACCCTTGGCCATTATACGCGGTATGCCCATGCGTTTTGGGGAGGCACTAAAGATCACCGAATTCAAATCCGGCACTTCAGGGCTATTGAAGGAGGCCGACAGTTTGGGAACGCAGGCGATTGTTCCTACGATCATATCGACGTCTATCCTGCCCAAATCCCGCCAATTGCAATGATAACAATTTTTCGTGAGTCTCTGAGTGGAAAACCTCATCCGTTTTTGAGTACTGTTCCGCCTAACAAAAAAGGGCCGTTAATTTTTCCTATTCTCTTGCAAAAAGGTCCTCAGCGGCTTGTAAAAATTACACGCAAACGCAACGCCCAAATGCGGACCCAAGCCGGCATTGCCTATGCCACTTGTTGCGCAGTTTCTTGGCTTGAGTATTGCTGCAGATAAAGCCACGGTGCTGCCGAATGTTTTTACACCTTCAGGAGTGGAGAATGAAACAACAACTAAGTGAGCTCTTGTATCAAATGCTGGAAACGGAAATGGGCGGCGTGCAGGTCTACACCAAAGCGCTGACCTGCGCGGTCAACGAGGAATTGAAGGAAGAGTGGCAAAAATACCTTGACCAAACCAACCATCACGTCGAAGTGATGCACAACGTCTTCGCGCAATGCGGCCTCGACCCCGATACGCAAACTCCGGGGCGCGAAATTGTCCACCATATCGGCGAATCGCTGGTGCAGGCGATGGACATGGCCCTGCACGGTGGGAAACCGAAAGCGGCTGAGCTCGTCGCCTGTGAGTGCGTGGTTTTCGCTGAAACCAAGGATCATCAAAATTGGGAACTGCTTTCCAAGTGCGCGGAAAAAGCGAAAGGCGCCGAGAAGAAAGCACTGCAGGAAGCCTGTGACGAAGTCGAAGACGAGGAAGACAAGCACATTTATCACAGCAAGGGCTGGTGTCGGGAATTGTGGATTCAATCGCTCGGGATGCCGGCCGTACTGCCGCCGCCGGAAGAAGAAAAGGATGTGAAGACTGCGATCGGAGCGGCCCGAGCCAAACAAGCGCGAGAAACGATGCTGTAAAGAGCCTGGACTGGCTGTTCAGCTCTTTCCGAGGGGCCGTGTCCGCAGGCGGCACACCCCGAAGTAACCGAACAATGGCGAGCGTGGAGCAGCCGAGAGAAGTGAATCGCCGGTTGATGACTCGGACGACAAAACCCTAGGAATCTGGACTCAACCAAAACCAGTTTCCCCTCCGACTGCTGCAACCGGATTCCTGAATCCCTAAATTCTGTTTTAAACCCTGCAAGGTATCCAATGGCCAATACTAAAAAACCAACTCGCGGCGAACGCAGTTCGGCGAGCAAAACCAATGTGAGCGCGGTAGCTTCCGCTTATGCCAAGAACACGATGGCCGGTCCATCGACTCCCTTTACGGTAAGTGGCGCAACAATGCCACCCGCCCGCAAGATTGCGAACACCGGCGGAACACCGCCGCGCGATGCGGCAAGAGAGGCAATTCTGGACGACAGGATGAAGGCGACCCAGGCGCTTTCAGCGGCGACACGATATAATGTAAACAAGGCTGCGGAATATGGACACGATGCCGCGCTCGCGCCACCGGAAGGCGCGACGGCCGAGCCGGCGGCTCCGGCCGCGACCGGAAGCACGGCGAGCGAAACAACTGCGTCCGACAAGGTCGGCGCGGGAGAGCCGCCGCTGGGAATCAATCCCGGCAACTCGCCGCTCGATCACGTGCGAGTCGATTCCGGCGGTCAGCCGCTGACGACCAGCCTCGGCGTGCAGATCGCCGACAACCAAAACTCGCTGAAGGCGGGTCTGCGCGGGCCGACCTTGCTCGCAGACTTCATCCTGCGCGACAAGATCACGCACTTCGACCACGCGCGCATTCCAGAGCGCGTCGTGCATGCGCGCGGCTCCGGCGCGCACGGCTATTTCGAAAGCTACGAAGACCTGTCCGAGCTGACCATGGCCGCGCCGTTCGCCACGGCCGGCAAGCGCACGCCGTTGTTCGTGCGCTTCTCGACCGTGGTTGGCGAACGCGGCTCGACCGACCTCGCGCGCGATGTGCGCGGTTTCGCAGTCAAGTTCTACACCGACCAAGGGAACTGGGACCTGGTCGGCAACAACATCCCAATCTTCTTCATCCAGGACGCGATGAAGTTCCCCGACCTCGTGCACGCGGTCAAACCCGAACCGCATCACGGCATGCCGCAGGCGGGGAGCGCGCACGACACGTTCTGGGATTTCGCCAGCCTGATGCCCGAGATCACGCACATGCTGATGTGGGTCATGAGCGACCGCGCGATCCCGCGCAGCTATCGGATGATGCAGGGCTTCGGCGTGCATACTTTCAGGCTCGTGAATGCCAAGGGCGAGTCCAAGTTCTGCAAGTTCCACTGGAACCCGACGCTCGGCACGCATTCGGTGGTGTGGGACGAGGCGGTGAAGATCAGCGGCGCCGATTCCGACTTTCACCGCCGCGACCTGTGGGAAGCGATCGAGGCCGGCGCCTATCCCGAATGGGAACTCGCGCTGCAAGTCTTCAGCGAGGAAGAGGCCGACAAGTACAGCTTCGACGTGCTCGATTGCACGAAGATAGTGCCGGAGGAGTTGGCGCCACTCAGGCCCGTTGGCAAGATGATACTGAACCGCAACCCTGACAATTTCTTCGCCGAGACCGAACAGGTTGCGTTCTGCACGCAGCATGTGGTGCCGGGCATCGACTTCACCAACGATCCGATGTTGCAAGGGCGCAATTTTAGCTACCACGACACCCAGCTCACGCGGCTCGGCGGGCCGAACTTTAACGAGATCCCGATCAACGCGCCGATCGCGCAGGTGCACAACAACCAGCGCGACGGCTTTCATCGCCTGGCGATTCCGCGCGGCCGCGTCGCTTACGAACCGAATTCGCTCGGCGGCGGCTGTCCATTTCAGGCCGGCCTGCGCGGCTTCGTGCCGTTCCCTGCACCGGTGTTCGAGGACACCGTGCGCGGCAAGCCGGAGAAGTTCGCCGACCATTTCACCCAGGCGCGGCTATTCTGGAACAGTCAATCGGCGGCGGAGAAGTCGCATATCATCGCTGCGTTCCGGTTCGAGCTCACCCGCGTGCAGACCAACGCGGTGCGCGAACGCATCCTTTCGATGCTGACAAACGTGGACGATGAACTCGTAGCCGGTATTGCCGACGGCCTCGGCATGGAAGTTCCCGATGCCATGCCCAAAGCGCTCGAAAATCCTGTCGCTCCTGAAGTCGAAATCTCTCCCGCGCTGTCGCTGTTGGCCCGGCCGGGCGACGGCAGTGTCCGCACCCGGCGCGTCGCCGTGGTTGCCGCCGAAGGTGTTGCAAGCGAGTCACTATTGGCGGTGTACCAAGCCTTGGCCGAAGCGGGCGCGACGCCGCGGTTTGTCGGCAAAAAACTTGGGGTCGTAAAAACGATTGGTGCTGCGATCAGCATCGAAGTCTCGCTGGAAGCCGCGCCTTCCGTGCTGTTCGATGCGCTGGTATTGCCCGATGGCAAAGACTTGACCACGCTATCGTGCGACGCTCATCTCATCGATTTCATCAGAGATCAGTACCGGCATTGCAAACCAATTCTTGCGTTTGGGGCATCCGCCGAGCTGCTGGAAAACGCCGGTGTGCGGCTTGAACTGCCGGGCGGTAAAGCGGACCCAGGCCTGGTGGTTGGTTCCTCCGGAAAAGCTGACGCGGCGATCGATGCCTTCCTGCAGGCGCTTGCCAAACATCGGCATTTCGAACGAGAGTCTGATCCGCCGATCGTTTAGCCGGTTGGAGTATTGCGGTTGATTAACCCGCCGGCCGCTCCGCGTGTTGAGGCGGTCAACCAACGAAACGCGTTTGAAAAAGTGAACGTACTGGCGCGGCAGGGGTCGCGAATTATTTTGTTTGAGTAGAACTCTTGCGGCGACATTGCCTAGCAACCGAATCTACTGGAATCGCTCATGGTGCACTCGCCGTTCTTAACGCGGTTGTAGTCTTCGGCACTGCCGCCCCAGTATGCGCGGGATTCAGCGGCGTTTCGCTCGTATTCTTCGCGGGCTTGCGACCCATCGTCGTAGGATGGGTCAGAACTGGCGCCCGGGTTCGGAAATGCGGAGTCACCCCCGATTGTGGAATGGCTGCTCGACGAGCCTCCTCGTGCGGATTGCATCAGCGCGCGCAGGCTCCGTGCCGCACGCTCCCACTGCGCATTGTAGCTCGCGATATAGCCGGTCACGTCGTAGTCAATGACTTCACCGTTTGAGCCGTTGATGGTTTTGTCACCAACCATCCAGGCGAGGACCGGCGGCGCACCGGGTGGACTCCAGATTCTCAGGTCGGCGCGATCGACCGTAGCTTTCATGCCGTTTGCGCGCGCAATGCGTACGGCTACGGGTAAGTCCACGAAGACTGGTGGTAAAGACACCGTACCCCAATTCACACCTTGGTTGAATACAACGGTTCTGGTATTGTCCCCGGTCACCGTGACTAACATCCCGGTTCCTTCAGAAGGCGAGAAAAAGGAAATACGAACCTCGGGCCCGCGCATAGCCGGATTCGGGGCAACTCGATCGGTAAAACGGATCGAAACCGGGATCGCATCCAGGCGCCACTCTCGGGCGCGCTGCGTCGCCGCAGACATCAGCTCCGGGAGGTCCTTGGGTAACTGCCGTGTACCGTCCGGCTGTGTCGACAAAATTACGTCGGACGGAGATGCGCCCGCAGCGGAGGGAGCCGTTCCAACTGCACCAATTCTCTTCGCGGTGACGTATGATTGAGTTGGATCGGTGCTGGATAAACCCTGGCCGTCCGGCGATAAAACCAAACTGTTTACGAACCCTCCGTGCCGCCGCCATCGGAAAGTCGCCTTTCCGCTCGCGGGATCGGTACACTCCCAGGTTCCGGCATTCCCGGACTGTTGCACGAATGTCCCGTCTGGATTGACCGTCACATCACCGCCGATGAACCACGCCCACTTGCCGATGAGCGCATCACAAGAAGCGGCATAGGAGTCGTGTTGGAAGGCGTAACCAACAATTCCAGTGACCAAAAAGATAACCCGAATTACAGTCCTTGTTTTCGTCATGATCGACCTCCTTTGCGTAGAGAATAGAAAAAATAATCGGCCTTTTTGTTCAACGGAACAGTACTCAAGAAACCGATGAGGTGTCAATGGTTCTGGTGATTAACGGAAAAATGGGATTCAGACGGTCGAAAACGCGAATTTAGCCATGGTTTGGACGAATTGGGGCATTTTGGAGGTGACGACCGAGTGGGAGAGCCGAGCCGGTTGCGGGTTGAAAGAATCTGGGCTTCCAATTCCGCTTTCGCCCATTACAAATGGATCAGATTGTAGGTTAAGAGGTAGACCCACATTCTTTCTCGTTTATCCGGGGTACCATGAATGCCAGTATGTCCATACCCAGAGTAGTCTTGATATTCCGCAAATCGAATTCGACGTGATGGGGCAATCCGGCTCCGGTTTAGGAAACAGACGGAAAAGGCAAGGCACGCACGTCAAATGGAAGACCTGGTCGTTTGGTTTTCTCTGGTTTCTTCGCCCTGAGTATTCACCACCAAATGATCGTTCATCAGGCAATAGCCGTGGCAAATCCAGTGGAATTGCTTCGCCACTTCGTGCAATAGGCCTCCCGATGCTCATCATCATGAAGATCGGTTTCCGCCGATCGCCTCGAGCGTTGGCAGGATTAGGGGTGCTTGGAGCTGCAATAAGCAATGATCGGGCCAAGAATTACCGCCATCCTTATCTAAATTTGGGGTTGTATCCCGTTCGGTATTATTTCTCTAATTGCATGTGGCTTGATGAATTGAGGATGTACATTGACGCGCTTAATATTCAGGTCGCGACGATTACTTTATCGTTTGCTGTTGTCCGGCAAAATGATCGATCAACGTCGGAAGCAAGTTATATCTCAGATCTGGAGAACTGCCATGAATACCAAATTAACTCTTTATTAACTCTTTCAACTGTTAGTATATTATTGATCACAGCGTTGTTCGCGGCAAGGCCTGGTACAGCTGCGGAGCAACTCGCCGGCCAAGACCGTTCAAGTTTACAGACTATCGAGTTACCAGGTACATCGACTATAATACTCTCACGCGACTCCGGAACATCGGCCGCGACTAAAGGCGAAGCGTTCGCTGCCAGCCATGGAGAGCGAACGCGAGGGCTGGTAGTCCCCGGTAGGCGTAGGTAATTTTGGATACCCGTCGTGCGCTAGCGCCAGAGGGGATCCAAAATTACATCCGAAACGCCGTCCAGCCATTTGTGGGA
>JBGTCG010000167.1:0-9035 GCA_041748915.1 Methylococcales bacterium
CCCATTGCGATTCATCCTCATGTTGATGCTCAAATACCATGCGAACTGCCCGTTCCCGGACTTCCGGGGAATATCTTTTTGATGTCTTCATTACTCCATCCTCTCAAATAATGGAGTCTCCGACAAACCCGGGGCGGTTCACTTTTTGACAACGTCTTTTTATCAAAGAGAGTTTCCCGCCCGTTCACCCGATAACGTACAATCGCGAGTAGTTATATAGATAGATTTCATTATATCTGTTAGTTCTAAACCCCGTCCATTACACTCTAGTTTTTAAGAAAAATAACAAACCATGACCATTGGCTATATCGTTTCCGGACTTTTGGTTGGATTCCTGGTGGGTCTCACGGGTGTCGGTGGCGGATCGTTGATGACCCCGCTGCTGGTATTTGTGTTCGGATTTGCCCCCAAGGTCGCGGTGGGCACCGATCTGCTGTTCGCCGCCATTACCAAGTCCGGTGGAGTCCTGGTGCACCATGGCAAGCATCGCTCGGTAGATTGGAAGATCGTGCGGCATCTAGCCTATGGCAGTATTCCGGCATCCCTGGGCGTGATTTACCTCCTGGAAACAGTTTTTACCAAGGACGAGGCGATTACCTCGGTAATCACGATCAGTTTGGGTGTGGCGCTGATCTTCACCGCCCTGGCTCTGCTATTGCGCAGTCGTCTGACGCAACGCCGCAAACTGGAGGCGACGGTGGTGCAGCGTCTAACGCATAGAGAGCGATTTGGAAAATGGCAGCGCCTGATTACCATGATAGTAGGATTTTTCCTCGGGATCCTGGTCACGCTGTCCTCGGTTGGCGCGGGCGCGCTCGGCACAATGGCGTTATTATTTCTGTATCCGCGATTGGCTACGGTGCGTATTGTCGGCACGGATTTGGCGCATGCTATTCCCTTGACCGCTGTCGCTGGCCTCGGCCATTGGCACATGGGTAATGTCGACCTAAATCTTTTGGGCAGCCTTTTGGTGGGTTCGCTGCCCGGGATTTTTCTCGGCAGCCAAATGAGCGCCATAATTCCCGAGCGGATTTTGCGCCCGATTTTGGCCAGTCTGCTCCTGATCATCGGCGTTAAATTCCTATTTTGAAGACGTCAAGGGAATTCAGGAGCGATACCAAGCGCCGCGAACCCGCAACAATTGTTGAAGCCAGATCAAGTAAAATAGATTCCAGTCAAATGGCCGAACGCGGAATCGACTGATCCGTTTCGACCGGCTGGTGCAGGATTTTATAATTGAACGGTTTTTGCCTCGGCAGGCGCATCGTGGTGGCGGACCACGTAGGCGTGATTCGCGCATGGGCGCCCCCGTCGGTTACCGGCCGCGCGGGAGTCTACGGCTGCGTGTATCGCCCCCGAGTTGCGAACGGACGGTTTGTACAGCGAGTAACGACGGTTCCGGAACCGCTGCCACGACGTTGGCAACCAGGCCGCGGCCGCCTTAACTCCTGCGGCCCAATGTGGGACAATGAATTTTTCCTCAAGCGCTTACATTGGTCATTGGCGACCTCCCCGCTAAGATGAACACAACTGCTTCGCATCCCGCATCCATTTTCCCTTTTAATCCAGGTATTCCGAACCAACCGGATGCCGAAACGATATGGACCGGGCTACACGGTTGTGGTGACTCCCTATCACTCGCCCATCTGATCGCCACGTCCAGCCGTTTTGTGTTGCTGGTCACAAGGGACCCTCACAGCGCGTTGAGGATGGCGCACGAAATCCGGTTTTTTCTGGAGGATCGCGTTCCGGTGCTGTATCTGCCGGACTGGGAAACCCTGCCCTACGACGTATTTTCGCCGCTGCCGGAAATCACGTCCCAACGGCTCGGAACCTTGGCCGGGCTGCCGACCACAAAACACGGAATTGTGATTCTCACCGCGGCCACGCTGATGCAGCGCATCGCGCCGCAGGAACACATTCTGGCCAACAGTTTTGCCTGGAAAACCGGTCAATCCCTGCCGCTGGACCAGATTCGGCAGCAGCTTGCCAAAGTGGGCTACCAGTCAGTTTCCCAGGTTTACCAGCATGGCGAGTTTGCCGTCCGGGGCTCGATTCTGGATTTGTTTCCGATGGGCAGCAAGGTCCCGTACCGCATCGAATTATTCGATGACGAAATCGAATCGATCCGGACCTTTGACGCCGAGACCCAACGATCCATGAACCGGCTCGACGAGATCCGCCTGTTCCCGGCACGGGAAATCCCGTTCGACGAAAATTCGATCAAGTTATTCCGCCAGCGCTTTCGTTCCGAATTTCCGGAAACAAACCAGCGCAACTCGATTTATCAGGATGTCAGCAATGGGATTGCTCCCGGCGGAATCGAATATTACCTGCCGTTATTCGTCGACCAGACCGAATCGATTTTCGGCTATTGCCCGCAAAATACGATTCTGGTTTTGGCCGAATCCGTGCCGGATGCGGTGCGTTCGTTCCATGACGAAATCCGGTCGCGTTACGAGCAGCGGCGCCATGACCTCGAGCGCCCGATATTACATCCCGAGACCTTATTTCTATCCCCTGAGGAAGTGGATGAAAAGATTGCGCCATTTCCGCGCATTCAGTTCGGCGGCGGATCCGCTGCACCCGCCGAGGGCAAGGCCATCGTCGTCTTTGACACGCAACCCCTGCCGGACGTATCCCTGAAGCCGCAGAATAAACGTCCAACCGAAGCGCTCGAATCGTTTATCGATCAGTTCCAGGGCCGGATTCTGTTCGTCGCCGAGACCGCGGGACACCGGGAAGCGCTGAGCGACACCCTGCATAAGCAGGGGATCTTTCCCGAAATTGTTGCCGATTGGCAGGATTTTCTGAATTGTCCGGCGAGCCTGTGCCTCCTGGTCGCCCCAATGGATCATGGCTTGCTGATGCCATCCCGCGGCATCGCGATCATCACCGAAAGCCAACTCACCGGCCCGCGCGCGCAGCAGCGCCGGCGCCGGCGGCGCAGCAGCGGAAAGGAGCTCGAAAATATCATCGGCAACCTGACCGAGCTGTCGCCGGGGGCGCCGGTCGTTCATCAGGAGCATGGCGTTGGCCGTTATCTGGGCCTGACGAAACTCGAATTTTCGGGAGTCGAGACCGAATTTTTGGTTCTCGAATACGCGAATCAGGACAAGTTGTATGTCCCGGTATCGTCGCTCCATCAGGTCGGCCGTTATACCGGAGCCGGCGCCGAAACCGCGCCGCTGCACAAACTAGGCGGCGAGCAATGGAAGAAAGTCAAAAAGAGGGCGGCGGCCAGGATTCGCGACGTCGCCGCGGAACTTTTGGATGTGAATGCCCGCCGCGCCGCGAACAAGGGTTTCGCGCATAAAATTGCCGATATCGAATACGAAGAATTTGCGCTGGGGTTTCCGTTCGAGGAGACGCCCGACCAGCAGAATGCGATCGAACAGGTCCTCGCCGACCTCGCTGCCGAACAGACCATGGACCGTGTGATCTGCGGCGATGTCGGGTTCGGAAAAACCGAGGTCTGCATGCGCGCCGCGTTTGTCTCGGTTCAGAACGGCAAACAGGTCGCCCTGCTGGTCCCGACCACGCTGCTCGCGCAGCAGCATTTCCAGAATTTTCGGGACCGCTTCGCCGACTGGCCGGTCCGGATCGAAGTGCTGTCGCGTTTTATTGTGAAAAAAAGGCAGGACGAGATAATCCGGGATGTCGCCGACGGCAAGGTCGATATTCTGCTCGGAACCCACAAGCTATTGCAAAAAGGGGTCGATTATAAAAACCTCGGTCTGGTGATCATCGACGAGGAACACCGGTTCGGCGTGCGCCACAAGGAGCACTTCAAAAAATTGCGCAGCGAAGTCGATATACTGACACTGACCGCGACACCGATTCCGCGGACGCTGAATATGGCGATGTCCGGGCTGCGTGATATTTCGATCGTCGCGACCCCGCCGCCGAACCGGCACGCGATCAACACCTTCGTGAGCGAATGGATCGATGCCCTGATTCAGGAGGCCTGCCTCCGCGAGATCCGCCGCGGCGGTCAGATCTTTTTTATGCACAATAATGTGAAGACCATCGAAAGGACTTCGCGCGAACTCAGAAAATTGCTGCCCGACGCCCGGCTCGAAATCGCGCATGGACAAATGCCGGAACGGGATCTCGAACGCGTGATGCTGGATTTCTATCATCAACGCTTCAATATGCTCCTGTGTACGACCATCATCGAAAGCGGGATCGATATTCCGAGCGCCAACACGATCGTGATCAACCGCGCCGACAAACTGGGCCTGGCTCAACTGCACCAGTTGCGCGGCCGGGTCGGACGTTCGCACCACCGGGCCTACGCCTATTTGATCGTTCCGCCCAGAACCCTGATGACTCCGGACGCGGCCAAACGAATCGAGGCGATCCAGGCCTCGGACGGCCTCGGCGCGGGGTTCATGCTGTCATCGCATGATTTGGAGATTCGCGGGGCAGGAGAGTTGCTCGGCGACGAGCAAAGCGGACAGATCCAGGAGATCGGTTTCAGCATGTATATCGAAATGCTCGAACGCGCCGTGGCGAGTCTCCGCTCCGGCAAGGAGCCGGATCTCGACATGCAGCTGGATTCGGGACCCGAAATCGAATTGCACCTCCCGGCGCTGATTCCGGATGATTATCTGCCCGATGTGCACACGCGGCTGGTGCTCTACAAGAGAATCGCGAATGCCGATTCGTCCGAGCAGCTGCGGGATCTCAAGGTGGAAATGATCGACCGTTTCGGCCTGTTGCCGGAAGCCGCCAAGAACCTTTTCGAAGTAACCGAATTGAAATTGAAGGCGGCCGGAATCGGCATTCTCAAAATCGAAGCGTCGGCAACCGGCGGCCGGATCCTATTCTCGCCTGTCCCGAACATCGATCCGCTCGCGGTCATCGAACTGGTTCAGAAGCAGGCCAATCGATACAAAATGGAAGGTCCGGAACAACTCAGATTTATCGAAAATCTGGAAAGCAGCGAAAAGAAAATCGAATTCGTGAATCGCCTGCTCGAAACATTGACGGAAAAATCAGGCGTTCCGGCATGAAAATTAAAGGTCTAAATGTTACGGTGGGTAAAAAACCGAGTGCTTAATCAGCATCACGAAAAAGAATTTCCGTTCGTCCTGAGGCAAGAAATGCGCATCAGTAGACCGGATAGTCTATCGCGGTCTATATCTTGTTTCCAAATGTGAGGGTACTTGCAAAATGGCGGAGTCTATTTATCGAACGATAGGCGCTACGTCCTATCCCATACATTCATGTCTGATTTATATCAGCATTGACAGGGTCACCATAGTAACGAGAATAGATAGACAAAGGTTACCTAGGTTTTGAAGAAGCACTTTTCAGGATGACTCGCAATCAGTCAAACAGTAGATTCTCCTTTTACGAATTCTTTGCTGGCGGCGGCATGGCGCGAGCCGGGCTAGGTTCGGACTGGAAGTGTATATTTGCCAATGATCTTGACCCTAAGAAAGCGGCTAGTTATGCTGAAAATTGGGGTGATGAATATTTATGGGTTGGCGATGTCGCGAAGATGGCGCTCAAGGATTTGCCCGGCGCGGCTGATCTGGCATGGGCTTCGTTCCCTTGTCAGGACCTTTCGCTTGCTGGCGTTAGAGCCGGACTTCGAGGGGAGCGTTCTGGGACTTTTTGGCCTTTTTGGGGCCTAATACAGGCCTTGGTCTCTGAAGATCGCGCGCCTCGTTTGATTGTGTTGGAAAACGTGCTTGGCGCGTTAACCTCCCATGGAGGCAAGGATTTCGCCACCATTGGCGACGCACTCACAGAAGCTGGGTACCGCTTCGGCGCCGTTGTAATCAATGCTGTCTACTTCGTCCCTCAATCACGCCCAAGGCTGTTCATTATAGGCGTGCTCGAAAATATCGAGATTCCAGAAGACTTGGTTGCCCTTGGCCCCGAATCTATGTGGCACCCATCGGCGCTGGGGATTGCGGGCAGCCGATTGACGATGAAAGCTTCGCACAATTGGGTCTGGTGGAAATTACCTCCACCGCCGAAGCAAAAGCAGACATTCGCCGACCTAATCGAGAAAGACCCAAAAGGCGCCGTTTGGCATTCCTCCGCCGAGACAAGTCGGTTGCTGGGTATGATGACGGAGATCAACTTAAATAAGGTCAGGATTGTTCAATCCATAGGTCGCCGCATGGTGGGCGGGGTTTACAAGCGTACTCGAAACAGTGTTCAGCGGGCCGAAGTCCGCTTTGACGATATATCTGGATGCCTTAGAACGCCCTCCGGCGGCTCCAGCCGACAAACAATCCTTATCGTTGAGGGAAAGGTTATCCGGTCCCGCTTGCTTTCACCGCGAGAAGCAGCCAGGTTGATGGGTCTCCCCGATACATACAAATTGCCCGAAAGATATAACGACGCTTACCATTTGATTGGTGACGGCTTGGTGGCGCCAGTTGTGCGATACTTAGCGGAGCATATTCTTGAACCCCTGCTTGAAGCGAACGGAGCAGCAGTGCGGGCTGCTTGAACGATGCAGGATTTAGATCAAGCGTTTTTGGAGTTCGCAGTCGCCAACAATTTCAAAACCAAGGGACCTTTATCCGTAGCCCTCGTGGTGACGCAACACGCCCGAAAAATGGGATTACCGTTAGTCCTTGAGCAGCTCGTCACAGAGGGCGGAGGACAGGTGCTTGGACTTGGCAAAGGGGCCGTCCAAACGATCCTAAACCGATACGGCATAAAGCGCGTGCTAGCAAGCGAAGGAGGAAGGACAAGCCGTGGCAGTTTGAACAATATGCGGTCGTATGTCGCTTTTCTCAACGAGTTGCATACTCGCGGTCTCGCTGACCTCAATACCATTGAAAGATTCTGGATTGCTCAGGTCCATGAATACTTTGCGGCGAAACCGTTCAAAATACGATTAGATGCGTCTCGTGGCCTGCGACACGTCGTCCGGGACGTGCTCCAGCAGGCTGAAGATCGTCAAAAAACGGCTCCTGGAGTCAACTACGTCGGCGTAGTATTGCAACATTTGGTTGGCGCGAAGCTGGATTGCTTGCTCGGACCGGGGGAGCTCGATCACTACAGCGTTTCAACGGCGGACGCCTCTTTAGGCAGGGCTGGAGATTTTTTCCTCGAAGACGTTGCGATACACGTTACGACCTCGCCGGGCGAGGCTGTGATTGACCGCTGTCAAGAAAATCTTAACGATGGTCTGCGTCCTGTTTTGGTAACTTTACAACGCGGGCTAACGGCTGCGGAGGTCCTTGCAGAAAACAAGGGAATCGGCGAGCGCATTGACATGTTTGAGATTGAGCAATTCGTTGCGTGCAACTTCTATGAGCTTGGAAAGTTCGCGGCGGATGGTCGTAAAACGGCGGTTATTGATTTGATTAACCGCTACAACCAAATTATTGTAGAAGTCGAAACAGATCCTGGCCTAAAGATCGAACTAAAACGATAGATTTTGCCTGACTTTATCACTCCTGAAGATCGCAGCCGCACGATGCGGGCCGTGAAGGGACAAGACACCAGGCCGGAAATGCTGATCCGGCGAGTTGTCCATGGTATGGGCTATCGCTATCGGTTGCACCCGAAAGATCTTCCAGGCAAACCTGATCTTGTCTTCTCGAGTCGCCGCAAAGTCATCTTCATTCATGGATGCTTTTGGCATGGGCACGACTGCAAGCGTGGCGCTCGCGTCCCTAAAACGAACCGAGCGTACTGGGAACGCAAAATCGCCCGCAATATGCAGCGAGATGAAAAGAATCTCTTGGCATACAAGGCAGATGGGTGGGAGTCACTGGTTATTTGGGAGTGTGAAATGAAGGATATTGATATATTGAAGGATAAAATAAGGGAGCTTCTGCAATAGACAGAACCGTCAGGCGAACGCGCCCAACAAATATGAGGCCCCATCCTTTCAAGGACAAAGATAGGTCGGTCGCCTTTTTTTGAACATTTCATTTTTCAAAAAACAGGGGAAATAAAGGAAAAGGGCTATCCATGTGAGTGCTGTAGGCACAAAATATGGGAATGACGACGCTTCCAGAAACGCCTGCGTCCAGTCTTCGAGCGGGGCGCGATTATCCGCCCAGCTATGCCGACTTGCGCGCTTGGTTCCCGGATGAGGCCGCGTGCCTCGACTACCTTGAGTGGCTTCGATGGCCCAATGGTTTTGTCTGTCCGCGATGTGGGACACCCGGCCATTGGCGAACGGGCGACGGACGGTTCTGGTGCGAGCCATGCCAGCGCCGGGTATCGGTAACCGCCGGAACCATTTTCCACCGGACGCGAAGCCCTCTCCTCGTCTGGTTCGCGGCCTATGCCGCCCTTCAATCATCAAGCGCACTCCTCCTCATTCGCCGGAAACTCCGCTGTACACCCTTGGCGGGAACCCAACCAGTAGTGGTTACAGCACTCACATGGATAGCCCATTAAAGGAATTCACATCTCGCCGGTCGGTCAAGAATTCTGCCTTCTAAATCAAGGACAGGTTCTGCCCCAAACACAAATCGAGTCATCGCCAGACCGATCGTGATGGATGGGGTTCTGTTTGTCGCTCTAGGAGCCTGTCGGACTTAATTAATAATAAGTCTCATTGGTGGTAAGATAGCGGCATGTTCGATCATTGTACCGTCAGGTTTCTATGAATCGCTTTATTCCGTTCAGTCGTGAACAACAGTATTTACTGCCCCCGTCCATGAACGACTGGTTGCCTGAGAATCCTCTGGCGCGATTTATTGTCGAGGTAGTCGAACCACTGGATTTATCGAGATTGATCCGGCGCTATTCCGGTTGCGGTGCGGCAGCGTATTGCCTCCGGCCATGATGCTGGGCTTGCTGGTTTATGGTTATGCCACCGGGGTTTTCTCGAGTCGGAAGATTGAGCGGGCGACGTATGATTCGGTTGCGTTTCGGTATATCGCTGCGGAACAACATCCGGACCATGATACCTTGGCAAATTTTCGCAAGACCTTTGTGGTGGAGCTGGAAGATCTATTTGTGCAAGTACTGACGGTGGCGCAGACGCTGAAGCTGGTCAAGGTGGGCCAGATTGCTCTGGACGGGACCAAGGTCAAAGCGAA
>JBGTCG010000168.1:0-30135 GCA_041748915.1 Methylococcales bacterium
GCCGGTCAGGCTTCAAGCCTCAGGGATTGCGCGACTTTCCCCACCATCCTCCCGATGATCAGTCGGGGATTCTGGCTTTTTTGTAAAACAGAATCAAGATATAAGGGATTGCCGGAACCCAGAAGCCAGGGACGGCCTGCAGACATTACATCCATGTAGTCTGGATACCGGCAATCCGTGCCGGTATGACGTTTCTGCTGAAACATCTTGCTAATCAGGACGAGGGATGAATCCCTTTCGGTGCAGCTAGCGGCAGAGCGCACCGGAAGTCGCGCTTGAAAAAGATTGATTGATCTCATATGCTGCACCGCCGGGATCTGGTTTCCCGGATCAGCGGCGCGGAACCACTGAACGATAATGATCCAGACGGTGGGATGCCTGATTGACGATCCCCGGCTGCCGGGATTTAGGGGAATTTCGATCGGCACTGCGTTGGTCGGCATTTGGCGGCGCGCGGTTTGGCGTGTCCAAATCCGAGCCCATAGAAATTTCCTGAAGTTGCGGTAGGTTCTAATTCGGATTCAAGCCAATCACGATGGTAAGGCATTTTCAATGGACTGTCAGGAAAACTCTGACAGCGTAGATTTTGGCAATGCATCCCTGCACTGCGGGAGGTTTTGATTAAATCAGAACTGCCCTGGATAAGATCTTACGGCTTCGGGAAGCGAAGCCGACTTTAATTTTAATAGTAGGGACTCATGGTTCGCACACAGAATTTTTGGCGCCGGTAACTCGAGCCGGAAGTTCCTGGGTGTGACATTAACAATAAACCGTCCGGGATGCCCGGCCGCTTTTTGCGGCGGCACCAATTTGGGGCGCAACGTAACGGGGAGGGGCAGATTGTAATGAAAATTGGAATACCCAAAGAGATTCACGAGGGCGAAAAGCGGGTTGCGACAACGCCGGAAGTAGCTGAAAAGTTGCGCAAGCTCGGCTACGAGGTCGCCGTCGAAAAAGGGGCTGGAGCAGCCGCGAATTTTTCCGATGAATGCTATATAGAAGCCGGCGCGGAAGTGGTCGAGAACGCGAAAAAGCTTTGGGCGACCGCAGACATCGTGGCCAAAGTGCGTCCGCCGGAAACGCATCCGGAACTCGCGGTCGACGAAATCGAACTGCTTAAACAAGGCGGCAATCTGATCAGCTTCATCTGGCCGGCTCAAAACCCGGATTTGATGAAAAGACTGGCCGCCAAAAAGGCGACCGTTCTGGCCATGGACAGCGTACCCAGAATATCCAGGGCGCAAAAATTGGATGCGCTGAGTTCGATGGCGAATATCGCGGGTTACAGGGCAGTGATCGAAGCTTCCCAGCATTTTGGCAGGTTTTTTACCGGTCAGATAACCGCCGCGGGGAAGATTCCGCCGGCCATTGTGATGGTAATCGGCGCCGGTGTCGCGGGATTGTCGGCGATCGGTACCGCGAAGGGCCTGGGCGCGATCGTGCGCGCCTTCGATACCCGCCCGGAGGTCAAGGAACAAATCGAAAGCATGGACGCCGAATTTCTCGAACTGGATTTTCTGGAGGACGGTTCGGGCGAAGGCGGCTATGCGAAGGTCATGAGCAAGGAGTTCATCGACGCGGAGATGGCATTGTTCGCCCAGCAGGCCATGGAAGTCGATATTATCATCACCACGGCGTTGATTCCCGGGAAGCCCGCGCCCAAATTGATTACCAGAGGTATGGTCGAAACCATGAAGCCCGGCAGTGTGATCGTCGATCTCGCGGCCGAACAGGGCGGCAACTGCGAACTGACCAAGCCAGGCGCGGTCACCACCCGGCATGGCGTAACCATTATCGGCTATACCGATCTGCCGAGCCGGCTTGCGCCCCAGGCGAGCCAGTTATACGCGACCAATATCCGTCATTTACTGACCGATATGACGCCGGAAAAAAATGGTCAATGGGTGGTCGATTTTGAGGACGAAGTAGTCCGCGGGACCACGGTTATCAAGGCGGGTGAGATTACCTGGCCGCCTCCGGCGCCGAAACTCTCGGCCGCGCCGGCGCCCGCGGCTCCGGCTTCCGCCCCGGTTGCCGTCCAGGCCAGGAAATCCCTAATTCCGGACCCGGTAAGAAAATACCTGCCTTTGTTGCTCGGGGGCTTGGTGTTCTGGATGATCGGAAACGCCGCTCCGGCTTCGTTTCTGGCCCACTTCACGGTATTCGTGCTCGCCTGTTTTATCGGCTATATGGTGATCTGGAACGTGACTGCATCCCTGCATACGCCGCTCATGAGCGTCACGAACGCGATCAGCAGCATTATCGTGATCGGCGCATTGATCCAGATTTCGGCCCCGGGCTTTCTCATAACATTGCTTGCCGGACTCGCGGTATTGATTACCGCGATCAATATTACGGGCGGATTTGCCGTAACCTGGCGCATGTTACAGATGTTCAGAAGAGATTAAGGGGTCGAGCCATGTCAAGCGGATTAGTTACAGTTTCATATATTGGCGCAACGATCCTTTTCATTCTTGCGCTTGGGGGCCTGAGCCATCCGGAAACGTCGCGCAGGGGGAATCTCTACGGAATTATCGGGATGGCCATTGCGGTCCTCGCGACGATTTTGAGTGATGCGGTATCGTCGTACGTAATCATCGTGATAGCGATGGCGATCGGCGGCGCCATTGGTTACGTACTCGCGAAAAAGGTCGAAATGACCCAAATGCCGGAGTTGGTCGCGATACTGCATAGTCTGGTCGGTATGGCGGCCGTGTTTGTGGGCTATGCGAACTTCATGGATCCCTCCGCGTCCTTCACCGGGGTTGAAAAGACGATTCACGAAATGGAAATTTATGTCGGCGTCCTGATCGGCGCGGTCACTTTTTCGGGATCGGTCATCGCGTTCGGTAAGCTAAGCGGGAAAATCAGCGGGAAACCGTTGCTTCTGCCGGCCCGCCATTGGCTGAACCTTGGGCTTTTTATCGCTACGATCCTGCTCGGAAAGTGGTTCCTGGCGGGCGCGGAAGAAGGCGGCGGCACTCTCCCATTGTTTTTGATGACTCTGCTCGCTTTCACCTACGGCGTGCATATGGTCATGGCGATCGGCGGAGCGGACATGCCGGTCGTGGTCTCCATGTTGAACAGCTATTCCGGGTGGGCCGCTTCGGCCACCGGTTTCATGCTGTCCAATGACCTGTTGATCGTGACCGGCGCGCTGGTCGGAAGCAGCGGCGCGATCCTGAGCTACATCATGTGCCGGGCGATGAATCGTAGGTTTCTCGCGGTGATCGCGGGAGGCTTCGGAACCGATTCCGCTGCATCCGGAGGCGGCCCCGCGATGCAGGTGACCGGGAAAGTCACCGCGGTCGATGCGGAAGAAGCCGCGGAACTGATCGCCTCGGCCAAGGAAGTCATGATCATTCCTGGATACGGAATGGCGGTTGCGCAAGCTCAGCACACCGTGAACGAAATCACCAAAAGCCTGCGGTCGAAGGGAATCAATGTGCGTTTTGGCATTCACCCTGTTGCGGGCCGTATGCCGGGGCATATGAACGTGCTGCTCGCGGAAGCCAGGGTGCCTTACGACATCGTATTTGAAATGGACGAGGTCAACAAGGATTTTCCGGATATCGATATATCCGTGGTCGTCGGCGCGAACGATATCGTGAATCCCTCAGCCCTGGAAGACCCGAACAGCCCGATCGCCGGGATGCCGGTGCTTGAATGCTGGAAGGGCGCGACCACGATCGTTCTGAAACGCAGTATGGCCTCGGGTTATGCGGGTGTCGACAATCCACTGTTCGTCAAGGAAAACACCCGGATGCTGTTCGGTGATGCGAAGCACAGTCTGGAAGCGGTGTTGAAATTTCTGCAGGCTTAGGCGTTGACCCAAGATACGCGCCAGTCCATGGAGGTACTGGCGCAATCCGCACGATTCGCATTCATCCAACATATCCCGTGCAGGATGGTTTGGTTGGTACGGCCCGTCCCGAACCAGTTAGTCAACCTCCGGGCCGGCTTGCGTGTGTTTATCGGCCTTGCTGATTACATTGGTATCAATCAAGAATACGCGGGGCAAAGGTTTTGGGCCCAGACCGCTATGAAATTTGCTCAGAATGAAGGGTAAAGCAGACCCTATGGCCCTTTGGAAGGATCCGGCCGGTGCAGAGTGCAATCGGCCGAAAAACGGCATTGAAATCAGGCTTTCTGTTCCCTCTGGAACGACCGTTTTTGCATTGGAATCGGATTTTTTTGGGAATGGCGCGCTTGGCAGGACTCGAACCTGCAACCCTCGGCTTAGAAGGCCGATGCTCTGTCCGCTTGAGCTACAAGCGCATGCTGGTCGGGGTAGAGGGATTTGAACCCCCGACATCCTGCTCCCAAAGCAGGCGCGCTACCAGACTGCGCTATACCCCGAGCGACCTTCTGAATTTCGACTGAAAAATGCCGTAACAGGATTCAGCCGGCGAAGCGCACGGATAATACCCGCCAAATTTCGTTGCGTCAACGTTCGAGGAACGTCGAGACGAATTTATGTCCCGTTCGGCGATTTTGAATCAATGACTCGTTTTGGATGTCTACCCTACAATTGTCCGGCAGGCGGCGTGATATACTCGGACCAAAGCGGTCCATCGCGATGGGATTTGAGCTGATGCGAACCGGACTTCTGGATTATATGTGGATTCAAAAGAAATTGACTTTTAATCCGAAATCCCGCGGTTTTCATTTGATTACACGGGAAATTGTTGAGCAATTACCGGAACTCGTCCAGATTGAAATCGGGCTCGCGCATTTTTTTCTGCAGCATACCTCCGCGTCTCTTACGATCAACGAAAATGCCGATCCGAGCGTGCGCCGGGATTTTGAATCGTATCTGAACCGGGCCGTACCCCAAAATTCGAATTACTATACGCATACCCAGGAAGGACCTGACGATATGCCCGCGCATCTTAAATCCTCGTTGCTGGGCTCGGAGCTTACGGTGCCGGTGGCTTCCGGGAAGTTAATGCTCGGCACGTGGCAAGGGATTTATCTGGGCGAGCACCGGGACCGCGCGGACCGGCGAACCCTGCTCGTTACGCTGCAAGGCATGTAGCTGGCCCGTCAATTTATCATTTCAAAGCCAAACCAGGAGATCTGAATGTATTTTCATCGAGTGACCGTGTTTCTGATCTTGTTGGCCTGCGCTTTCAACAGCGCCGCGGAAAGCGTCTGGGACAAGCCTTCGCCGTTCGCTTCCGAGCCGGTCGAAATTACCGTGTATCGTAGTCCGAGCTGCAATTGTTGTGGAATCTGGCTGGACCACCTTCGGAAACACAATTTCGTCGTGACCGATATCAAAACCGAGGATGTGAATGCGATCAAACAAAAATACGGCGTGAGCCCGCAGCTCGCTTCCTGCCATACCGCGCTGGTCGAGGGTTATGTTGTCGAGGGTCATGTTCCGGCCGCGGATATCCGCAAGTTGCTTGCCGAAAAACCCGGCGTCGTCGGGCTGTCGGTTCCGGGGATGCCGCAGGGTACGCCGGGGATGGAGATGGGCGGCCGAAAGGAGCCTTTTTCCGTGATCTCCTTCGACAAAGCGGGAGCCAATCAGCAATTTACAGACTATCTTTTTTACTAGGGAAGTTCTGATTAAATCAGCGGTCCTCGCGGTGCAGGGATGCGTGGCAAAATCGAACGCTGGAGAGCGTTCGATTTTGTAAGGCAACGCCAAATCGCACTTGGCGTTCCCGACGGCCGGGAAATCCGGGATCGATTGATTCAGCGTTTCCCCGGGGATTTCACCGCGTTGTTTAAAACCAAAATGCCGGCGTAAACGCAGGATACGGGGACTGCGCATTCTTCCACTTCATCGTCATTGGCAGCGTAAAAAGGGTCGATTATGAAAATCGGAGTCGTTCGCGAAATTAAAGATCAGGAGGACCGGGTCGGGTTGACCCCGGAGGATGTGCGGGTACTGGTGGAACGTGGGCACCGCGTCCTGGTTGAACGGAATGCCGGCGCCGGTTCGAATTTCAGTAACGAGGAATATGTCGGGGCCGGCGCCGGGATGGCCGGCCCCGATCAGGCATGGGACTGCGATCTGGTGGTGAAAGTCAAGGAGCCTTCGCCTTCCGAATATGATTATCTGCAACAGCAGATGGTGTTCACCTTTTTCCATCTGGCCGGCGCGGATCCGCAACTGGCGAAAACCCTGGTGGCCAGAGGAACCACCGCCATCGCTTATGAAACGCTGGAAGACAACACGGGAAAGCTGCCGCTGCTGTCTCCAATGAGCGCGATTGCAGGAAACATGGCGAGTTTGGTCGGCGCCTATTACCTTCAGACTTCTCAGGGAGGGAAAGGCGTTCAGCCCGGTATCGTCAATGGGACGCGTTACGGACAGGTCATCGTAATCGGCGACGGAATTGTCGGCGGTCATGCGGCGCGGGTCGCGACGGGCATGGGCGCGAATGTACGGATTGCTGGTTTGGACCGGGAACGGGCCTTGCGTCCGGATCCCGGTTTCGGCGAAGGCGTACATTATTTTCTTTCCACTCCTGACAACATTGCGCAGGCAGTCACCCAGGCGGACCTTGTAATCGGCGCGGTTTTGCTGCGTGGCGACAAGGCTCCGCACGTATTGACCCGGGGGATGGTGGATTCCATGCAGCCTGGATCAGTCATCGTCGACGTGAGCATCGATCAGGGCGGCTGTGTCGAAACGTCGCGGCCGACCAGCCATTCCGATCCAGTATTCGTGGAGTCCGGTGTGATTCACTATTGCGTAACCAATATGCCCGGCGCCTATCCGCGAACGGCGACCCAGGCGCTGACTCAAGCAACTCTGCCGTATGTGACAGGGATCGCCGATCGCGGCGTGGATTTCCTGTCCGATCACGACGGGCTGGCCAAGGCATTGAATACGTGCGGAGGGTATATCACTTGCCGGCCGGTTGCCGAGGCGTTGGGCCTGGAAGCGAAATACAGGCCTGCGTTCGAACGTAAGACCGGGACCGGGTTTTTGGTCAAGGGCTAATCGGCGGTCGAAACCCTGGCCGTAGTTGATTTAACCGGTGGTTGCGTATGCGAGCCGCGTACAGCGCTGGTATTGACCGCGACCATCGAATCCCGCGATTTTTGACACACCAAGGACTTTGGTCCTGGCCTTTTCCCGCCGATCGTCCCAAGTGCCGGGGAATCATTTCCGATCCATGGGCAGCGCGTTCTGGAGCCTATACTTCGTGGGCGGTCCATTGCATCGCATGACGCATCAACTCGCTGGCAGATGCAAGGTCAAGCTTTTTTTTGATCTTGGATTTGTGGCTCTCGACGGTTTTGACGCTCAGGTGGAGCTTTTCGGCGATCTCTGAAGTACCGTTGCCCGCGCCGATCAAACGGTAAATTTGCAGCTCTCGATTGCTTAGGGAACTCAGAGGATTCAAAGGGTTCGCGCCGGGTTGGGAAATCTGCTGGAGTGTCCTTTCGGCCATACGGTCGCTGACGAAATAATTGCCCTGCAGCACCCGCCGGATCGCATAGACAATGGACGCAGTCGCTTCCTTCTTGTTGATATAGCCCTTCGCGCCGGCGGTCAGCGCGCGCTGCGCAAATAGGGCTTCATCGTGTACGGAGATCACCAGAATTTTGATGCCCGGCTCTAGCATATGGAGCCGCTTCACCAGTTCCAGTCCATCGCCGTGGTCAGCCAGCGAGAGATCGACGATCGCCAGGTCCGCGGCCACCGTGGCCGCAAGCTTGAGAGCCCCCGCTACGGTACCGGTTTCCCCGCAAATTTCAAGGTCCTGCTCGGCGCTGATCAGCGCGGACAATCCGCTGCGCACCAGGGGATGATCATCCACAACCAGGATGCGGCATTTGCGCCCGCCTGAAATGTTCGCTGAACTTTTCTTGGCGCTTCCGTTCATCGAGTCTCAACCCCAACCGGATAGCCGGAACTGTAATGGGTTTGTAAAAGCGTTTCAGTGAATCCCCGATAGAGGAATGGAGCAATCACCGATACCGGACCATCCCCGGGATTGTTAACATACACCTTCGAAGCGTGAGCACGATCGAGTGCATTCGTCGGTATATCTCGGTTCACCGTGGTTTGCTCATCTTACACTACGAAACGTCAAGCACATAATTACCTCAACCCTGAACAGAGGCAATTGACGAAACAACCCCAAAATCTGGATTCGACGCTGATGCAGCCAGTGGTACAAAACGGGGAGTGTAAGAAATCCAATTTCAATTGTCGTTAGAATCAACGACTACGCGAGGTAACAACCATGCAATGTTATGAACGACTAGCGATGTACCTGCAGCTTAATTCAGACGCGGTTATGGAAATTCCACAGCTGGAATATGACCCGAGTTTGTTGGATGACGTTTTAGCGGAATTTTCGATCGACAGTTTCAATAGATTGATCGCGATGAATAACAAGCAACGGGGCGAAGTCATTAACCGTATCAGAGCGATCGCCGGTTGTAAAATGCTGTCCAACGGACCGTACGCCCCGCGCCAAGACCGTGGCGACAGAAAGCAATCAATTCCTATTCCACGCCTGTCCGGAAGATTTCGTGAGGGGCTGACAACATCTCCGACTATTTTTCCATAGTCCAAATTCGTGGTCGGTGGGTTCGCGGGTGGCAGGTCTTCCGGCGAATCGCCAAGCGCCTGAGCTGTGCATACGAACCCGGATCGGGAATTCGGGTTGCAGATGACATTTTGGTATCTGGAATCAGCGGCCAAAAACCAGCAAATATTGGTCTGAAGGATTTGTGACAGCATACTTGCGTCGGGTTTTATCGCTCCACAAATCATACGTGCCGAAAATCATACGTGCCGAAAAGTACAAACCGGAAGGAGACCGTGAGATGAGTCGCTTGATATGGTTGTCGGTTGGACTCTTGGCGTTTATCGCACTCTCCGCTACTTTGGCGCTGCTTACCGTTATGTTGGTGCTGCATTCTGAAACCGCCGGTTCCAATATTCCGCGGGCGGAGTTCAAAGTGGCTGAAGTTTCATTGAATTCTCCCGGAAATGAAAATTCCGAATTGTTAAGGAGATAACAGACAAAATATGGAACAGCGCGCAAGCATACCGCTGCTGTGGTGTTTGATAATCCTGATGAATTCCCGAAAACGCGAATCCGCCTGTTCCACTCCAATAGTACCGGTCCACTGTAATGGATATCTAAGTAATTGCAATGGCGGCTGTCGAGATTACGGTTTTTAACGGAACTTACGTGACGCCCCGATAGACGGATGAGAGCACGAATAAGAGAATGACCGATATTTCACTTTCCCGGACGCCAATAACATACCAGTCAAAGGCTACCGCCGTAAATGAGACGAATCCTGCGATTCGGCAACGGCATCAATAAGACGCGAGATGACCAACCATGCAATGTTATGAACGGCGCGCCATGTATTTGAAATTGGATTCGGATGCGGTTTTGGAGATTCCACAACTGGACTTTGATCCAGTTTTGCTGATGAAATCCTGTCGGATTTCAAAATCCAAAGTTTCGAGACTTTGAACGAACTCGACCACCTACAATGGAGCGAAATAATAAAGCGCATCAAGGCAAGTTCCTATGATGAGCAGTTCGACGCCAAAAATTCGGCTGTATGTTGAAATCATGGTGAAACGACGGGATCCTGAGCCACCGCGAAATCATTTTCCAACTAAAATGGCAGGGATTAACGAGATTCCCGTGGCAGAACGGGAACGCGCAATCCGCCATCGTGTCAATAGTAATAGCGCCGGGCATTATTGAATTAAATAGTGTTAATTCACAGGAGAGTGTTATGGGTACTTATAAAGTAATAGAAATTATCGGAACCAGCCCCAACTCCTGGGAAGAGGCTGCCAAAATGGCCGTGGAGCAGGCTTCACAAACCCTGGAAGATTTGAGGGTTGCCGAAGTAATTTCCCAGGACCTGAAGATCGAAAATGGCAAGGTAATGGCTTACCGCACCAAGATCAGCATTTCTTTTAAATTTAGGGCGGAACATTCCTGATTGGGCGCCGCCAACATCAGAACCTCGAAATTCATCCGACGAATCACGGAAGGCATAATCAGATTACCACAATGCGCGACGGTCTCCGGATGGATCAGTCGCAGGACCGGTCCGGGTAACCGGGGAAAGCCGAAAGCTGGTTGGTGACTGTCAGTTACCATTGCCCTGAATGAACGAATAGTCGTGCGTGTGGAATCATTTTACGAGTCCGATCCATTGATACATCCGGGGCTTTTACTGTTTCAATATTGAACAGTTTAGGTAACACCAGATCGCCTTTGGGGTTACCGCCGCTGAGAATTCCAGGATCGATTTATTCAACCTTTGCATCGACGCCCCGCTTGCCGTTGGACGATGATTCTTAAAAAAATCGAGCGTCCGGTGTGGGATCACTCGCGGCACTTCTCGATCTCGGCAGCGGTGCGTGCCGCTATTCTTTGACGTTCCAAGATACGGCTTATGTTCGATGCGGGCATGACGTACAATCAATCACCGATCTGCCGAATTCCGCACTCGTGGAACTCCGCTGCTGTTGTGAACAGGCCATTTTGCCGTGTCGCGTGTCACGAACAGCCCTGGCCGTTTGATGCGCCGGGCTCACGGAATATGGCGTAACGCTTCCGGCACAGGACTTACACAGAGACAATCCCGATGACAGAGAACAACGAAATCCGTAGAACCTCGTCAAAAAAAACGGCAAAGTCCAAACCGGTCGGCAGGGAAGTTAAGGATCGGACGGGACCCGCTGCTACGGAAATTGCCGAGCTGGCGCTTGCGCACGCGGTTGCCCCGCAATTCGCAGTCTCCGGTGAGGGCGCGCCGGCCGAACTTCCGGAAAACGAGAGCGACCAATTGACCCGTGTGCTCGACCTGCTCCACGCGGGCACCAATTGCGACTTTCGCGGCCACCGCCGGCCCATGCTGATGCGCCGGGTGCAACGGCGCATGGGATTGAACCATATCGATCGGCTGCCGGACTACATCGCTTTTTTGCAAGACAACAAAAACGAAGCGAGGTGCTTGCTTCAGGATCTACTGATCAGCGTGACCGGTTTTTTCCGTGATCCGGAAGCCTACCAGATGTTGGCGCAGCGTGTGGTCGCGCAATGGGTAGAGCGGAATACCGGCGCGCCGATCCGTATCTGGGTTCCCGGTTGCGCCACCGGAGAGGAAGTCTATTCCATCGCGATGCTCGCGCATGAGCGGTTCTCGGCGGCTCGCAAACCGCTCCACATGCAGATCTTTGCTACTGATATCGATTCCAATGCGCTGGAAATCGCCCGGCAGGGCATCTATCCGGAAAGCATTGCAGCCGGCATCCCGGCGGAACGCTTGACCCAGTTCTTCACGCATTCCGGGGGCCGATTTCAGGTTAAAACGGAGCTCCGCGAATCGATCGTGTTCGCATTCCAGAATCTGCTCAGCGATGCGCCCTTCTCGAAGCTCGATTTGATCAGTTGCCGCAACCTGCTGATTTACCTGAAACCGGAGTTGCAGCGAAAGGTGGTTTCGTTATTCCATTTTGCGCTGCATGAGGGAGGTCATCTGTTTCTCGGTTCGTCGGAAACCACCGGCCGGCAACCGGATCTGTTCGAACCGGTGTCCAAAAAGTGCGCCATTTTCCGGCGAACCGGGGCGATACGGCGCGATACGGCCTATTTCCCGATCCTGCCGCACTGCAATCGCACCGGCGATATTGAGCCCTGGCCCGAATCTGCCGAGCGCCGGCGCCCTTCGCGATATGCCGAGCTGACACAACGTCAATTGCTGAACGATTATGCGCCCGCGTCGGCGCTGATCAACCACAGCTATGAAGTTCTTTATCTCCATGGCAGGACCGGCGATTTTCTGGAACCTGCCGCGGTGGAGCCGGCACAGAATCTGACCGCAATCGCGCGTCCGGGTCTGCGGACCAAACTTCGTACCGCCTGCCAACAGGCGATTCGTAACCGTCAACCGGTCGTCGACGCGAGTCCCCGGGTCAAACGCAACGGCGTCTGGCGCCCCTGTACGATTACGATCAAGCCGATCCCTGAACTCAGGCGAACCGAGGGCCTGCTGCTGATTACGTTTGTGGATCGGGACAGCTCCGTGCCCGCACCCAAACCGGTCAACGCATCCGTTCTCGAGAGTCGATTGAAATACGAGCTCAACGCCACCCGCGAGGATCTGCAACTCACGATCGATCTGATGGAAGGCTCGCACGAAGATCTCAAGGTCTCGAACGAAGAAGTGATCTCGATCAACGAGGAACTGCAAGCGGCCAACGAGGAACTGGAAGCCTCAAAGGAAGAGCTGCAATCATTGAATGAAGAATTGAACTCCTCGAACATCCAGCTCCAGGAAAAAGTCAAGGAACTCGATAAGGCCAACGACGACATCAAAAACCTGCTCAACAGTACCGATATCGCGGCGTTGTTTCTGGATAAACGAATGCGCATCCGGCAGTTCACTCCGGCGGCGCGCACACTTTTGGGGCTGACGGCAGCCGACGCCGGCCGTGCGATCAGTACCTTCTCGACGGGCCTGACCGGCGAGGACCTGCTGGCCAGCGCCCGCGAAGTGCTGCGTACACGGATTCCGGCTGAAGTGGAATTATGGCAGAGAAAGAACGAAGAACACCAAGAAAAGAGCAGAAAGCCGAAGACGGACGGACCGGACCAAAGGCCCGCCCTGATTGCGTTTCGCTGTGAAAATCTGATCCCGGACTATTCACGCTGCTATCTGCGCCGTATCCTGCCGTATCGCACGGCCCGCCACCGCGTCGAGGGCGTGGTGGTCACTTTCATGGATATCACTCAACGCAGAATGGCCGAAGAGGTTTTACGCGAAAGTGAAGAACGGATGCGCCAGGTAATCGAATTCTTACCCGGCGGCGCGGTCTACGTCCGCAATAATCAGATCACCATGAACCGCGCGGCGGAAAGGATCACCGGCTACCAGCGCGATGAGCTGCCGACGCTCGACGCCTGGTTCTCGTCGCTCTACGGCGAGCGCGGGCAGAAGATCCGGCGGATCCATGAATCGGACAGCGAATCCAGTTTTCCACGGCGATTCGGTCAATTGGAAATCACCCGCAAGGACGGCCAACAGCGGCTGATCGAATTTGCCGCCTACAAATTCGACGGGCGCCAGGTCTGGTTGGTACTCGATGTAACGACCCGCCGGCAGGCCGAAGAGATTCTCCGGTTCAGCGAAGAGCGGCTGTCCCTGTTAATTCGAGCGGCCGGATACGGCATCTGGGATTGCGATATCGCCCAGAGGTCGGTGTGGCTCGATGACACCTACCACCGCATGTTCGGCAGCCCGCTGGAAACCGACGATAGCTGGAAGTGGTGGATCGACCATATTCATCCGGAAGACCGCTGGCGGGTGGTGGATAATGTCAAATCTTTGGTGGAAGGTGACGCTGAAGGCTTCGAGGTCGAATACCGTTCCCGGCGAATCGATGGCAGTTATGCCGACGTCCGCAATCGCGGGTGTATCATCCGGAACGAGCTCGGCCACGCGACGCGGATACTCGGATCGATCACCGATATCACCGAGCGCAAGAAGGCTCAGCAAGCGCTGCGGGAAAGCGAAGAGCGGATGCGGTCGGTCCTCGACGCGGTCATCGATGCGATTGTGACCGTCGATCGCCACGGCATCATCAACAGTGTCAATCCGGCCACATTGCAAATGTTTGGTTATACCCAGGACGAACTTGTCGGTAAGAATATCAGCATCCTGATGCCGCAGCCTTACCGCGACGAACACGATGGCTACATCGAGCGTTATCTGCAAACCGGCGAAGCCCGCATCATCGGTATTGGCCGCGAGGCTACCGCCTTGCGCAAGGATGGGTCGACTTTCCCCGTCGATCTGGCCATCAGCGCGATCAACCAGCTCGGGCTTTTCACCGGAATGATCCGCGATATTTCCTATCGCAAGGAGTTGCAAAGACAGGTGCTCGACAGCGCCGCGGAAGAGGATCGGCGAATCGCTCATGAATTGCACGACGGGGTCCAGCAGGAAATAACCGGGCTGGAGATGTTCGCGGCCACGCTGCTGCAAAGACTCGACTCGGCGGAGCGACGAAAGATAAAAGGAAGGGAAGTCAGGCGGATTGAAGAGACCGGATTTCTGGGGATACGGGGTACGGCCGCCGAAATTTGCAAGGGGTTGGCTTCAACCCATGGTCATCTGCAACAACTTTGCCGCGGGATTCTGCCGGTGCCGATCGATTCTCAGGGATTGGCTGCGGCGCTTGCCGAGCTTGCCGCTTCAACCAGCGCGCTGCGACATATCACCTGCAATTTCGAGTGCCGCGAAGTCATCGAGGTCGCCGACAACACCACCGCCACGCACTTGTTCCGGATTGCCCAGGAAGCCGTCAACAACGCGCTGCGCCACAGCCGGAGCGACGCGATCCGTATCGCGCTCGGGCGGCGCGCCGATCAGTTGATTCTCGAAATAAGCGACAACGGGATCGGGATCGACGCGGCCGTCAGCAACCTGGTCACCTTGGCGGGCGCAACCCGCGGAATCGGACTTCGCACAATGCGGTACCGCGCGAGCCTGATCGACGCCAGGCTACAGATCGGGCCAGGGGAAAAAGGTGGAACCCAAGTCCGGTGCATGACTCGCCAATAGCCACTATACTCCTGCCGAAAACTCGCACCGCCGATTCACGGACAAATGGATCGGCAATGACCCAGCATCGACCAGAATTCCGGCAAAGCTATGCAACATCGTTCTTTCATGCGATCGTTTTTTATTGTATTCACCCTGACATTGCCGGCCCACGCACTGTCCGGCACCGGTAATCCGGAGGCCGGAAAGCGGTTGTTCGACGCCTGCCGCCCCTGCCACAGCCAGGCGGCCGGTCCATCGCGGGATACCGAAAGTCCCATTCCGTTATTGGGCGGGCAACATGGTGAATACATCGTTATGGCGCTCACCGACTATGCGGAAGGAATGCGGGATCACGCCGGCATGAAAAGCATTGCGGCAGGTTTGTCCGCGCAGCAAAAGCAGGATATCGGAGCCTATTTGGCAGAATTTGAACTCAAGGTTTTTCCGGTTCCGCCCTCGGGCTTGCATTCCGAAATCGAACGGAAAATCGAAAATTGTCGAAGTTGTCACGGCGAGCGGGGCAACAGCTTCTCGACCGTAAATCCGCGAATTACCGGCCAGGATCTCGATTATCTGATCAAGGCGATGCGAGACTACAAGACTGAACGGCGAAAAAATCCGACCATGGTCTATGTGACGAAAAATATCTCCGAGCCTGACCTTGCCCGGATCGCCGATTACTATGCCAACCAGCCGGATGGCTTGAATTCCGTCCCCTGATCCGGCCGCCGCGATCAGTGGAACCGGCCTGCGTGTCGTTCTTGGAATCGACAGACATCGCCGGGGCTCGGGCGATTGTAATCGGCTCCGCCTCGGATCTGCCGCGGGCGCTCGATCTTTTGGGTTTGAACAGAGGTGCGGTGCTGGTCCTGGTCGGTGGTGCAGGATCGATGGATTCACCGGCCGGGAACGGTCGCTTGCGGAGTTTCTTTTTTGACGTATTGGCGCCGCTCGCCGAATCGGTGCAGGCCATCGTGATCGACGGCGGCGCCGATTCCGGGGTCATGAAGTGGATGGGCGCGGCGCGTTCCGGAATCCGCGGAACATTTCCGCTGCTCGGGGTCGCCGCGATCGATACGATCAATCTTCCGGAACGTTCCGGAACTTGCGCCGGAACCGCCGAACTGGATCTCCGGCACAGTCATTTCCTGATCGTTCCGGGAGACTGCTGGGGGGATGAATCGCGGTGGATTGCGCGCACCGCCAGCCTGCTGTCCGATGGGTTCAGATCATTGACGCTGGCCGTAAATGGCGGTGCAATCGCGTTGCGCGACATTGCCTGCAGTATTCTTGAACGCCGGCCGGTTTTCGTCCTTTCCGGCAGCGGCCGGACCGCGGATCGCGTCGCCGCTTGCCTGAACCGACGCAGCGAAGACCCAGAAATTCAGGCATTGGTATCGTCGGGGTTGATTCAGGAGCTGGAGATAGACCGGGATCACGCGGAATTATCCGCGATCCTAAGTTCACGGCTCGGCCACTAATAGAAAACCCGTGCTGACCGCGAACAGCACCCTGGTAGTCGGAGCAGGCCCCTTGGGCCAGCGGCTGCGGAACCTGCCCGGATTTTCAGGAATCGATCTTCGGGCGGTATCCACTTCGTGGGGCCCGGAATGGAAAAAATTCGCGCGGTCCGCCGGCCTGGTCGTCTGTACTGATGAATGCACCGATCACGGTGGCGCCTTGGCGATGCTCGGTGAATGCTGCAGCCGGAACCGGCGTTTTATCGAAAATCCCCTGCCGGTCGTGCTGTTGAGTAGGCGCCGCAATTCCGCCGCGGAGGTCGAGGGACTTTCGCATGCGCTGCGGGATTATCCTTTCAGGATCCTGTCGCGGTCCATCCCTTCGGTCGCGGCCCGCCGTTTGCTTCAACGATATCCGCTGCATCTGGGCGTGGACGTGGGCTTCGGTCAGACCATGCATATTCTGATCGTGGGCTATTCGGACCTCGGCGTCGCGATCGCGGTGCAGGCGTTGCGGCTGGCTCATTACGGACTGGGGCTCCCGCGGCTTACGTTCGCATCCGATCAGCCGGAACCGGACCGCGAGGAATTTTTCGCGGAATTTCCAGAAGCTTCGGAGGTCGCGGGAATCCATTTTACCGATCTTGCGTTGTCCGGAATCGGCACGGGGGTTCCGGTGACATCGGCCTACGTTTGCGGCTCCGGGATGCGGAATCAGATTGTCCGGCTCGAAACCTTGCAAGGGTCGTTGCGGAGCCGCCAAACCGCAGGCCCTCCGGTTTTTTGCGAGATCGGCGATGCCCGGATTTCGAACGACGTATCGAGTTGGGATGGCCAGACCTTTCCGTTTTCCGCATTGTCCGAGGTCGGTGACCCGGGCGTATTATTCGACGATCGCGACGATGAACTGGCCGTTATTATTCATGATTATTACCGGGACAGTATCGCCGCCCAAGGGCGCCCGCTGGAAGGAAACCCGGCCGGAGAGCCTTGGGAACGGCTCGGCGAATCGTTCCGGCAGGCGAGCAGACACCAGGCGGATCATATGATCGCCAAACTCGCGGCGATCAATTGCCGGGCCGTTCCGGAGCAGGAGTCCGAATTTTTTGTTTTTTATCCTCGCGAAGTCGAAAAATTGGCCCGGACCGAACACGACCGCTGGCGGGCAGACCGGTATCTCAACGGATGGAAGTACGGGCTGGTGCGGGACAATGAAAAAAAGATCCATCCGGAAATGATTCCGTATGATGATCTAAGCAAGGATATGAAGGATCTGGATCGCTATACCGTGCGTCTGTTGCCCGCTCTGCTCGGCAGAAAAGGATTGGCGATCCGGCGGAACCTGGTGGTTGCGGTAATCACTTCGTCCGCCGCACGCAGGGCCGGTCAACATTCGTTGAATGCCGTAGATTCGATATTCAATCGGCTTGCCGCACGGTATCCGGATCGGACGTTAGTCATCGCGATAGACCTCGCGGACGAGATCCAGGGAACCTTGGCGAAACGCGCGAGCGAACATTGGGGGGCCACGCTGTGGTCGTTGATCGTCGGATCGCTGGACCGGATATGGATGGGTATGGAATCGGAGCGACGGCGGATCGAATGCTTCGAAATACTGGCTTTAAGCGAACGGCGGATTTGTCTGGAAGACCGCGACGAAATGACCCGCTGGTCGAGCCGGAGGGCGGAGATCGCGCTGATCCTGGGGCGGTTGCCGGAGCCGGGCCGCGGCCAGGTGCTTGCCGGCATGGGGGCGGATAATCACAGCGCTGCCCTGGCCGGACCGCGCGAGGTCAGACTGGATCCGGAAACCGGCGTTACGGGATGGTCGTTTGAGTATTAGAGCGCTCGAAAATGCTGGAATGGGGCTGTTCGTTCTCAGGGATTGTCTGCGGTTATACCGGGACATTCTGCTCAAGCGGAACCGCCTGGATCTGAAAGCATTCGCCGGCGCCCTGCGGGAGACTGGACTGAGCATCCTGTTCGGCATCACTCTGGTTTCGGCGGTGGTCGGATTGATTGTGGGCAAGGAGACCGAGGATATACTGGACAAGGTCAACATTCCGGGGTTGCTGATCGGCACGATCGGCCGGACCATCATCAACGAGTTTGCTCCCCTGCTGGTCGGCTTGTTTGTCGCGGGACGCTCGGGAGTCGCGTTGGCGGTACGCATCGGCTCGATGGTTCTGAACCATGAAATCGACGGGCTGGTGGTCTGCGGCATCAACCCGATTCAATATACGGTCGGTCCGATGCTGCTGGCCATGCTCGTGATGTCCTTCTGTCTCGCGGTCTGGACCGACCTGGTCGTGGTCGGAGTCACGGCGGCCTGGCTTTGGTTTTACGCCGGAATAACCTGGTCCTTGTTTCTCGACAGTCTCAAACAGGTGCTGGAATTGAGGGATGTGGTGGCGAGTGTCGTGAAGCCCATGGTGTTTTCGATTTTCATCGCATTGATCGCGGCGGTCAACGGTTCACTGGTTGCGCGGAGGGTCGAAGAGGTTTCGCGCGCGGCGACCCGGACGATGATCAGCGCCATCGCCGCGATTTTGCTGATCAATCTGCTGTTCGTGCTAAGGACATAGCATCGTGACCAGTGTGGTCGAGTTTGAAAACGTTTTTCAGCACGCGAACGGACGCTGCCTGCTGAACGGAGTCAGTTTTTCGATCGGGCACGGAGAGTCGTTCGGGTTATTGGGACCGAACGGAGCCGGCAAAACCGTATTGCTGCGATTGATCATGGGTCTCGATCGGCCCTCGGCCGGTAGAATCGTGGTGCTCGGTCAGGACTACGATCGTTTATCCGCGACCGGATTCTCTCGATTGCGCCAATCCCTGGGTCTGGTGTTGCAGGGAGGCGGCCTGTTAAACGGTTTGTCAGTCGCGGAGAATCTGATACTGCCCTTGCGGACCCGTGGCGAATCCATGGATTTAATGGGGCGCAGGGTACGGCTGATCATGACCCAACTGCGGCTGGATGGCCTGGAGAATTTGTATCCTCATGAGTTGTCTGGCGGAGTGCGGCGCAAGGTCGAATTGGCCCGCGCCTTGATCCAACATCCAAAACTCTTGATGTGGGACGAGCTGCTGGACGGGCTTGATCCCGCATCCGTGATCGAAATCCAGGAACATCTTGCGCGGGAGAAACGGACTCGGGAATTGACCATCCTGTTCACCACGCACCAGCCGGTCGGTGTGTTTTCACTTGCGAGCCGGGTTGCGGTGCTCGATGGCGGCAGGTTGCTGTTTACCGGGTCGATCGAAGATCTTTCCCGGGCCGGAGATTATGATCCGGATCTGAAGTACGCGCTGATGGGTTGGCTATGAAAGGTATCGACCGGTTTTATTCGCCCCCGGAAATCGGCGCGCCGGGACGCAGGGAAGGCTACCGAAGAAGGCGGGACCTTCTGTTCGCGGGGGTATTTTCGGTTGCGATGTTGATGGTCCTGGTGATCGCTATCGTGGTTCTATTCGGGATATCCGGCGAAACCATCCGTTTGACCAGCGAATGCCCGGCTTCGGGCGGCGTGCAGTCAGGAACTCCGGTCATGCAGGCAGATTATCCGATCGGGAAAGTCATCTCGGTGCAGCCAAAAATAACCGGCGAAAAAAAGGGGCCGCCATTCATTCTATCGCTCCAGATCGACCGGCATTGGCGGGTCTCGATCAAGGATAAATTCGTGATCGGATCGTCCGGTCTGTTGCGGGGGAATGTCGTCAATCTGGTCGGTCCCGCGGAACCGGACACGAGCGCCGCGAACCTGGCGCCCGAGCACGGCGGAACTCTTGCCTGCGAGGTCGAAGGCGATCTGATGGCGAAAATCGATCCGATTATCGCGAGTGTCAGGCGTCAGATCGAGGCCATCGAAGGTTTCCTGGTGACCAAAGACCTCGATTCGGCGGACAGTCAAAAGTCACTCGCCGGAATCCTCGACAACCTGCGTGGAATCTCGGATCAACTGAATCGGCAGATGGCCGCGATTTCGCCCGGCGAAGTCGGCGCGTTGGTCGATTCGGCGCGCGCGACGGTGCGGAACGTGGAACAGATCACCGAAACCTTGATGCGGCGGTCGGCCGAAATCGACAATGCGGTCGCGGATTTCGGAAAGTTGGCCGGTCGGCTGAACCTGCTGGTCACCAAAAACGATTCGAAAATCGAAAGATCCCTATCCGATACCCAATACCTGCTGGACGAACTGGCGACGGCGATGACTCCGATCCTGAATAATCTAGATGAAACGTCGCAAAATCTGAAAGAATTGTCCCTGGACCTGCGGCAAAATCCCGCGACGGCGTTCTGGGGCCGGGACGTTCAGGACAACACACCACCCCGCAAACCATGATTGAATCTTTTCGTTGCCGGTTTGCCGGATTGATCTGCGCACTATGCGCAATGGTCTCGGGGTGCCAATCCGTACCGGCCTCTCGCGAGACCTTCTATCAGATATCCCCTGAATTTACGGAGTCGTCCGCCCCGGATTTTAAAGCCTGCGGCACCGTGATGGTCAGGAGGCCGGGAACGCGCGGATTCGCCGGGGGACGGGCGATTGTTTTCCGTGACCGTGCGAATTCGCCTGAAATTCAACGCTACCATCATCACTCCTGGTCGGAGTCCCCGGCCTTGATGATGCAGGATGCGATTGTGCGGTCAATGCGGGCAGCCGGTTTGGCCCGGTATGTGACTGCTTCCGCCGAACGGGCGAATGCCGATTGGATTATTTCGGGAAATTTATTGCGTATGGAGCACTATCCGAATTCATCGCCCGCAAGAATCGAAATCGAGGCCGAACTCGTAATTGCCGCGGCGAATACGCGGCAGACGCTGTTTTGGCAGCGCTATCAGGAGACGGAGCCCGCGGCAACCAACGGGATCGAAGACGCGGTCCTCGCCATTAATAAGGCGCTCGAGCGGATGCTTGACCGATTTCAGACCGATGCGGGCAAGGTTTTGGTTAATAATCGGTCTTATTGCCAGTAGCCAAACTTTCCACAAACACGAAAGCGGGGGTTATGAACCCCCGCTTTCCTAACACCTTAGGCTTGATTTAACCAACGAAAGGGTTATTTACGTCAAACACATTGTTTGAATTTGACTGAGTGGCGAACTTGTTGTTGCTCACAAAGTTGATTCCCAATCCATTGGTTGCAACCGTATTGTCGAGTTGATTCAGATTGTTGGTCTGTACCGTCGGAATGCTGGCGATGCCGGTGATCGGGGTAACTTTGTTGTATAAATCAGGTGAAAGAATGCTGATGTCACCGAGCAATCCTTCGAGGATCCCGCCGCGAACTTCGCTCATTGCCGCACGGTCGAGTTCGATATGGGCAGCCATGTCATTGATTTGTAAAGTCGTCATAGTCGTATCTCCGATATAAGTGTTCAACTGTTTTAAAGGGGGGTTTGGTTTCAACTTCTCGCGATGTTGTCGCTTGCAACGGTAAAAGCAGAGAGTGTGCCAATTCGATAAACGCCGATTTATGAAGATTTATCTAATTGTTATTATTGAATATTTTAAATAAATTCGCAAATATTGACCGCCGCCAACCAAGCCATCATGTGTTTTCGAAAAACAAACATGTGTTTAGATAAGTGTTTTATTGAGTAACAGATGGGGCTTCGATAGCGAAGATGCCGGGGAAAAAGACCTCGCTCGCGATCGGCCAGGAGTTGCGGCGGCGGCTCGGATCCTTCGTCTGAAATTGATTTTGCAACCCGCGCAACACCTATTTACACTATTGACCGAACTGCGCGAATTCGAATCGATGTATTAAGCCGTTGAGCGGTTTACAGATCAGGTGGCGCCGATGGAAGGGTGCATCGTTTGCGGCTGAAGCGTTATTTCAGATGATGACAAAATGGAGAAATTTATGTCGTTGCTTTCATGCATTCGGGCCGTATGCCGCACTCAAGTAGCTGCACGCGTATCCCATTCACCGGTTGAATCAGATCCGGCCGTGGCCGCAACCCGGATGCGCAGCCGCTTTGTAAATGAGCTCCCGGCCGCCGAATCCCGGCCGGTTCTTTCCGGGAGCCGCGGTTTCCGGTATGGGTTGTTCCTGGTTGCGCTGATGGTCTGGTTATTCGCCGCGAGCGCCGATGCGACGATGCCGATCGGCGATAACCCTTTGCCGAACATGCTGGAAGGGGTGATGCCGGCGGTGGTGAACATTTCGACCAGGACCAGGATCCGTTACGAGGAAAATCCTTTGCTCAGGGACCCTTTTTTCCGGCATTTTTTCGATGTTCCGTCGATGCCGCGGGAAAGGGAGCAGCAAAGTCTCGGTTCAGGAGTCATTGTCGATACCGAGACCGGGTATATCATCACGAATTACCATGTGATCGGAAAGGCCGATCAAATCACGGTCACTCTTTATGACCGGCGCAGCTTCGATGCCTCCGTGGTCGGAAGCGATCCGGATACGGATATTGCACTGATCAAAATCAATGCCCCGAATCTTATCGCACTGGGGCAGGGAAACTCCGACAAATTAAGGGTCGGAGACTTTGTCGTTGCGATCGGCAATCCATTCGGCCTCGGTCAGACCGTGACCTCCGGTATCGTGAGCGCCCTGGGGCGCAGCAGTCTCGGGATCGAAGGCTATGAGGACTTCATCCAGACCGACGCCTCGATCAATCCCGGAAACTCGGGCGGCGCCCTGGTCGATACCGGCGGAGCGTTGGTCGGTATCAATACCGCGATCATCGGACCCAGCGGCGGCAATATCGGCATCGGTTTCGCGATTCCGATCAATATGGTGAATCAAGTCATGGGCCAAATCATCCGCTATGGCAACATTCAGCGCGGACACCTCGGTATCCAGGTCCAGGATTTGACTCCGGCGCTTGCGCGGGGCTTCGATCTAGCCACTGACAGGGGAGCATTAATCTCCGGCGTCATGGACGGATCGCCCGCAAAGCTGGCCGGTCTAACGGGTGGTGATGTGGTCACGGCGGTCAACGGGATCGCCGTGGATTCCGCGGCCAAGCTTCGCAATTACATCGGACTCGCGAGAGTCGGAGATATGGTCACGCTTGATGTCTTACGCAAAGACAAGGAACAGCGGGTGCGCATCCGGATTGGGAAGCGATAACCCAATCCGGTGCAGCCCTATTGAGTAACGCATTGTATTCGCCGCGAGGGTTGGATGGTTATGAACCAGATTAAATCAGAGTTTCCCGCAATGCAGGGATGCGCTGCCAGAATCAATCGGTGTAAGCGGTTGATTGTTTACGGCAACCCGAAATCGCATTTGGGTTGCCGAACCCTGGGAAATTCAGCGTTCCCTATGGCGCCAGTGGTTCCGGCCAGCTGATTTAAACGACGGCCGGTAGCATGCAGCCACCGGCCGTTTGGGATGCAAGTGCGGGGCGATCGGGTTAGAACAAATATTCCCGGATTTGCGCTTCGTCCTTCTGTACCAGGTTTTTGTTAATGGTTCGAGTCACGTGCTTTTTCAACACGTCGTCGAGGTTCCGGCGGAGCAACCCGAGAAATTCCGGCGAGCAAATCAGGATCAGTTCGTCGAATTCACCTGCTTTCCGTGCGGAACCCAGCCGTTCGCTGATTTTTCTGGCGAAAACCGCGACCTCGTTCTTCTTCGGGTCGGCCGAGGGCTCCATCGAATGCCGGCCCTGACCGGCACTGTCGAAGGAACGTCCGGGCAAATCGGACGTCAAATCGCGGTCATGAAACCTCGCCGCGGGGTTCACCAGGTCATCGATTTCAATGAGCGGACTGACCCAGTTGACGACGGAAAAAATTCGAGCGCGGCTGCTTTCGGCCACAACTACCCATAATTTCGACATATGCGGCACTCCTCGACATTAAGGACAATATGAATGAAGGAAGGTGTGTAGGATTCCAATGCCATCGCGGAAAATACTTGAACTTTCCGGAATCCTGCTTCCATCTACCCGCAAAATGCGTCGATTGACGCCTTCTGCAAAACTGTATTGCGTTTTCTCGTTTTTGGGAATGCAATGGTGACATGAATATTCTGCAAGCCGGGTTGATCCGGGTCAAGCGGGCTAGAGTACTACTATTTATCATATCACCATTCTCATTGCCGCTATTCCAAACGCGCATTCGGATAAATTGGCAGGATTGTTTGCATTCGAACGAAAGCCCGGCAGATCGCGTAGGATCGGGCTTTTGGCGAAGTTGCCGTGGCACAACGGAAAGCGTAGTCTATCGGTAGCTATCAGCGAGGGAGCATTGTTGATGCAGTTTTTTCGGTTTTGGTATGTACCGCTTCTCGTATTGGCCGCATTGAATCCCGTGCCTGGAGTGGAGAACACGGATTCAGCCAATCCGGCCAGCGGACAGGCGGTACAGATCGATATCGACGGCGCGATCGGTCCTGCGACTACTGACTATGTAGTGCGGGCTATCGGCAAAGCGGAGGAGCGGAATGCGGCTTTGGTCATTCTGCGGATGGATACGCCCGGCGGTCTCGACAACGCGATGCGCGACATCATCAAGAAAATTCTCGCGTCAAAAGTGCCGGTGGTCACTTATGTCGCGCCCGGCGGAGCCCGTGCGGCCAGCGCCGGCACTTACATTCTGTATGCGAGCCACGTTGCGGCCATGGCGCCCGGGACGAATCTGGGTTCGGCGACACCCGTACAAATCGGCGGGATCAGTGGTTTCGAGAAGGACCGCAAAGAAAAAGACGGTAACGGAAAGAAAAACGGCGATTCCGATCGTGGCGGCGACAATCTTTCGGGCGATGCCATGACGCACAAGATCGTCAATGACGCGGTGGCCTATATCCGCGGGCTTGCGAAAATGCGCGGCAGAAATCAGGATTGGGCCGAAAAGGCAGTTCGCGAAGCCGCCAGTCTTTCGGCCGAGGAAGCCAGGGACCTTAATGTCGTTGATTTGGTCGCGGTCGATGCCGGGGACCTGCTCCGGCAATTGAGCGGCCGCAAACTCAACGTGTCGGGAAATGACATCATTCTCGAAACGACGGGGATCACCGTGCAGCGCATCGAACCGGATTGGCGCAATGAATTGCTCGCGGCGATCACCAATCCCAATGTTGCGTATATTCTTTTCCTGATTGGAGTGTATGGATTAATTTTCGAATTTTCGAGTCCCGGCGCTGTCCTGCCCGGGACGGTCGGCGCCATTTGCCTCCTGCTGGCGCTGTTCGCGTTTCAGGTGCTGCCCGTGAACTACGCGGGTTTGGCCTTGATCCTTCTGGGTATCGGACTCATGGTCGCGGAAGCCTTCATGCCCAGCGTCGGCATACTCGGAATTGGCGGGGTGGTCGCGTTCGTGATCGGATCGATCATTTTGATGCAGACCGATGTGGAAGGCTACGGCGTGAATCCAGCGATCATCGGCGCATTTGCACTCAGCGCTGCCCTGTTTTTGATTTTTGCGCTGGGCATGCTGATCCGTTCCAGACGCAAACGGGTCGTCAGCGGTCGCGAGGCCATGATCGCGAGCACGGGCATCGCATTAACCGATTTTGATCGTGTCGGAACGATCCGGATCCACAGTGAAAACTGGACGGCGCGGACCGATGCGCCGCTGAAAAAAGGAGAGGTGGTCCGGGTCACGGGAATGGATGGCCTGGTATTGTCCGTAACGCGCAACGATAACGGAGAGCCGCAATAATGGCAGCTTATTTTGTGTTCACATTCGTGATATTGGTGATCATCCTTCTGCTCAGCGCGATCAGAATTTTGCTCGAATACCAGCGGGGTGTCATTTTTCTGCTGGGCCGGTTTTACGATGTCAAAGGTCCGGGATTCATCGTTGTCGTGCCGTTCATCCAGCAGATGGAGCGCGTGGATCTCAGGACCGTGGTCATGGACGTGCCGACCCAGGACGTGATTTCCAGGGACAACGTCTCGGTGAAAGTGAACGCCGTGGTGTATTTCCGGGTAATCGATCCGGAAAAGGCGATCATCCAGGTCGAAAACTTTCTCGAGGCGACGAGCCAGCTCGCACAGACCACGTTGCGCTCGGTGCTCGGGCAACACGAACTCGACGAAATGCTCGCGGAGCGGGATAAACTCAACGCCGACATCCAATCCATTCTCGACCAGCAGACCGACGCCTGGGGCATCAAGGTCGCGAACGTGGAAATCAAGCACGTCGACCTCAATGAAAGCATGATTCGCGCGATCGCGAAACAGGCCGAGGCCGAACGGACGCGGCGCGCGAAGGTGATTCATGCCGAGGGCGAGATGCAGGCTTCGGAGAAATTGCTGGAAGCGGCCCGCACGCTGTCAAAACAGCCCCAGGCGATTCAGTTACGCTATCTGCAGACGCTGACCGAAATAGCGAGCGACAAGTCGAACACGATCGTGTTTCCGCTGCCGATGGAAATGGTGGAAACCTTTGTAAAAAGGAATAAACAGGGACTAAGGGACAGCGAAGTTCCTTGACTGGACGTCGGAATCAAAAGTCTTGGTACATCATCTTTTCGGCAAGAGCCTTAACTGGTTCACCGATGAGTACGGGATAAACGGCGCTTTCCGTGACCGATTTGAACGTTTCGGGAAGCCGGGCCAATTGTCCGGACATGCGCTCCCGGATCGTGGTTAAAGACTCGGCTGAAGCACACCGGCGTCCGGCTTGCATGACGTATCGCTTTCCAACGTCAGCAGGTCATGATCCATTTTTCCGCGCCTGTCGTAATATCGATAAACTTGCTTTCGGCCCGGCAAGGTCTCTTTGCCCGGCGAATATTTGCGGCGCGGTTTAGGCGGGTTTCGACTATCTGCGCCTCGAGCAGTGGCGCGGTGACCCGAATGATCGGTTCATTTTCCCGGTGCGTAAGGGTTCAAAGGGACGCGAGCGGCGCGGGCGTCGCGATTGCGTAGCCCTGGGCGAAATCGATCCCGATGGCCCTGACCCGCTCCAGGATCGGCTCGCTCTCCACCGACTCCGCTATGGTCCGGAGCCCCAGGGTCTCCGCTATCCGTTGGATGGCCTGCACCACGGCGTCATCGAAGGGGTCCGCGGGGATGTCCCTGACGAAGTGGCCATCGATCTTCAGGTAATCGACGGGCAGGGTCTTGAGATAGCCGAAGGAGGCCAGGCCGCTGCCGAAGTCGTCGAGCGCGAAACGGCAGCCGCGTTCCTTGATGGCGTGCATGAACCTGAGCGCATGCTTGAGATCGGTGATGGCCGCGGTCTCGGTGATCTCGAAGCAGACCTTCCCCGGCGTCACCCCGGCGGCATCCAGTTGTCCCAGCACGAAGTCGAGGAAACCTGCATCGCTGAGCGACTGCGCCGAGACATTGATCGCGTAGCGCATCGCATCGCCGCGCGCGGCGAGGTGCGACAGGGCCGCCCGCACCACCCAGCGGTCCACGGCCCGCATCTGCTGGTAGCGCTCGGCGGCTGGAATGAAGACGCCGGGCAGCAACAGGCCCGCGTGCTCATCGGCGAGCCGCAGCAAGACCTCGCTGTACTCGACCTCGCGGCCATGGCCGTTCAACGCGACGACCGGCTGCGCATAGAGCCGGAAACGGTTTTCCGCCAGGGCCCGGTGCAGGCGCGGGATCCATTGCATCTCGCCTTGGCGCTGCCGGAGCTCCTCGTCGCTCGCCGCGTAGACATGCACGCGGTTGCGGCCCTTGTCCTTGGCCGCGTAGCAGGCGCGATCGGCCGCGCTCATGACCTCGGCGAGCGTGTCCCCGCCCGCGGGGATGGCCACCAGCCCGATGCTGGCGCCGAGGGTGAAACGCTTGTCCTCCCAGGCGAAAGGAAGCTCCTGGACGGCCTGCACGAGTTGCTGCGCGATCCGGAACGCGTGCTCCTCGGGGCAGTGTTCCAGGAGCACGCCGAACTCATCGCCACCCAGGCGCGCCAAGGTATCGCGCTTGCGCAAGGGCCGCTCGAGCACGGCCGGGAGCTGGCGCAAAAGCGCATCGCCGGCCGCGTGACCACAGGTGTCGTTCACGAGCTTGAACTGGTCGAGGTCGAGATAGAGCAAGGCGTGCGGGTCCCGGGCGTCGGCGCCCTTGAGCACCCTTTCCAGGCGGCGCTCCAGCTCGGCCCGGTTGACGAGCCCGGTGAGCGAGTCATGGGTCGCCTGATGGCTGAGGGCCTTGGCCTCGCGGCGCTCGGTGATGTCGTGGAAGATGCCTACGAAGCGCTGCGCCTCGCCCGCCTCTGCGTAGACGAACCGGCCGAAGGCGGACAGCCAGCGGGTCTCGCCGTCGCCGGCGCGCAGGATGCGGTGTTCGGAGGCATAGCGCGTGCGGTTGCGTTTCGCTTCGTCGATCGCGCGTCGAACTCCCTCCCGATCGTCGGGGTGGAGCCGCTCGTGCCACATTTCCGCCGTGGCCACGCCGCCCGGCGCGGGCTCGTAACCGAGGATCCGGAATTGGGTCTCCGACCAGATCGCCTTGCCCGTCTGGAGGTCCACGTCCCAGGTGCCCATGCCGGTGCCGTGGATGGCCAGACTCAACCGCTCCTCGCTTGCGCGCAGCGCGGCCTCGGCTTGTTTGCGTTCGGTGATGTCGATGCAGGAGCCGATGTAACCCTCGAAGCCGTCGGGGGTGATGCGCGGCCTGCCGATATCGAAGATCCAGCGGTATTCGCCGTCATGCCGGCGCAGCCGGTATTCGATCTCGAACGGGCGGCGTGCCTCGAAGGCGCTGACATAAGTACCGAGGCAGCGCACTCGGTCGTCGGGGTGGAGCGCTTCGATCCAGCCGTCGCCCAGCTCTTGTTCCAGGCTGCGACCTCGAAACTCCAGTTCCGCCTGGTTTAAATAGCTGCAACGCCGGTCGGGACCGGACATCCAGATCATGATCGGGGCCGTGTCGGCCATCATGCGAAAACGCGCCTCGCTCGCGCGCAGCGCCGCCTCGGTCTGCTTGCGCCCGGCGATGTCGCGGGCGATTTTCGCCGCCCCGATGATGCGCCCGGCGGCGTCTAGAACCGGCGAGACGGTCAACGAGACGTCAAGGAGACTTCCATCCTTGTGTTGGCGCACGGTTTCATAGTGATCAACCGCTTCGCCGCGCCGAATTTGCTGCAGAATCCCCGGCTCCTCATCGCCGCGGTCTGGAGGGATCAGCAGCGAGACCGGCTTTCCGATGACTTCTTCCGCCGTGTACCCGAAGAGACCCTGCGCTCCCTTGTTCCAACTGGTGATGATGCCATCCAGGTCCTTGCTGATGATGGCATCGTCAGAAGTCTTGACAATCGCGGCCAGGTGCCCCATGGCCTCTTCCGCTCGCTTGCGTTCGGTGATGTCCTCGATCGCGAGGAGGATCAACGCCGGGCGCGCCGCGCGGTAGAGGCCGCAGGCGTTCAGCAGCATGGTCTTATACCCGATCTCGGGGAAGTAATGCTGAACCTCGAAGCCCTCGAAGGACTGCTCGTGGGGTAGGACTTCTTCCAGCAATCTGCGCAGGGCGGGAATGTCCCACTGCTGGTTGCCCAGGTCATAGACCAGGCGCTCTTGCGTATCCGCCGGTAGGACTCCGAAGGTGCGGTAGAAGGCCGCATTCGCCGTCTCCACCCGCAGATCGCCGTCGAGGACGAGTAGCGGCTCGCGCACCGTCGCGACGATGGCCTCTGCATAGTCGCGTGCCTCGCCGGCGTCTTCCTGGGTGCGTTTCAAATCCTCCACGTCGAGCAGCACCAGCACGGCGCCGTCGATCTTGTTGTCGGCCGTGCGGTAGGGATGGATGCGCAAAGCGTAGCGGCGGCCTTCCCGGTCCCGGACCTCCCGTTCCCGGAGCTGTACGTCGTCGATCACCTCCGCGATCAGCGCTTCCAGATCGGGCACATCCACGTTAGCCTTGAGATCCCCGATGAACCAGCCGAGGTCGGCCGGCAGGAGGTTCATGATCTTGCGCGCCGGCGGGGTCAGCCGGCGGATCCGCAGATCCGGCCCCACCATGAGCACGGGGATGGTGGTGCTGGCCAAGAGGTTCTGGAGGTCGTTTGTGGTCTGGTTGAGCTCCAGGTTGCGGTGCTGGAGCTGATCGTTGACCGTGCACAGCTCCTCGTTGGTCGACTCCAACTCCTCCTTGGCGGTCTCGAGCTCCTCGTTGGTGCTCTGCAGCTCCTCGTTCGAGGACAGGAACTCCTCGTTGGCCGAGCGCAGCGCCTCGTTGGCGGCGTCC
>JBGTCG010000169.1:0-16874 GCA_041748915.1 Methylococcales bacterium
AACGTCATGCCGGCACGGATTGCCGGTATCCAGACTACATGGATGTAATGACTGCTGGCCGTCCCTGGCTTCTGGGTTCCGGCAATCCGTGCCGGAACGACGTGATTTGAGCCATAGCTGAAGCATCTTACTAATCAGGAGTCACCTTTTACGGTTTGATGGAACGGGCCGCGCTGGCCATTGATGGTTGGACTAAACAGATAGCTAATTAGGTTCAGCTTTGCTTGTGGGGAGACGGTCTATGGTTGAGGACAGCAGATGGGGTTTCTTTCTCCCCGGTTACTCATAATAATTCAGGACGCTGTAGCCGCCGGATTGAATATATCGGTCCTTGGCCATCAAATTCAAATCGCTTTTCATCATGTCATTGACCAGCGCGTTGAGGTCATATTCGGGCACCCAGCCCAGTTTATTCCTGGCTTTGGACGGATCTCCGACGAGCAGGTCCACCTCGGTCGGGCGAAAATAACGCGGATCAATGGCCACCACTTCCTTGCCCCTTTGCAATTGATACCTGGCGTCATGGCAGGCTTTGACAAAGGCCTTTTCCTCGACTTCCGCGCCTTTAAATTCGAGTTCCACGCCGCAATAGGCAAACGCCAGTTTGACAAAGTCACGAACGCTCGTGGTGGTGCCGGTCGCTATAACCCAGTCTTCCGCCTGCCCGGCCTGCAGAATCATCCACATCATACGCACGTAATCCTTGGCGTGCCCCCAGTCGCGCTTCGAGTTGAGATTTCCGAGGTAGAGTTTGTCTTGCAGACCAAGTACGATTTTTGCGACGGCACGGGTGACCTTGCGGGTGACGAAGGTTTCTCCGCGGACCGGAGATTCATGATTGAATAGAATGCCGTTGCAGGCAAACAGATTGTAGGCTTCGCGGTAGTTCACCGTAATCCAGTAGGCATACAGTTTGGCGACGGCGTAGGGCGAGCGCGGATAGAATGGCGTGCTTTCCGATTGCGGGACCTCCTGGACCAGGCCGTAAAGCTCGGATGTCGAAGCCTGGTATACCTTTGTTCGCCGCTCCAGCCCGAGCAGGCGGATGGCTTCCAGAATTCGCAGGGTGCCGATACCATCAGCGTTCGCCGTGTACTCCGGGGTGTCAAAGGATACATGGACATGACTCATCGCGGCCAGGTTATAAATCTCATCCGGCTGGGTTTCCTGTATGATCCGCGTCATATTCATGCTGTCGGTCATATCGCCGTAATGCAGAAAAAAAGGCCGGCCTTCCTCATGTTGATCATGATAAAGATGATCGATGCGATCAGTATTGAATAAAGAACTGCGGCGCTTGATACCGTGGACGATATAGCCTTTATTCAACAGAAATTCGGAAAGATAAGCCCCATCCTGTCCGGTGACGCCCGTGATAAGCGCGGTTTTCTGGTTCATGAGTATCTCGAAAATTACTATGTTCGAAAATCTAAATTCGGTTTTTAGCCCAATCTGGCTATTACTTCCGAAGGAAAAAAGCGCAAGATCATCTGCGAACCACTCCGCAGCGAGGAGTATGACTGATGCGTAGCATTTTAAGATGTGGCGGTAATAAGTGCCGCAAAAGCGGCTGTTAATCTTATCCCGATCTTCTTGATATTAACATCCTGGCCAGAGACACCGGACTTTATTGTTTATTAAGGCGATCAATGGACATCCGATTCGCTCGCGCCGGTTTAGGTTTGATCAGGTTCGATTCGTCCATTCCCGTGTGGAAAATTGTTTCGCCGTACCAGACAAAGCACGACATCGTAATGCCATCCGCCGGTTCCCGTCTGCTCATTCCAGAACTGTTCCCGGACATAAGATTGAAATTGAACCTCGGTCGGCTCTCGTGAAAAGGCATCGGCGTCACGATCACACATCATGAACCGTGCGATATTCAGCGTATCCTCGAACGAATGAGTCAGAATTGATGCCGGAATGCGCGTAAAGGTGAAATCGAATTCCGGATGTTGACGAATGACCTGGGCCAGGCCCTGATAAAGATTATAAACCGGCGCACCAAAGTGACGCAGCAATTGATTACACCCGGAATCCGGATCCTTGAGCGTTACCATCAGAACACCGTCTGCGGTCAGATGCTTCGCGGCGTGGATCGTATACGCGCCCCATTTGTGATCGGGAACGTGATAGAAGACATGGCTGATCGTCCGACCTCAACCTTCACGGGAGGAATTGTCGATCCGATCGTTCCGGCGAACACCTGGGCCGCGGGATAGTTCGACGAGAGTTCAGCCAGCATGGCCGGGTTCGGTTCGACCGCATAGACGTTGCGGAAATGTTCCAGCAGCAGCCCGGTCAGGTCACCGCCACCGGCTCCCCAGTCGATTACATGCGCTTCCGGGGAAAAGTTCGCGACGAGCGCGCACAGAAACTTGCGAAGATGTGCGCGTTCTCCGCTGTATCGCAACAGGGTCGCAAAGGCTTCGGCGTATTCAGGCGTATTCCAATCAAAGCGCTGCATCGGGTTCCTGTTACTCGGTCGTTCGCGAAGGAACCGGTTTGAAGGCATAGTATTTCTATTTATTGCGTTCTACCTTGTCAAATTACATTACCGAAATTTTTTTAAGAGCGTCATTCCGATCCATGGGCGCTGGATACCCGCTTCCCGGCGAGTATGACGAGCTTGCGGGCTACTCTGACCAAGCAGAATTCGTGAGACAGCATTTTTGGTGGCGCGGCGCCCGCGGTTTCGCGGTCGGTATTCATCGGTCCAGGAAGGTCGAACGGATAGCAAAACGGTTCCGGACCTCGGGTCGTGTACGATCCGGAATCGCCGATAGGGTGCATCCGCTTCGCGCGCCGGAACCGATCAGGATTCATTCAAGATTTTGTATAAGGTAACCACGGTATGCAAACAACAGAGTACTCGCCTTCGCGTCCGGATGTCGTTCGATTGTCCGTGCTGGGCATGCGTTGCGCCGGGTGTGTGTCAAAAGTGTCGAGGACGCCTTGCTGGCTGTGGACGGGGGCAACGGTCAATTTCGCCGATCATTCGGCGACGGTTGCAGGCGATATCCCGGACGTCGATGCGCTGAAACGCTCGGTGAAAAATGCAGGCTACGATGCGGCGGTCATGGAAGGTTTGGAGGATCCCGCGGACGAAGAACGACTGGAACAGGAACGCTACTGGTCCCTGATGCAAAAAGCCGCGGCTGCGGGCGTCGCCGGTCTGTTGCTAATGGTCGCGGAACATTTGGGGGCATTGCCGGAACTCGGATCAGCGCAGGGCGCCTGGTTCTGGCCCGAAGTCGCGCTGGTTACCTTCGGGCTCATGGTTTACTCCGGCGGCCATTTTTTTGCCTGGGCCGTTAAGGCCCTGCGCAAGCGCCAGGCGAACATGGATACCCTGATCGCGATCGGAACCGGCGCCGCCTGGGTGTATTCGACGGTGATCATCGATTTTTCTTCGGCGCTCCCCTCGCTGGCCAAACCCGCGTATTTCGAGGCCGCGGTCATCATTCTGGCCTTTATCAATTTCGGCCAGGCCCTGGAAACCCGGGCCCGCGGGAAAACATCCGGCGCGATCCGTGAATTGATCGGCCTGCAACCCAGAACCACGCGGGTGCTTCGCGACGGAAAGGAGACCGATGTCCCGATCGAGTCGGTCGGCGTGGATGAAACGATCAGGGTGCGTCCCGGAGAGAAGATCGCGGTCGACGATGTTGTCCTGGAAGGGCATTCGAATGTGGACTAATCAATGTTAACCGGGAACCGTTACCGGTCGAGAAGACCGCCGGTGATGAAGTGGTCACGGGTACCATCAATCTGAGCGGGACCTTTCTCTATATGGCCACCCGGATCAGCCGGGATACGGTACTGGCCAGGATCATCGACAGCGTGCGGCAGGCGCAGGGAAGCAAACCGCAGATCGCGGGCCTGGTCGACCAGATAGCCGCGGTTTTCGTGCCGGCGGTGGTGGCTTTCGCATTGCTGACCTTCGTCATCTGGTTGGCGGTCGGACCGGAACCCACGCTGGGTTATGCGTTCGTGACCGCGATGACCGTGCTACTGATTGCGTGCCCGTGCGCGCTCGGACTCGCGACGCCGATTTCAATCATGGTCGCGGTCGGCCGGGCGGCCAGGTCTGGAATATTGATCCGCAACGGTGAAGCGCTTCAAAGCGCGGGAAAATTGACTTGTATCGTTCTCGACAAAACCGGCACCGTGACCGAAGGCCGTCCCGGGGTTGCGGCGGTCGAATCGGCGCCGGACTGGAACCCGGACAAGGTTCTGCAACTCGCGGCGAGACTCGAGGCGGGTTCGGAGCATCCGCTCGCAAACGCGGTGGTTGCCGCGGCTTCGGAAAAACAATTGGAAATACTCTCGGTGACCGGGTTCCGGGCGATTTCCGGGCGCGGCGTGACCGGAACGGTGGACGGTGAATGGATGTTTCTCGGCAACCTGAAGTTCATGCATTCGAACAACATCGAATGCGGAAATTTTCCGGATTTGATAGGCCGGTACTCCGAGCAAGGTCAGACACCGGTGCGGCTCGCTACCGAGCGCAAAGTCGTTGGCCTGGTTTCGATTGCCGATCCGATCAGGCTCGATTCATGCCGGGCCATCACGGAGCTTAAGTCCGCCGGGTTGCGGATTCTGATGGTGACCGGCGACAACGAAAAAACCGCGCGCGCGATTGCCCGGCAAGCCGGCATCGACGAGGTGCGCGCCGGGGTCCTGCCGCAGGACAAGGCGCAAGTGATCAAATTGCTGCAGGAAGACGGCGAGACCGTCGCGATGGTCGGTGGCGGAATCAACGATGCGCCCGCGCTCGCGCAGGCCGACGTGGGTTTTGCGATCGGCACCGGAACCGATTTCGTGATCGAAAGCGCGGATATCGTACTCATGCGGGGGTCGTTGCTGACCGTCTCCGAAACGGTCGACTTATCCCGGAAAACCCTGACAAACATCAAACAAAATCTCTTGGGCGCCTCTATTTACAATACCCTGAGCATTCCGGTCGCGGCAGGCCTGTTGTATCCGCTGTTCGGAATATTGCTGAACCCGATGATCGCGGGCGCTGCGCTGGCAGTGACAATCCGCCGAATCCGGCTGATCAATGTCGCCAATGGCCGGGTTTACGAAGGCCGCATCCAAATGATGCAACCGTTACGGCGTATGAACATGGAAGGATCAACCGAACGCGATCCGGGGCTTTTCGCGATGTTCATACGGCTGTTTTTCGCGACCGGTGTCGGCAACGCCGAAAGTCTGTTTGGCTATTGCCGAAACCGTAGCAATCTCCGGATTTGGTTTATCATGGACTTGGAGTGGCACATGTTGTACCTTGACCGTGATAGCAATCATCACCTTTGATGTCCGTGCAATCCCTATGACAGTTGCCGACAATCTCGAGATTATTTTTGCCAGGTTTCCCCGAATAAGATTAGCGATCCTGTTCGGCTCGGTTGGTCGTCAGGACTCGGATCCGGAAAGTGATCTCGATGTTGCCGTGGCTATGGACAAACCGCTTTCGCCGACCGATAAAATGGAATTGATCGAAGAATTATCTCAATTTGGCGGTCGCCCGGTTGACCTGATCGATTTGCAAACGGCAGGCGGATTGATTCTGCATCGAGCCTTGACTACGGGGCGGTTACTCCTATGTACAGATCGCACGCTCTACGCCGAAATCATTAAAAAAATGCTCTTTAATCAGGCGGACTTCATGCCCTATCGCCGGAGGATCCTGGCGCAACGGAGATCGGCATGGATCGGGAAGTGATCCTGGAAAAGCTGGAAGCACTGCGTCGCTGTATCCGGCGGGTTGAATCGAAACGGCCGAACATCGCGGCAACGCTGGTCGCGGACCTGGACTTACAGGACATTATCACATTGAATTTGACCCGTGCCGTGCAGCTTTGCGTCGACATAGGATCCCACATCATTTCCTGGTCCGAGCAATCCGCACCGGATTCCATGGGCGCCGTATTCGATCGCATGGTTAGCATGGATACTGACTGAAGACGTTGCACGCAAGATGAAAAAGGCGGTTGGCTTCCGCAATGTGGCTGTTCATAACTATGTAGCCATCGACTGGCAAATTGTCTTTTCAATCTGTTGGAAAGATCTGGGCGACTTCAGTGCGTTCGCGAAAGCTGTCGCGGACTTGGCACAGGCGGGAGACCAGTCCTTGTAGCCGGGTTTATTTTTTATCCGGGTTTGCCTGACATTGTCGATTTATTGCGGTAATCATTGAATCGATTCGGACCTTCAGGAATGGTAAAATTTGTTTGGCTCGAGACAGTTTCGTCTCACCGATCTTTTATCGTTTGTTTAGAGTCTTGGTATGGCCGGTCATAGCAAATGGGCTAATATTCGATTTCGGAAGGGCGTGCAGGACGCCAAGCGGGGTAAATTGTTTACCAAATTGATTCGGGAAATTACAGTTGCCGTAAAACAAGGCGGCGGGCCGGATCCTGCCTACAATCCGAGTCTTCGTTCCGCGATGGACAAGGCCTTCTCGCATAACATGAAAAGGGATACGATCGAGAATACGATCAAGAAGGCCAGCGGCGCCCTGGACGGCGTACATTACGAAGAAGTTCGCTACGAGGGCTACGGTCCGGGCGGTGTCGCGGTTTTGGTCGATTGTCTTACCGATAACCGAAACCGGACTGTCGGCGAAGTCCGCCATGCATTTACCAAAGCGGGCGGCAATCTGGGAACCGACGGGTCGGTTTCCTACCTGTTTCAGAAAGTCGGCATGCTGAGTTTCGCGGCGGGACAGAATGAGGATCGATTGATGGAAGTCGCGCTCGAGGCTGGAGCGGACGATGTGATCACGCATGCCGACGGTTCCATCGAGGTGGTGACGACCCCGGAGCAGTTCCAGGGCGTAAAACAGTCGCTGCTCGATGCCGGGCTGACGCCCGAAAATTCCGAAATTACGATGAAGGCCGGTACTCTGGTCGATCTGGATGCCAAGGATGCCGAGAAAATGGTCCGATTGCAGGAGCGCCTCGAGGATCTGGATGATATCCAGGATGTGTATTCCAATGCGGAGATTAGCGAAGAGATTCTGGAATCGATCTCCTGATCCCGACTCATGGCGCGCATATTAGGCATCGATCCGGGGTCGAGGATTACCGGATTCGGAGTAATCGACGAAACGGCCGGCGGCCTGCGCTATGTCGCGAGCGGTTGCGTGCGGGTGGTCCAGGCCGACTTTTCCGGGCGTTTGAAACAGATCTACGAAGGCATCGGCTCCGTGGTTCGGGAACATCGTCCCGACCAACTCGCGATTGAACAGGTATTTATGCACAAGAATGCCGACTCGGCCCTGAAACTCGGCCAGGCCCGCGGCGCGGCGATTTGCGCGGTCTTTGCCCAGGACCTTCCGGTGTTCGAATATGCGGCCCGCCAGGTCAAGCAGGCCCTGGTCGGCAATGGACGCGCAGAAAAAACCCAGGTCCTGCATATGGTTCGCATTTTGCTCGGGTTGCACGGCGACATCCAATCGGATGCCGCGGATGCGCTCGGCGTCGCGCTATGTCATATCCATATTCAGCAAACCCGGAACCGCGTAAATTCGATCGGGACCCGGCCGATTTCGCCATGAAACGGTCCGGAAACGAAAATTCGTCCGTTCGTCCGGGACCAGGGGGCACGATAAATTGATCGGGTTTTTGCGCGGCCGGCTGGTGGCGAAATCGGCGCCGACCCTGGTGCTGGACGTGAATGGAGTCGGCTACGAAGTCGAGGCGCCGATGACAACTTTTTATACTCTGCCCGAAATCGGCCGGGAAGTGCATCTATATACCCATCTCGTGGTGCGCGAGGATGCCCAACTTCTGTTCGGTTTCAGCAGCCAGGGCGACCGCGCGTTGTTCAGGTCGCTGATCAAGGTGAACGGAGTTGGGGCCAGACTCGCGCTGACCCTGTTGTCCGGCCTCAGCGTCGATGATTTTTATCGATGCGTGCAGGATCATGACACCGCCGCGCTGGTCCGTCTTCCCGGAATCGGCAAAAAAACCGCGGAACGGTTGATCATCGAGATGCGCGACCGTCTGCCCGTGAACGACCTTGGCGGAATGCCGGCATCGATCGCCTCGGGAATGGTGGACGGCCAACCTTCACCGATGCAGGAAGCCGTGAGTGCGTTGATCGCGCTCGGTTATAAGAACCTGGATGCCCAGCGGATGGTCAAAAAGGTTTCCGCGGGGGGTAAGACCAGTGAGGAAATCATACGCTCGGCGCTGCAATCGGCCCGGTGAGCGAATCAGCCATGATTGACCGGGACCGGGTAATCAGTGTTCAGGCAGGCGTCGGGGATGAAGCCCTGGATCCCGCAATCCGCCCGAAACGGCTTCGCGAGTATATCGGGCAACAACCCTTGCGCGAGCAGATGGAAATTTTTATCCAGGCCGCTCTGAATCGCGGCGATTCGCTCGATCACGTGCTGATATTCGGTCCGCCGGGCCTGGGCAAGACGACGCTCGCCATCATTATTGCGGTCGAAATGAATGTCAATCTCCGGCAAACGTCGGGGCCGGTCCTGGAAAAGGCCGGGGATCTCGCGGCTTTGCTGACCAACCTGGAACCCGGCGATGTTCTGTTTATCGATGAAATCCACCGCTTGAGTCCGATCGTGGAAGAGATCCTCTATCCCGCAATGGAGGATTACAAGATTGACATCCTGATCGGTGACGGGCCCGCGGCGCGTTCGATCAAACTCGACCTGCCGCGCTTTACACTGGTCGGTGCGACGACCCGGGCAGGATTGCTGACTTCGCCATTGCGTGACCGTTTCGGAATTGTCCAACGCCTCGAGTTCTACTCCGTCGACGAATTGTCCGCAATCGTTCAGCGATCGGCGCGGATACTGAATATTAAAATGGATCTCGAAGCCGCCCGCGAAGTGGCTGCGCGTTCGCGCGGTACGCCGCGGATCGCGAATCGTTTGTTGCGCAGGGTCCGGGATTATGCCGAGGTCAAGGCGGACGGCAAGGTCGACGCGGAAATCGCGGATCAGGCGTTGACGATGCTGAAAATCGATCGGAATGGTTTCGACCACATGGACCGGCGTTTGCTCAGAACCATAATCGAGCATTTCGATGGCGGCCCGGTCGGTCTGGACAGTCTGGCCGCGGCCATCAGTGAAGAGCGTGGCACCATCGAAGATGTGCTGGAACCTTATTTGATCCAGCAGGGCTACCTGATGCGAACGCCGCGGGGCCGCGTGGCGACCCGGCATGCCTATCTGCATTTCGGGCTGAAACCGCCTGCCGTAAGCTATACTAACCAGGATTTGTTCGATGCATGAAGAAATTTGATTGGCCGGTGCGTGTTTATTACGAGGACACGGATGCGGGAGGGGTCGTCTATTACGCCAATTTTCTCAAATACTACGAAAGGGCCCGAACCGAATGGCTGCGCGCGCTTGGATTTGAGCAGGATGACCTGCGCCGGGATACCGGTCTGGTTTTTGTCGTTAGATCGGTCCAGGTCGACTATCTGCGTCCGGCGCTATTTAATGACAAGCTTTGGGTGAGCGCGGATTTATCGGATCTGAGAAAGGCCAGTCTCCAATTCAGCCAGGTCGTTACCCGGACGCAACCTGAATCCGAACCGGAACTGTTGTCCCGGGCCGTGGTCCGTATCGTCTGCGTGGATATCGAGTCCTTCACACCGAAAACAATTCCCGATGATATCCGTAGCCGGATAAATGATGAGTGCTAACGGTTCGTTTTTGCAATTGATCATAGACGCCAGCTTCGTGGTGCAGCTGGTCATGTTGATCCTGGTCATGGCTTCGATCGTATCCTGGACATTTATATTTCAGAAACGCAATGATCTCCAATCGATCCTGTCCGTCGCGGATCGTTTCGACAGCCGCTTCTGGTCCGGGATCGACCTCGCGGATCTCTATCGGCATTTGAACGCGAACGATTACCGGAGCCAGGGCGTGGAAAATATATTTATCGCGGGATACCGGGAATTTGCGCGGTTGCGCCAGCAGTCCAATATCGACGCGGCCACCCTGGTCGACGGTTCCCAACGCGCGATGCGCATCGCGTTGACCCGCGAATTGGACCGGCTCGATGAGCGGCTGCCGTTTTTGGCGACGGTCGGGTCGACGAGCCCTTATGTGGGTTTATTTGGTACGGTTTGGGGAATCATGAATTCGTTTCGGGCTCTCGGAAATGTTCAGCAGGCAACGTTGGCCATGGTCGCGCCGGGGATTTCGGAAGCCCTGGTGGCGACCGCGATGGGGCTGTTCGCCGCGATTCCAGCCGTCGTCGCTTACAATCGGTTTGTGACCCGGACTGAAAAGCTGGGCACCCGTTACGAGATTTTTATGGAAGAGTTCGTGAGTCTTCTGCATCGCCAGGTGAAAACCAAATAATGCGCAAAGTCTCCCGCCGTCGTCCGATGGCTGAAATCAATGTGGTGCCCTATATCGACGTAAGCCTGGTGCTCCTGATTATCTTCATGATTACCGCGCCCTTATTGCAAACCGGCGTCGATGTGGAATTGCCAAGCGCACAGGCGAAGACTGTTCCACAAACCGACACGCCGCCGCTGATTGTCTCGGTCGATTCCGGGGGCCAGTATTTTATTGATGTCGGGGATCACCAGGACGCGCCGGTCGATCCGGCAGAACTGACTCTGCGGGTAGCCGCCGTGCTTCGACATAAACCCCAAACCGCAGTGCTGGTTCGGGGCGACTCCAGCGTTGACTACGGCAAAGTGGTCACCGTCATGGCCGCCCTTCAGGCCGCGGGTGTACCGAATGTCGGGCTGATGACCCGCCCCACTGGAGAATGATGAAGTTCTTGCGACGTAATGGTTCGGCGGTCGCGTACTCGATACTGCTGCACCTGATGATTCTGTCCATGTTCATTTTCAGTTTTATGGATACTTCCGAAACGGTCCGCACACTACCCGTGCCGGAAACGGTCAATGCGACGGTTCTGGATGAAACGAAGATCGAGCAGGAGGTCGAAAAGCTCAGACAGAAGGAGGAGGACAAGCGTCTTCAGGAACAGCGGCGGCAGCAGGAACTCGAAGACGCACGGCAAAAGGAGGCCGAGCGCCTTGCTGAGTTAAAGAATCAGGCGCGCGAAACCGAAGAGCGCGCCGCGAAACAGGCCGAGCAGCGAGCCGCCGAGCAGGACGCCGAAGCAAAACGGATCGAAGCGCTGAAGGAACAGGCCGAACAGGAACAGCAGAAGCTCACGGCTCTGGAAAAGCAACGGCGGGAAGCGGAGAATGCGCGCGTTCAGGAACAGAAGAGACTCGAGGAACTTGAAACAAAGCGGTTGGAACAAGAGAACAAACGAATTGCCGAAGAAAAGCGTTTAGCCGACGAAAAAGCGCGCCGGATTGCTGAGGACAAGGCCGCCGAACAAAAGAAGATCGCGGAACAGAAACGCGTGGCTCAAGAAAAGGAACAGAAACGCTTGGCGGATGAGAAGAAGCTGGCCGAACAGAAAAAAATTGCCGAAGAAAAAAATGCCGCGGACGAAAAAAGGTTAGCGGATGCGAAGAAAGCTGCCGAAGAAGAGCAGCGCAAAAAAGAAGCCTCGGAAAAGGCCGAAGCGGGTCGCCGTGCGGAAAAAGCCGTTGCGAACGCCAACGCGTTGATCGAAGCCAAGCTCAACCGGCTTTGGCGCAGACCGATCGGGACGCCGGGCGGACTGACTTGCGTGATCGAGGTGAAAACTGTTCCGGGTGGTGACGTCGTGACCGCGCGGGTCGTTCAAAGCAGCGGTAACGAGGCGTTTGACCGCTCGGCCGAGAGTGCGGTATTGAAAGCATCGCCGCTGCCGGTACCCGCCGATGCTGAAGTCTATTCGGCTTTCCGGAATTTCAATTTCAGATTCCGGCCGGATGCATGATTATTCTGCCTAACGAAACGCTGAATAAATCCATCCTGGATTTCTCCGCGCTCGGCAACGCCAAATGCGATTTGGAGTTGCCTTACAAAATCAGACACTTACAGCGTCCGATTTTGGAAGTGCATCCCTGCACCGCAGGAAGTTCTGATTTATCAGAGCTTCCCTAAACACATTGCCACGGAGCCGAGAGAATCGGCATGAATGAACATTACACAGCCGGTTTTGAGCAGATCGAGTTCGCGTTACGATTGAATTTTTTGTGGCTGGAAGACTAAAAAGTGTTTAAACGAACTTCAAGTTTAATGATCGTGATTTTGCTCGGTTGCCTTTGCGGTGGGGTCGAGGCGCAGCTCACGATTGAGATCACCGGTGGACACGAATCGGCGGTTCCGATCGCGATCGTACCCTTTGCGTCCGCCGGCGGGTCCGGTGACCCTTCGGCGGAAATCGACCGGATCGTGACGGCCGATCTGGAACGTTCGGGCCGTTTCAAGACTCTGACGGACCGGGATATGCTTTCGAGACCGAGCCAGCCGGCCGACGTGGATTTCAGTACCTGGCAGGCGCTGGCACAGGAATATCTGGTGATCGGACGCTCCCGGCAGGCCGGACCGGACCGGTATTCCACCGAATTCAATTTATTCGATGTCTTCCGGAAAGAACAGATCGCGGTGTATGGAATTCCGGGCAGCCGGGCTGGTTTAAGGCGGGTAGCGCACAAGATCGCGGATCTCATCTATGAAAAGATCATCGGCGAACCGGGAGCGTTCAGTTCAAGAATCGCTTATGTCACCGAGACGGTCAGGGCGGACGGGAAGCACGAGTTTATCCTGCAGGTCGCCGATGCGGATGGGTATAATCCGCAAACAATCCTGACATCGCGTGAGCCGATCATGTCTCCGGCCTGGTCTCCGGACGGAACCAGAATTGCGTATGTTTCTTTTGAAAAGAAAGCATCCGCGGTCTATATCCAGAACGTTGCTACAGGCGGCAGGGAACCGGTGGCCGCTTATCCGGGCATCAACGGCGCGCCGGCCTGGTCGCCGGACGGCAGCCGGCTGGCTTTAACGTTGTCGAAGGATGGCGACCCCGAGATTTATGTTCTGAACCTGGTCTCCCGCTCGTTGGAAAGGGTGACCCGCAACTTTTCGATCGATACCGAGCCGGCCTGGTCGGCGGACGGCAAAAGTATAATTTTTACTTCGGATCGCGGCGGTAATCCACAGCTTTATTCGGTCAGGTTCGCCGATCGGCAAACCCGGCGCCTGACCTTCGAAGGCAATTACAATGCCGGAGCCGCAGTGTCGCCGGATGGCCGTTTCGTGGCGATGGTTCACGGCTCCGGAGGGCAATACCGCATCGCTGTTCTGGAACTCGGGACCAGGAATTTTAACGTCTTGACGGATGGAAACGGGGACGAATCCCCGAGTTTTGCTCCCAACGGCAGCATGGTTCTTTACGCGACGCGGCGCGGCGGCCGGGAACTGCTATCCGCGGTATCCGTGGACGGTCTTTTTCACCAACAGCTTTTGACCAGCACGGGCGCGGTACGCGAACCCGCCTGGGCTCCGGAAAATTGAGCATTGAAATAGACATGAGGAGATCCGGCGGTCTGACCTGAACAGGTAGAACGATCCGGTCGCTGAATTTTTACAATAATACCAGATTGGGCAAAGGTGTCAGTACATGAAAACAGTCATTTACAAAATCATTATTATCGGATTTGCTGCGTTACTCGCGGGCTGTGAAACCACCCCGGATTCGGACAGCCTTTCCGAGGATGACGCAGCGGTGCAGGGCGGCGGGCGGCAGGGCGGTGACCAGGACAAATACGGCGGTGCGCAATCGCAGGGCTTTCAATCGGGGCCCGGCTATTCGGGCAGCCCTCTGGATGACCCGCAGAACCCCTTGTCGAAACGCGTGATCTATTTTCTGTACGACAGCGCCGAGATCAGCCCGGAATTCGTGCCGGTCATTGAGGCACACGCGCGGTATTTGATCAGCCATCCGCAAATTCAAGTCACGCTGGAGGGGCATGCGGATGAACGCGGTTCGCGCGAGTATAATATTGCCCTCGGCGAGCAGCGCGCGAACTCCGTCGCTCGTAAACTGGAGGTTTTGGGTGTGGACCAGGGTCAATTCAGCATTGTCAGTTACGGCGAAGAAAAGCCGGCAGCCGACGGTCATGATGAGGCGTCGTGGCAACTTAACCGCCGTGTCGAGGTCAGATATCCGGGGTACTGATCCAATGAACAAGACTTTGTGTTTTTTTCTGCTGTCGTTGTCGGCGCTGCCGGCATTCGGTCAATCCGCATCCAAGGCATTGATGGATATGGTTGACCGGATCGATCAACTGAAGTCCGAAATTCAGCAACTCCGCGGCGACGCCGAACGGTTCCGGAATGATCTCGATCGCATTCAGGAGCGGCAGCAGAGTTTGTATCTTGATCTCGACAAACGCCTGTTGAATCTCGAAGGCAAGGCTACCGGTTCTACCCCCCCGCGAATTGATGGAGCAGCCGGCAGTGCGAAATCCGTGGAACCTCCCGTACCTCCGGAACGATCCGTTGCACCCCTCGATACCGGTTCCGGCGTAGAACCGTCAACGCAGGAGCCGAACGATCCAGATGTTGCACAACAAGAAAATATCTACCAGGAGGCGTTCGTGTTCCTGAATAACGGCCGCTACGATGAGGCCATTGCAGGATTTTCGCGACTGATCGAAACCTACCCCGGAACTGAATATGCGGACAACGCTCAGTATTGGCTCGGTGAGACTTATTACGTCAAGCGGGATTTTACCGCAGCGCGCGACAATTTTAACCAGGTGATGGAAAAATATCCGGACAGCAACAAAGTTCCGGATGCACTATTGAAACTCGGCTACATCGAATATGAGCTGTCGGAATGGAAACGCGCCCGCGAGATCTTCAACTCGGTGATCCAGAAATATCCAGGCAGCAACGCGGCCCAATTGGCCCAGAATCGATTGGATCGCATGCGCGGCGAACGCCATTGATTCGGTGAGCGGAATTTTTTTTCGATTCCAACGGACGGGTGAAATGGCAATATCGGTACGGGGGGGATGAAAGCCGGGCTTCTCCGCGTTACCGAAATTTTTTACTCGATTCAGGGCGAATCGGCGACCGTCGGAATCCCGACCACCTTTGTTCGCCTGACCGGTTGTCCGTTGCGGTGTACCTATTGCGACACCGAATATGCGTTCAGCGGCGGCGAAACGATGAGTCTGGAGGATGTTATCGCCCGTGTAGCCAAGTTTCCGACACGTTATGTGACCGTGACCGGTGGCGAGCCGCTTGCACAGAAAAACTGCACGGTTTTACTGGACCGATTGATTGAAAATGGCTACTCGGTGTCACTCGAGACCAGCGGCGCGATGGATCTTTCCGCCGTGAATTCACAGGTCGTCAAGGTCATGGACCTGAAGACGCCGAGTTCGGGCGAACAGCACCGGAACCGCTACCCGAATTTTGCTTTCCTGGATAAAAAAGACCAAATCAAGTTTGTGATCGGCACGCGGGAGGACTATCTGTGGGCCAGGGACCTGTTAAAAAACTTCGCTCTTGACCAATGTTGCAGTGTGCTGTTTTCACCGGTAACCGGGCGGATGGATGCTACACAGCTTGCCGACAGCATTCTCGAGGACGGGCTTCCGGTTCGATTTCAGATCCAGTTGCATAAGATTCTGTGGGGAGATACCGCCGGGAAATGAATCAGAATGAAAGACCCAAAGCGGTGGTGTTACTCTCCGGCGGATTGGATTCCATGACCACCCTGGCGCTCGCGCTCGAACAGCGGTTCGAATGTTATGCGTTGAGCTTCAACTACGGGCAGCGGCATAATGCCGAGATCGAGGCGGCCCGAAAAATTGCCGGGCACTATGGTTTAGCCGAACACAAGGTCATTTCACTCGGACCGGATACCTTCGGTGGATCGGCACTCACCGATAGGTCCATTGCGATTCCTGATCAACCCTCGGACGGCATTCCGGTCACCTATGTTCCAGCGCGTAATACGGTATTTCTGGCCTTTGCGCTCGGATGGGCGGAAATGTTGCGGGCATACGATATCTTTATCGGTGTGAACGCGATCGATTATTCCGGATACCCGGATTGCAGACCGGAATATATCAAAGCATTCCAGACGATGGCCAACCTCGCGACGAAGGCCGCCATAGAAGGCAGAAAAATCCGGATCAACACGCCGTTGATCCAATTGACCAAAGCCGACATTGTGCGCGCCGGAACCGCCCTCGGCGTCGATTATGCGTTGACCGTATCCTGCTACGCGGCGGATGCGGAAGGCCGCGCATGCGGCCTCTGCGAGGCCTGCCGGTTCCGCGCCGGCGGATTTCTAAACGCAGGAATCAAGGACCCAACCCGGTATCGGTAAGTTTTAGGTGTTTAAGCGCCTGATTCGTTGAGTCTATTTCTGGCATAACTTGCGATCTTGCTTCAATCCTGTAAAATTATCCGTCCACTTCGGGGCCGTTAGCTCAGTCGGCAGAGCACCGCACTTTTAATGCGATGGTCGTGCGTTCGAATCGCACACGGCCCACCACGATTTCAAAGACTTAGCTAAGTTTTTGCTCCCCGCAACCTTCTGACCGTAGCTGTTTCGTAGCCACTGACTGAAGACTGCCGGTCATGCTTCTCGCGTATTCGGAGAGATGTTCACCGCTCAAATGCGCGTAGCGCCTGACCATTTCAACGGATTCCCATCCACCAAGTTCCTGCAACACATTTGACGGAGTCCCGGCTTGTGCATGCCAGGATGCCCAGGTATGCCGTCAATGCCGTTAAGTTAAGGAATTTGTGTTATAATATTTACGATAACCCATTGAAATACGAGGACAAAACGATGAAACCGGTGGTTGTCAAGGAAGATGTCGCATTTATTAGGCTATTTTCTGTTTGAGATCACCCTCCTTTTTCATCGGTTTGGCCGGATTTAAGTACACCATTTTTTCGGGTTCCCAATTACGCGACGGACCCGACCAACGCT
>JBGTCG010000170.1:0-25603 GCA_041748915.1 Methylococcales bacterium
CCGTCAGCGCTGGTCCCTTTATGCGTGTATTGACACACCCGCCAAGGCCAACCCAGCGGAATCAGTTTCATCGATGCTGCCCTTCGATCGTCGTCTGCCATAACCGGCGCATTCACCGCCATCGGGTATTCAAGCAATTGGCCAGTCGCGGCAAAACCTCACCGGCTGGTTTTACGGCTTCAAGCTGCACTTGGTCGTCAAGGCAAGCGGGGTGAATTGCTAGCTTTTCAGTTAACTCCCGCTCACGTCGATGACCGTCACCCCGTGCCCAAACTGACCCGGGGATTGACCGGCAAATGGTTCGGCGATAAAGGCTACCTCGCGCAAAAGCTCTTTGAATCCCTGCTCAGCCAAGGTCTCCAGCTCATTACCAAGCTCCGTCGCAACAGGCAAAAAACAAGCTAATGCTCTTGCAAGACAAGCTCTTACTGCGCAAACGCGCTCTGATCGAAACTGCCTCAACGACCAACTGAAAAACATCTCCCAGATCGAGCATACCCGCCATCGCAGCGTGGCCAATTTTATGGTCAATCTGGTGGCTGGTCTGATCGCCTACACTTGGCAGCCGAAAAAACCTTCACTGGCTCTCTAAAGCAGGCTCTACCTGATATTTGCTAAACGATTAAACGAAATTCACGTTAAGGTATATATCCGTATGAATGGGCCGGCGGCACCACAATCGAATGCGACGGACAGGATGTCGAGAAATAACAGTCATTCGATCTGGTGGGCAATGGCCGTCCTACTTAACGATACCTGGCTCGGCATGGGATGGGTCGGCGTCGATTCGCTGCCCGACAAAGGTTTCTGCTTGCCGCCAGGTGTCCATGAGTGTTTCAACACCTTCGATAAAGTGATTGATCGCGGCGGCCTTGAGCGCCGGCTGGTCAATGTATTCGTGGGCGATCTGATTGCGCAGTTCGCGCAACCTGCGCCAAACTTCGACTTCAACGACGCCGAGGCGCTCCAGACGTTGCAATTTGACCGCGAAGGGGGTCTCTTCCGGCAATGGTTCCTCGGCCAGCTCAAGCAGACCGGGCAGCACTTTTTCTCCCAGGCTGTCTTGTAGTTTCGAGAATCGATAGGCTAACTGATCCAGCAATCGCCGTTGAAATCCAGTTAATTTCGGCGCCTGTTCAGCACTCAGGCACTCCCCGTTCCAATCTTTTAAGGCTTCTTCCAGGACTTCGGTATGTAAGAAACACTCGGCCAATGCGGCTTGGAGTTTGGCGGATGCCTTCATAATCTGATTCCTTCCGCCTTGGCGACGTCAAAGATAGGTAGGCGCTCATGAGGCGCACGCGGGCGAATAACGAGATCGATCTTTTCATCTTCGAACTCCTCGGTGCTATGCAGATCTGCCAGCAGCGCAAGCTTTCGATCCATGATGTCATCAGCGTCGGCGAGTTCGGTTTCGAGGTAGAAATCATAGTCGCCGCCCCTTCGCCGGTCATCTATCCGCGAACCGAAAAGCCAGACGCGGGCGTTCTCGCCGAAGTGACGAAGCACCGCCGATTTGAAAATCCGGATTTGCCGGGGAGTCAGACGCATGGGTGAACCATCCCGTGATTTAGCGGAAACTATGCCGTGCGATGCGCCGAGGAACGATCCTGTCCTTTGACTTCTGTTAATATGCCGATTTTCCTGTTCAAGCGATCTCCTCAGTTTTGATTGCCCTGTTCAGCTATAACCTTGGCAAGATCAATTTCGTTTCTATGTTTCCACGCTTTTACGTTGGGGCCACATTATGGAATCAACGAAACTATCGAAAAACTATCGAATAAGGGCCAAGTCATTATTGCCAAGCATATCCGATTGTCTTCTCACTGCAAAGCCGGGCAAGAATGCTTTGTTATAATTCCGGTAACTCCATCTGATCTGCCCTACAATCGTGTCACCCGGCACAAGAAATAAACCTGGTACTGCCAACTCGCAGGCCAAACCGCGAACGCAGATGCCTGCGCGGTTCGGATCGGCCATTGCCGCGCCGGTCCATTCGTGATCCAGGCACGGCTGAGCGGGTGCAGATCGCGCCAGGCATCGGTGATTTCCAGCCCGGCATTTGTGAAAAGTCCGCACCATTCGGCAATTGACCGGACCGTTTCACGGATCGCGGCCTGATGAGTGCCGCCATTCAGACCCAGTCGCCAGTCGCCTGGAAAACCTGCATTCGGGACCAGGATCAGCAAACGGGACTTCGGTTTGTCGACACGGCACATTTCTTGGCGCGCCTTGGGCTGGTCGATAAAGCGGGAACAATTGGAACAACCGGGTCAGGCCGTACAGTTTGCAGTTTCGCATCAATGTTCCAATTTTTATAATCTGCATCGACCCGCTGGCCCGATTTCAAGAGCGGATTGCCGCCCAAAACAGGGTTTGATCGGGTCCTGACCTGCGCCGTCGGTTTCATCGGAGTCGGCGTAAGGTTTATTAAGCGGGACGATTTCTTCTGGACGCTTCCTTTTCGCTTCCCGGGAACTTAACCAACAGTCAGGCGTCTTTTTACAATACATTCATTGACTTTAATTGCCTATTGAACGATTTCCGGCGAGGACAGGGATTTCCGGGCAACCGCTTGCAGATCACCGACGCAACGTGAAGCACGCAAATTCGATTTCCTGGGATAACTGCCTATTCGCTCTGCTGAACGAAAAACTTATTTCCATTGTCACGCTGTTTGCGGCCCGACCAACGCGGCGAACCTGGCTAGGTGAATGGAACAGGGCACGAGCCCGCGGCTATTTGACAAGAGCTATTGTCGGGATATCCTGCATTTATATAGGTGGATGATTGCGCATCACTCCGACTTGCTTACCCGCACCGTGGTTTTTCACAGACCGGGATGTCGTTTTTTGACTCAGTAGAACCGGGAATCGGTTTTTACCGGATGCATTCAGCGATGCATTCAGCATAGATTCTTTCGGTAATCGGAGAAAAGTGACCAAATTGAATACTCAAGCGAACAATTTGTATCGTTTCCTGCTCGTCATGCTCAAGTTTGTCGGCTTCGTATCGATCGTCTATCTGGTCAACCTGTTCGTGGTTGAATCGTTCGGTGGCGTCAACCCTCTGGTTGAATTCAGTTCGTCCGCCTTGTCGAGAATCGAGTCCGAAGACACCAAGAACCGGGCCGGCCTCGGCGTGGCCTACCAGGCCTGCAAGGATGAGCTGCGGAAATCCACTGAATCTTATGAATTTCCCGACGAATCATATGAGGCATGGAACCTTTCGGATGGCCGGTTTCTGATTGAGTCCAGGATCGTTTCCCCCACTCGGTCGGGATCATCGGCGACCGCTAATCTCTTATGCCGGGTTTTGAAAACGGAAGATAGTGCGTATTTCGCGATCCACTGGAAGGTGCAGGGCATTCAGATCAGCGTTCTTTAACCGTGGCGGATTCATCCAAGGAACCTCCGAATCATTGCTGAGATTTCTACTTCTGATCATCCGGGCCGGTTATTGATTAATCCAATACCCTTGTGCTCCCTGGCGCGCGGAATCGGAAAATACGAAATTTCCCCGACAGAACTATTGGACGCTCGACACCCTGTAAAAAAGTAAAGCAAAAAAATAAAATGTAAGGCCGTGCCATTTCACGCCGGCCTTTTGCGACACAGAAAATAAATCTGGTACTGCCAACTCACAGGCCAAGCCGCGAGCGCGGATGCCTGCACGGCTCGTATCGGCCATCGCCATGCCGGTCCGTTCGCGATCCAGGCGCGACTGAGCGGGTGCAGATCACGCCAGGTATCGGTGATTTCCAGCCCGGCATCCCTGAAAAGTCCGCGCCATTCGGCAATTGGCCGGACCGTTTCACGAATCGCCGTTTGGCCGGCGCCGTTATACAGGCCCAACCGCCGGGTCGGAAAATCCGCGTTTGGAACCAGTATCAGCAAGCTGGAATCCGGTTTGCCGACGCGGCACATTTCTTTGAGCGCCGTCGGCTGGTCAATAAAGTGCTCGAGCGATCCCAAACAAGTGACCAGGTCGAAGCGGCGGGCCTCGAACGGCAGCGCTTCCGCTACGCCTTCCTGGATGTCGGCCTCCGGCAGGCGGGCGCGGCAGGCCTGAACCGCGCGCGTGGATATATCCAGTCCGGCCACGTTCGCGCCGCTGGAGGCCAGTTCAGCGAGCCAGCCTCCGCTTCCGCAGGCCACGTCAAGAACGTGTTTGTCTTTGAGATCGCCGAGTCGGCCGGCGACGACGCGCATATGCCACGGCAGCGATCCTGGTCCTGCCGCGACGCGGTAATATTCTATATCATAGAATTGCTTGACGTCGCGATGGCCCACGACCGGTTTGGATTCACGCGGTGTCACGGGTGCGGTTTCGCATGGATGGACAGCAGTGATTCGCGCAACCGTCTCGCGAAGTGTTCCCAGGTAAAGGCCTCGGCCGTTTCGCGGGCGCTGTTGCGCAAAGGCGCTTCGCGGCCTGCGCCAAGGACTTCGCAAACTCGCTCGGCGAAACCGGCGTAGTCGCCAGGCTCGATCAAAAAACCGCTGCGGCCGGAACGGACGGCGTCTGGTACGCCACCAACGGCGAAGGCAACCGTTGGCAATTCGTGGGCCGCGGCTTCAATGGCGACCATGCCGAAGCCTTCAACGTCGCCGGGCGCCTCACGCACCGGGAACACGTGGACGTCGGCCGCGAAGTAGGCGCGGCTCAGGGTTTCGTCAGCGCAGGGCCCGAGCAGCAGTAGGTTGTCGGTCAGACCGAGTTCAGCGGCCAGGCGTTGCAAGCCTGCACGGCGCCCGCTGCTGGCGCCGGTCAATGCGTCGGGGGCTTCGTCTCCGATTACCACCAACACCACATCCGGGTGGCGGCGCCGGACGGCGGGCAGGGCGTGGCGAACAAATTCCGGCAGACCCTTGCGGAGAGTCATGCGGCCGACCGACAACAGCACGGGACGTTGGTTTAATTCGTATTCGCGGCGGAAGACTGTGCCTTCGGCGGCGGACCCCTGCGGCAGAGTAACGCCGGGATGGATTACGGTCACGCGTCCCCGAGCAATGCCTTTGCGCGAAGCGATGCCCGCGGTGTTGGCGCTATTGGCCAGCGCGTGATCGAGTCGGCGCAATGCCGGCAGCCAGAGGGCGCGATAGAGCGGATGCGAGGCGACCAGGTCGAGGCCGTGCACGTAGGCAACGGATCTCGCGCCGGCGCGCCGGGCGGCCAGCAAAGCGGCGATCGCGGTCAGGCCGCTACCGGCGAGGACGATGTCTACGGGCTGTCCGGCGCGCATCCAGGCGGCCCGGAGCACGCGCAGCAGGAAGCCCGGCAGCGGCCGCACGGGAAGTTCGATAACGTCAATCTGGGCTGGCAGGAATTCGTGGCAGCCGGTCGGGCCGATCACGGTCAGGTCACTCCAATCGGCCAGCGCTTCGGCCATATGCCGATTCAGCCGCTCCATGCCGCCGCGTAGCGGCGGGAGATTGCGCGTGATCAGCAGGATCCTCGGGCGGGGAATAGAGGGGTCCTGCAACTGCGTCGTCGCGGCGGGCTGATCGGCGATCAGGGGCGGCGGAGGGCTCTAGCCATCGCCGCGTACGGATCGTCGCACCTCTTCCTGGACGCCCTTGTAATGCAGTGACGACACCTGTTCCGATAAAAGGCCGAAGCCATCGCCGCGTACGGATCGTCGCACCTCTTCCTGGACGCCCTTGTAATGCAGTGACGATACCTGTTCCGATAAAAGGCCGATTAGGAAAGTCAGCAAGGATGCGGTAATGAGCATGGCGCTCATATTCGTAAATCGCCCCGCGCTGAAATAGGTGTAAATATAGTAGGAAACCCCAATACCGAACAGGGCAGCGGCGATCGGCAAAAACAAGCGCATTGGCGAAAACAATGCCCCGATTTTTAGAATAATGACCAGGAATCTGGACCCATCCCGAAACGGTCTGATGTGGCTTTTCCCTTCGCGCTGTGTCGCCCGGATCGGGATATAACCGACCGGTAATCCGGACCGAAAGAATGCCATCGTGCTGGTGGTCGGATAGGAAAATCCGTTCGGAAGAAGATAGAGAAATTTGCGGAAATGCCGGGCTCTGGCCACGCGGAAACCGGAGGTAAGGTCCTGGACCTGATAGCCGGTCATTACCGACGCGAGCGTATTATAGATCGCGTTTGCAAGCCGTCTGCACCAGGACGCGTGGCTGTTCGGTTGCCGCGCGCCGACTACCATTTCGTAGCCTTCATCCATTTTTGCGAGAAGCCGTGGAATATCGTCGGGGTTGTGCTGGCCGTCGGCGTCCATGAAAACGATCTTGTCTTTTGACGCCCGGCGGGTACCGGCCTTGATCGCCGAACCGTTCCCCAAACTGTACGGATGCGAGATCAGGTCAACCGGGTAGTTACTGCAAAGTTCCCGCGTGCCGTCCGCGGAGCCGTCGTCGACCACGATGATTTCGGCTTCGGGATAGTCCCGCACCAGTTGCGGAAGCAGTTTTTGTAATCCGACGCATTCGTTTTTTGCGGGTAATACCAAAGAGAAAATCGATGATTTTTTCTTTTGAGAATGATTGGTCGAATCCATAAATTGTTGTGGTTCTATGCGAAGTTCGGTCGGTAAAACCGGAGTGCTTTATTTAGCGTCTCGGCAACAGAGATGTCGAACAATAAATTCACAGCGTTTCGTTTACGATCGTAGACAGCGGCGGAGGACTTTTTTCCGGTATGCGGTCACCCGAACTGAACTATAAACTACGCGAGTGGTTGTGGGTAGTTCTGTCGAAATTCCGGGTCATGTGCAGAGAGAGTCGAAAACCAAGCGGACGTTGCGTGCCGAGCGTTGGATGGTTGACGCGATGCTCGGTTTTGTTCTGGACTTGATGAGGCCAATGGCGAAACGGCGCAGAACGGTCGGGTTTTCGGGGGGATATCGCCCACCTGTTGCGAGTTGGCGGCGCGATCGAGAGTGGCGCGGATCGACGCAGGTTTCCAGCAACAGCAACAGATAACGGATAACCGAAGCGATTCGGCCAATTTCGCACCAAACGGCGTTCGCACGGACTGGGGACGCGGTAGACAAGTAGAATGTTTCGACAAAAGGTTTGCACTCATTTCGACTAGAATACGTAGGATGTGCTGAGGCACGACAAATCGGCAGGATTGACGATTTGCACGGCATGGCCGCCCGCAGGGTGCCGGACATGGCAGTCCGGCATGAACCGCATCGACCGCGACCGATGCGCCTCCTTCGTCGGTACATCCTACAACTCTTGATGTTTAATTTATATGTAGTCGTTTTAGCGGAACGATCTACTAGGACGCGCCGAGTGATACGTTCAACAAAGTATACTATCTGCAGGAGGTCCACGACGTGCAATCCAGACGCATTAAGACTGGAGCGAAGGCTCGCGGGACGATCTCTTCAAGAGCGCCCACTGCCGTTCAAACTGTTGTATCATGCCGGGGTCGAGCCGAAGTTTCTGAATCCGGTCCAGTTCCGTTTTCGCAGCATTGTAAAGTTGCGTTTTGATCAGCAAGGCCGCGTAATTCAAGCCCAACTGGGCATTGCTTGGGCTGTATTTCGCGGCGTCGTGGGCAATCGCCAAAGCTTCTTGAAAGCGGTTTAATTTCAATGCCCGGACGCTTGCCTCGGACATCAGCGAAACTCTTGCCTTGTGTGGCGTTCTGGGATTGCCGATAGCCGCAAGTTGTAAATCGTAGATCAATTCTCCGGATAGCCTGCATTGGTTCGATATTTCACAGGCATGGAGCCGACTCAGATTTCCGGATGTTGAAGGAGTAATTTTTTGATCCGCGAGACGCTTCGACGCGAGCCGTACCAACTTTTCGTCAGGCGCCGCACCGGACAGGCTGTCCAGCCATATCGTGCCTAGCAAGCCGGAAATGTGCGAAACGTCCAGCTCGGACGATTCGAGAAACAGCCGTCGGGCCGTTAAATAATAGTCTTTTTTAACCGCCGGACGTTTTTCGGCGTCCATCAGCCACGTATACAATCGTGCCGCTTCATAATTGGAGCGCGGCGATAACGGATGGTGTTGGACTTCCATTAGCGCCAGATCCAGAGAATTTCCCCAGAGCGAAGCTCTTATCCCGGTCACCGCCATGAATGCGCAAACGGCGGCAGCCATTAATAGATAACCTCGATTTCGCAGAAATTGCCGCGCGGCAGCGGCGATGCTTAAGAGAATGCCGTATGCCGGAAAATAATTACGATGCTCGTGCGCGATTTCCAACGGAATAATGGTCGATTCCATCAGGTGTCCGGTAAAGAACAATAAAATGCCCAATGCGATGAGCGGCTGTTTTTTTCCAATAGTCAGCGTCCAGACCAACAGCGCAATCAGGCCAAGCAGTGCGGGTAAGGTCAAGACCGGGGACAACCACGAATGCGACAATGCAATATCGTCATGGTACATGCCCAGCGACGCCGAAACCGGCGCCACAATCCAGAACAGATACAGCCACAGTACGCGGGCTTCGGTCAGCAATCTTTCGGCCAGGGTGAATTCCCGGATCGCATCGTAACCGCCTAATAAGGCTCCCGGCTGGGTGCTAAGCACGACAACAAGCACGCCGGCCGGTATGACACAAATGAAAAAATACAGGGCGAATAATTTCGTTTTCTCGCGTAGGTTTGGTGTTTTAAAGCGCAACACCGTGAGTTCGTAGCATCCGGCAAACGCGGGCAGAAGCAGGCCGTTTTCTTTCGACAATCCGGCGAGCAGGGTAAACAGCAGCAAGACGGCAGCGATACTGAAGCCGCCGCATTTCCCTGTGATCTGTCTGATGCGTAACCTGACATAAAGGTATAAACCCGCGAACGAAAACAACGCGGCCAGACTGGTCATACGCTGCACCGAGTACAGTACGCCGGTCAAGTTGATCGGCGCGGTGAGCCATAAAGTCGCCACGATTAGAGGCCACCACGAATTTTTCGTTTGCGGGGCTCCAACGTCCGTGCCTTGCAAAGTCAAACCCGTCAATAAAAAAACCAATACGCCGTTGATCAGGTGAATGACGAGGTTCGCGGCTTTTAGATTGCCGGGTGTGATACCGCCGAAATAACCGTTCAGCGCGAAGGACAGCATTGCAATCGGGCGTTTTAACAGGCCGGAATCGGAACTCGAGGCGGCATTTTTTAGTGCGGCGAACGATAATTGTTCGAGATGTACGGCGGGGTTATCGACGATATTAAAGTAATCGTCAAATAAAAACCCGCCGCTCAAGCCGGAATAATAGACCAGTCCGGTCAGCAATAATGCGATGCCGAGTCCTGCGAATTGCACGCTTATGCGCGGTTCGAGAAAATCTCTTTTTCCGGTGATCATGGCCTCGAATGGCGGTATAGCTCAATTTCCCGGGCGCTGGCATCCAGTTGCCGTAGCCAATAGCGGCGCACAAATGAATTTTCAGGTAAATAATTCCGCGCGTCGGAAAGCGGTTTTCGTGCCGCGTCGTAGAAACCTGCATCAATAAGAATAGATGTAATCCGCAAAAAGGTATCCAGCGTCGGGTCGATTTTCAGCGCCGCTTCCAGTTCGTCAAGCGCCGGTGTTAATTGTCGATGCTGTTCATAGAGACGCGCTTTAAGGTGATGCAAATGATACTTCACACGACCTGTAAAGGCGTTATTTTGCATCAAGTTATCCAGCATGAGGTGGATCTGTGCGGCATCCAAAGCGGCGCAGCGTTTTGCGGCGGCAAGATCGACCAAGGCGTTCAAGGTCAAGACGGTGGCGGCGCTGTATTCGGCGCGCTTTAGGCGCCTTTGGGTTTGGTCGAGCAGCGCGGCGGGCAGGTTTTGAGACTCGCATTGCACTTGTACTGTTTGCAGCAGTAATGCGGCATCGTCCGGATGACTGACGAGGGCGCGTTCCAGCGCCTGCTTGGCGGCGGGCAAGCGGTGGTCCAGCATCAATTGTTGCGCTAAAAACTGCGCCGCGCGGATGGAATCCGGTTCTTTCTCGGCCCAATAATAGGCGCTCTTGACCGAATCACCCCACAATTGCGTAGTCTGCGCCAGGATCACTAACTGCATCGCCAGATAAACGCCGATCACGGCATAGCGCATCGCGGCGGCATTGATCAGGCGCCCGGCCCCGATGGTTAAGGCGTAAACAGGGCCGATCAGTGGCAGATAATTGCGATGCTCAAAATACAATTCCAGCGGAATAATGGTCGATTCCAACAGATGCCCGGCCAAAAACCAGCAAACCGCGAATAACGGCAGCGGAGTGGTTTTACGCAGATAAAATGCGGTCACGACAACCGCCGCCCATCCGGCGCAACTGCTGAAAACCAACCGTGGATGACTTGCAACGCTGAATACCGGATGCGCGTCGTGGAAAGGTCCGAGCGCGGCCATTTCCGGCAGGAAAGCGAGGCGTAGATATTCCCAAAGGATTACCGCTTCGCTTTGCATGCGCTCGCTTAAAGTAAACTCCCGCCCGCGATAGGCCGCCGCCAGCGCGTCCAAGTGAAACAACTGTTGTCCCAGGTACGCAAAAACCGCGATGACCGGAACCGCAAGCAGCGACCGCAAACCAATTTTTTGCCGCTTGCCGAGACTGGCCGGCAGCGGCGGCAGCAAAGTGGCTTCAATCACCGCAATATACAACGGCAACAATGCACCGTTTTCCTTGGTCAAAACCGCCAGCGGAGTAAATACAACGATTGCGATGGCCATCAGCGCCGATCCCAACCCCGGTTTAGCGTTCAAACGACAACGTCCGGCCAGATATACAGCGATGCCGGCCAGGCTAAACGTCGCGCTCAACAAGGTCATGCGCTGCACGGTCAGCATTACGGTCGACGCCAGCAGCGGCAGCGCCATCCAACTACAGGCCGCCAGAATGGTCAAGCCCGCGCCGGCAGGTTTAGGCATCAAAGCGCGCAAGCTGTTCAGCCCCGCAACCAGCAAACAGCCATTCAGCAAATGCAGCAGGGTATTGGTTCGGTGGAACGGGGCGCTGTCAAACGGCCAGTAATAGCCGTCGATTAGAAATGAAGCCAGGGCCACAGGCCGTCCCAAAGGTCCGGCATGTCCGGCAAACACCTGGGCGCTGATCCAAATGTCGTCGTCCCAGGCGGAGAGCCAGCTTAGATTACTGAAATCGTCAAATTGAAAAGCGGCGGAAAAGCCGAAACGGTAGCAAACAAAAAGAATCGCCAGAAAAACGTAGAACAGTGTGCCGGCGACGAGGGATGGAATGCAATGTTTCATGCGCCAATAGAAAAAGCGGGCCGCCCGGTCAGGCGGCCCGCCTTGTTCCAAAGGATGATCTTAGATCATCTTTACAGGGATTACGGGCGGCAATCGACCGGCATATATTTGGCTTCTACAGTGGTGGCGCTGTTAATGTCAGCGGCGGCGACGCCGCCCGTTAAAGTGCCGGTGGTCGGTTCCGATGCGTTGCCACAAATCCAAACGAGGCCGCCGGCCGCGTTATGCTGCGGCCCCAAGGCTACCGCTTTTGTCGCGATGTTAGCATTGGCTTTATTGCCATAGGTGATGGTAATCAAACCGCTGTCACCGACTGCTAGTCCTGTAATGTAATTGCCGGTAATGTCGGCCGTCGCAGCTACCCCTGCCGACACAGCGGAACTTGGCAACCTTCCGCGCGCGGAATTGAATTCAGCGATCGAGGTTTTTGCTTCCGACGCCATAACCAAACCTTCGGTCACTTGTGCCCGAATCGTGTAATCCTGATACGCCGGAATCGCGACCGCGGCCAGGATGCCGATGATCGCGACCACGATCATTAATTCGATTAAGGTAAAACCTTGTTGTACTTTTCTCATGAAATAGCCTCGTTCTTATATGGAATCAAAGTTGAGTTGGTGCGGATGAATATTGGCGAGTGGTGGTGTTCACTTGACAACGCGGGAGCAAGAGCAGAGATCATGCCAATATCCAAGGAAACGATGCCTAGGAACAAAAAAAAAGAATATATTCCACATAACTATCTGTTAATCCTGGAATATCCAAATTCCATATAACAAGGCTACCGTCCCTGCGATCCCGCGTCTGTCAGCGAAATCTTATCGATTCACAGAACATCGGACTTGCAAACGGCACAAACTGACGTAAAGCGTCACCACGTTCAATCCCGATCAGGTAGAGACGTAGGATGCGCTGAGGGACGACAAATCGGCAGGATTGAGATTTGCACGGCACGGCCGCCCGCAGGGCGCCGGACATGGAAGTTCGGCATGAACCGCATCGATTGCAACCGATGCGCCTCCTTCGTCGGCGCATCCTACGTGTTTCGGTCGATAGGGGTGGTAACCTTTTTGAAGGCACGTTCTGCTGGATCATCAGTCTTCGCAAGCAGATCCGCGAATTCGTCGGTCGCTCGGATCAGCGCATCAGCTATACCGGGCTCGGTCGCCGCGTGCCCCGCATCGGGTACGATCACAAGCCTGGATTCCGGCCATGCGTCGTGCAATGCGAGCGCGCCGTCGAGCGGACAGACGTAGGATGCGCTGAGGGACGACAAATCGGCAGGATTGACGATTTGCACGGCACGGCCGCCCGCAGGGCGCCGGACATGGAAGTCCGGCATGAACCGCATCGATTGCAACCGATGCGCCTCCTTCGTCGGCGCATCCTACGTGTTTCGGTCGATAGGGGTGGTAAACTTTTTGAAGGCACGTTCCACTGGATCATCAGTCTTCGCAAGCAGATCCGCGAATTCGTCGGTCGCTCGGATCAGCGCATCGGCTATACCGGGCTCGGTCGCCGCGTGCCCCGCATCGGGTACGATCACAAGCCTGGATTCCGGCCATGCGTCGTGCAATGCAAGCGCGCCGTCCAGCGGACAGATCACATCATAGCGGCCGTGTACGATAACACCGGGAATCGATTTGAGTTTTGTCGCGTCATTTACCAGTTGATCCGTTTCGAGAAAGCTGTCATGGGCAAAAAAGTGACACTCGATGCGGGCCAGGCTCAACGCCACCTCCGGCCGGGCGAAATAATTTTCAATCGCGGCATCCGGCAATAACGTGGCGGTCCGGCCTTCCCATATCGACCAGGCTGTTGCGGCGCGTAGGCGTTTTTCCGGGTCCGGGCCGGTCAGAATCTTATAATAGGCTTGAACCAGATCGTGGCGCTCGGATTCCGCTACCGGCTCCAGATAATCGAGCCAATAATCGGGGAATAGCCGGCTTGCGCCATGTTGATAAAACCATTGAATATCTTGTTTCCGGCACAGAAAGATGCCACGTAATATCAGCCCCGTGACACGCCCGGCATATTGTTCGGCGTAGGCCAGCGCGAGGGTCGAACCCCACGACCCACCGAAGATCACCCATCGATCCATTTCAAGGTGTTCGCGGATCCGCTCGATATCCGCGACCAGATATTGGGTTGTGTTGTCTGTCAGTTCCGCATGCGGAACTGATTTGCCGCAACCGCGTTGATCGAACAGGATAATCTGATAGCGGCCTGGATCGAAGAACCGGCGATGGGTCGGCGTACACCCGGCTCCGGGACCGCCGTGCAGGAAAAGTACCGGAATGCCGCCGGGTTTGCCACAGCATTCGATATAAAGAGTGTGGGTCGCGTCGACTTTCAGGCGCCCGGTACTAAAAGGTTCGATGGCTGGATATAGCTGACGCATGGGGGTATTATCATCCGTCGTGTGGATTACTGTGAGTATACCTCGTTGGATGTACGGAGGGACGACAAAGCAGAAGGACAGCCGAATTACGGCTCTGCCGCCCGAAGGGCGCCGGACGAGGGATGTCCGGCATGTACCGCATCATTTCCGGTGGAGCCTCCTTCGTCGGCACATCCTGCGTTCCTTTCAGGTTCCGGGGCGATGCTCGGGTTCGTCATGATCGGGTAGAATTCTACCAACAATTCAATAAGAGAATTGCGCAGACTAACAATACAGACGAGGAAAAACGATGAATGTGCGAATGATTTTTGGGGCGCTTGCCCTGACAGCCTCGGCCAGCCTCGCGATGGCGGCCCAGTGGGAAGCCCTGCCGGACAAAGCCCCCGAGCCCGCCGATAATCCAACCACCGCCGCGAAAGTCAAGCTGGGACAGATTCTGTTTCTCGACCCGCGATTATCTTCGACCGGGACCGTATCCTGTAATTCCTGCCACAATGTCATGCTCGGCGGCGAGGATAACCGTTCGGTTGCAATGGGCGTGAACGGCCAGACCGGCGGGCGTAGCGCCCCGACTGTCTGGAATGCCGCGTTCAATTCGGTCCAGTTTTGGGACGGCCGGGCGGCGAGTCTTGAGGCTCAGGCCGAGGGCCCTGTAACCAACCCGATCGAAATGGGCATGAAAAACTGGGACGATGTCGTTAAACGTCTGCAAGCGATTCCGGGATACGCCGACCTTTTCCAACAGGCGTTCGGCAATAGCTCGGCCATTTCCAAGGATAATGCGGCCAAGGCGATCGCGGCCTATGAAAGGACCCTGATTACACCCGACAGCGCCTACGACAAATACGTCGAGGGCGATCAGGAGGCGATGACCGAACAGCAAGTTCGGGGCATGAACAAGTTTGCTGAAGTCGGCTGCGCCAACTGTCATAGCGGCCCGGCTTTCAATGGCCCGCAAACACCCGCGGGAACCGGAGTGTTTATGAAGTTCCCTATCTACGAGAACAAGGTTTTCCAGTCCAGATATAAGCTTCTGAAGGACAATGGCCGTTACGAAGTTACCCATAACGACAGCGATAAACATCTCTGGAAAGTTCCGATCCTGCGCAATGTAGCCTTGACCGCGCCTTATTTTCATAACGGCCAGGTAGAAACTCTGGAGCGGGCCGTTGAATTGATGGGAAAGCTACAGCTAAACAAGACCCTGGCGGATAGCGATATCAAGGATATTGTTGCATTCCTGAATGCATTGTCCGGTCCATTCCCGAAGCAGAGCCTGCCGGAATTGCCGGGTACACCGGGCATGAGCGTTCACTAAACACCAATCTTTCGATCCCCTATCAGGCTGGTGGCCACCTTGGTGTGCCACCAGTTTGCCTCCTCCGCCAATCGTTTCACGAGGTTTGCCGGGCTCCCTCTGGAATTAGTACGCCATCGTCCGCGAACTGGATTTCAGGAAAATCTGCGTGTATTTCGATTCCGCATTTCCTCGGTCAGTTGTCTATCTTGTCAACGAGTGTCTTTCCGGAGTGGATTATAGGGCTTCCCGCGACTCGATTGGAGCTTGCCGTGTACCCGGAAATCTGCTTCCCGGCGTCCAGGACGAGCTTGGCGAATGTTCTAAAAAAATAGAACCTGTATCGCAAAACTAAAAAAAGATCCGGTTCCCTTGGTATCTGTCAGATAAGTGTCTGGCAAATTATCGCGGACCTGCTAATTTTGAGATCTGACCATCATTGGATTTCGCGGTCTGTCGTGGTCTGATTGTTGTTTCAGGCCCGCTGGGACTTCTCATTTTGACCTGATCCGGAGTTTGCAGTCGTGACGCGAATTCCAGTATCCGGTTGGCTGCTAATTCGAAAAAAGAGCAATCATTTGTTTTCCGAACAAGAAGAGATGGATATCCCGGACCGGGAATTTCCTCCGACCGATCCGGAGGTCTGTTTTCAGATTCCCGAATCTGGCGAACTACGCCTTGATCTTGCGAATAACGGCCCGGCAACGCTTAATTACCTGAAATATCGCGTGATCAGGGATCCTGCCGACCTCCTTAGTCATATGCGGCGGATAATTCTGGTTGGAAGAATGAGCGATTCGGACAACTTATATGCGGCGCTGATTGACCTTTTTATTGCGCTGGGTCCGAAGGGCGAATCATTGCGATCCAGAATGTTGAAACAATACCGGCCAGCACTGAGTTCTGCCCAGTATGCCACGCTATTACAGTATTTTAAGCAAGGGGACGTTGGCGAACCCAATCCTGCGAGCAGCGCTTCGGTATTGGCCAAAGGAATCATTGGCGCCTGCTCGTTTATCAGACCCATTAACGGCACGGCCGGAAAAGAAAAGCGCGATGACCCGCTGCACGAAGCGCGGAGGTATCTCGAGTATAGTCAAATCGACGCGGCGAGAGAGGTACTGGAACGGGCTGTTCTGGAAAATCCCGAGCGTATCGATGTCCAGATCGAACTGCTGGAATTATATCGGGCAGGACGGGATATCGAGAATTATGAAAAAACCTTCAATCGATTGCGTCTTTCCGGAAACCGGATGTCGAAGCGTTGGTCCGCGGTTTCAGGATTTCTTGCGGAGAACGCTTAAATGACAACGGATAATCGGACCGGTCCCCTGCGTATCCGCGTTCTCGGTATGGACAACCGATCGCTCTCGACTTTCAAGATGTTTTTACAAGGACCTTGCCAGAATCTCGCGGTTCCCGTGAGCGGAGAATCGGCCGAAATCAGCCTGGTCGATCTGGATGGCCACGGTGCTTCCGAACTGCTTGCCAACGAACAGGAACGATTTCCCGACCGCCCCATTATTGTGACTTCATTGCGGAGCCCCGGAGTTTCCGGAGCGATCCATGTCGCCAAACCGGTCAAGGCAGCGGGCATGATGGCCGCGCTCAAAGAGGCGAGGCTAATGTTATCGTTGAAGAAGTCGCGGCCGGAAATACGTCAGGAAGAGGGCGGTAATTTGGAAGCGGTAAAGAATCCGGACAAACAGGATTCCCCGGTCGTGCTTGACACCAGGAAGCCTCGTATCCGTCGCCATCAGCGCCGGTCGACCCATCAGACGGCGATGCTTCTGGATGAGCGAGCCTATTCGAGCTACGTCGGTGTGGTCGCCGATATCAACAGCAAGGACCCTCATCAGGTCGAGAAAGCGCATTACGACAAAAAGAAATACCTGCAGGCGTTTGTGGAATCGGCGGTCAAGGTGGCCCGGACTCGCAATCGGATTCTGCAACTGAATTGTGGCTGGAAGCCGATTATTATCTTTCCTCATTCCAACGAAATCTGGATCGAGGCGGATGACAGGCAGATTCGTTCGTTTTGTGTGGTTCCCATTCATTCGATATTGGATCTTGACCTGCGTGGCGCCAACGAAAATCCGAGATCAATCATTTCGCCGGTCAGTCCAGATCTTGTTCATGCCGATCGGGATCCGAAGAAATTTCAGAGCATTGATGCATTTATCTGGAAAATTGCACTTTGGACCTCAAATGGAAGAGTTCCCGACGGAATTCAATTGGATCAGCCGGTTTACCTCGATCGATGGCCCAATCTGAGCCGATTCGTGATTGTTCCGCACGCGCTGCGAATCGCCGCCTTGTTGAACAATCAGTCGATGACGTTGATGGAGGTTGCGGAAACTTTAGAAATAAGGCAGCAATACGTTTTTTCCTTTTTTAGTGCGGCGATGGCGCTTGGTTTGGCCGGTCAGTTACCCGGGCAGCATCAATCGGCCGGCGCCTGTGCTCCACGCATTGAACCGCAACGGAGCGGATTTTTGCAGAAAATATTACATCGGTTAAAAGTTGGCTAATCGGGTAGGAACTATGGAATCGACGTTCGGTCAGTACAAAATCATTTTTACCGGGCCGGTCGGCGCCGGTAAAACCACGGCAATCGCATCGATCAGCGATCTGCCCCCGGTCAGCACCGATGCGAAAGCGAGTGACATGACCCGCAACCGGAAATCAGGAACGACCGTCGCCCTGGATTACGGAGTATTGACCGTGGACGGTGGAGAATCAATCCACCTGTACGGCACACCGGGGCAGGAACGGTTCGACTTCATGTGGGATATTTTAGCCACCGGCGGCATCGGACTGGTGTTGTTGCTGGATAATACACGCTCCGATCCGTTTCGGGATCTGCGTTTTTTTCTCGGCGCGTTTAAAGAATTTATTCGCAAAACGAAAGTTGTGATCGGGGTGACTCAAATGGATCTGAACTATCACCCTTCGATCGATGACTACCATGCGCAACTGAAAACCGTTGGGCTTAACCCGCCGGTATTCGAAATCGATGCGCGCGTGAAGAATGATGTGTCGCTTTTGGTTCAATCCCTGCTGTACTCGATCGACCCCGGTTTAAAAGTGTCCTGATATGGAAAAATTCGAATTGGCGGATCACTTGTATGTTTATCCGACCCCGGGCGGGGCGTTCCATGCGACCGCAAGCACGGCCCAGGATCCGGCACGAAGATTTGTGCGCGCCCTTTTTCAAAACGATACTACACCCAGACTTTCGCTGGATGGAGTTCGGAATTGGAGCGGGCTGGGGGACCGGGATAAAGCCATGAACCTGTTGCATCATATTCAGCAGCTTACCTGGGTGCAGGGTGTCAAAACACCGCTGAAATGTCCTAAATTACCGCTGGAAGAAATGTTGCCCGCGCTTCTGGGCAATCTCACGGACAACGGGAAAGTACTTTTGGCGGAAGGTCAGGGATTTTATCTCGCCGCGAACGGATTTCCGCATGAAGTCGCGGAAGAACTTTCAGCGTTAAGCGCGGAACTGGCGAATCTTAATGAAAGGCGATCCGGGTTATTGAGCAATAATTTGGGTTTGAAAAGCGGTGCGTGGGCAATTACCGATGCCGCTGGATGCAGCAAGATTGGTTTTTGGCCACTGTACATCGCGAAACAGCGGTTTGTTCTGGTTTTATCCGGCCTTCCACGATTCAACAGGCCGGAATTTGTTGAATTGGTTTGGACCTTGAGCATGCGTTACGCGGTCTCGAGATAAACACTAAAGGCGTAGATTTGGGCGGCGAATACCCGCACTGCGGGAAGCTCAGATCAAATTCGGGCTTCCCTTGGCATGGTTAGTCACAGGGCTCGGATCGATCGACTCGGCGGCCATTGACTAGAAAGTACGGAAAATACACACGAGAATAAATTATGCGAGAAGATTTACTAGGTTCGGTTTTATCGGAACTCAACGGCACTTCTGCGGACATCGAAGCTTCCGGAATTATTTCCACGGACGGATTGATGATGGCATCGCTCCTGCCGCAGGGAATGGACGAGGATAGGGTGGGCGCGATGAGCGCCGCGATGCTTTCACTGGGCGATCGAACGGCCCAGGAACTGGCCAGGGGCGAATTGGAGCAGGTGTTGATCAAGGGCAATCATGGTTATGTCCTGATGACCTATGCCGGTAAACAAGCAGTTCTTACCGTGATCGCGAAACCGAATGCAAAATTGGGGTTGATATTTCTGGATGTCAAGCGTGCGGCCGCGAGCGTTGCTCAAATGATTTGAAGGCGTTCCTGGGTCAAAAACACCAGCAGAATCGATTTTAGTCGCCAATCCAATTTCGGCGTCGAGGAGGCTTCCCGCTGGCGTCGTGGAACCAACTCTGTAAGTTTAAGAACAGCGAGCCGCTGCTGTCCCTACCTCCGCGTCGGTCGAGTTCTGGCCATAAAATTAAGTTCACCTCTGACTGAACCAAAGCTGCCCGCACGGGGATGCGACCGCTGAGAAATTCAGTATCGATGCGGATTGGATCAATGAAAAGATTCCTTTAATCTTTAAATCCGATTCGATTATCATTCCCTTGGTCCCGCTAACGACACAAAAGTCAGAAAATGGATACTCGCGTCAATAAACTGGTAGTCGCCATTTCATCCCGGGCGTTGTTCGATTTGGACGAATCCCATCGAATATTTGAAACCGAAGGCAAGGAGGCGTTTTGCAATTATCAGATTGACAGGGAGGATGAATTGTTATCCCCGGGGGTTGCGTTCCCTCTGGTCAAAAAGCTGCTCGCATTGAATCAGAAGTTTGACGGTTCCCAGCTCGTCGAAGTGATTTTGCTTTCCAGAAATAGCGCGGATACCGGACTTCGGATTTTTAATTCAATCGAGACCCATGGTTTATCGATCAGTCGAGCCGCGTTTACGAGTGGCAACTCGCCGTATGGGTATATCCCGGCTTTTGGGGCTCAGCTTTTTTTATCGGCGAATGCGGAAGATGTCATCAAAGCCCTAAAAGCCGGATACGCCGCGGCGACTATCTGTTCCACTCGGCCGGAAGCCAAGGCCAACGAACAATTGCGGATTGCGTTCGACGGAGATGCGGTGTTGTTTTCGGATGACTCGGAACGGATTTACCAGTCCCAGGGCCTTCTGGCGTTCGCCGAAAACGAAAAAGCTGAAGCCAAAAGGCCTCTTACGGGCGGGCCTTTCAAGGATTTTCTGAGCGCTTTGCACCGGATCCAGACTCTTTTCGACAGCGCCGATTCGCCCATTCGTACCGCTTTGGTAACGGCCCGCGCGGCGCCGGCGCATGAACGGGTTGTGAGAACCTTACGAGCATGGGGGATCCGGATCGATGAGGCGCTGTTTCTTGGGGGGATGGCCAAGGGAGCCTTTCTCGAAGTCTTCGGTGCGGATATTTATTTTGACGATCAACTCGGCCATTGTGAATCGGCCAGTAAACATGTTGCGACCGGCCATGTTCCACACGGGATTGTGAACCAGAATTACGCGGACTCAACCGCTTATCTGGAGAGCATCGGAGCACCGCCATGAAATTGGACTGTATTTTCCGGGGCGATTCGTAGGCATGAATTCGATATCGCGAGTTTCCACGGACCGGATATCCTTTTCCCGGGCGCTTGAACCGCTAGGATCGGTCTGCGCGGTGCGTGGGTTTCAGCGAATAGTGACAGAAAAACAGGCTGGTTTCTAATAGCTTCTGAATAACAAAATTACCTGTGGATCGCGGCTGTTTAACGGTTAATCGGGTGCCCGATGGATATTTCGCGGGCGGCATGATCAGGCTATAGGTGGATAACCCATTCGCATGGTTTTCGAATAGCAGAACATCGTTATGTTTGCTCGAGCAAATGATGATATTCGCCAATGTGTGTTGGGAATTCATGCATTCGACGCCGTAGTAAAAACAAGGAGTATCCGTGTTCGCTTGCATCCACCGGATTATGCCGATCTGCATTCGCGCATTCGCGTCTCGAAACGAGACGATCTGTCCGATTACAAGCCTGTCGGTACTTAGTTCCACCAGGACGTGGCCTGGTAGTTCCGATTGATGAACTTCGCACCGGAACGTACTCGACCCGATTCGTAATTGTGCGGAATTTCGAACGGTATCGCCGGATCCCGTGGCCCTTTGCCTACGCTTCGGCGGACTATTCCGAAGAAAGGGATTATCAGCATCTGACGGATCGGCAAATTGAGTGTCGGAATAATCATCACTCAGCGGTAATAACTCGAAATTCGGTGTGACCAGCCAGTCGGGTAACGGCGCGCCAATTTTCGTGGACGGTTTCGAGTATTCTAATCTTAATAAGCCAGTGATTTTTTCAAATCCGAGCGTGAGTTCGGTATCCGTACCGAGACTTTTGATTCGTATTTTGTTGGGCCTCCCCAGGTGGTGAAGCAGCGCTGAAATGGTTATTGCATTCGAAAACAACGGTTGATGATCTAGCGTGACGTCCGCCTGCGAGATAGCTTCGAAAAAATTCGACAGATCGATTCCTTTTAATGACTGGTTCCGGAATTTGGTAAATGAAGAGCTATGTTGCGGACCCGACGGATTTTCCAGATCGATCGCAAAAAGGGCATGATCCGGCTGAACGTTCCGCCATTCAATTTTCCCGCAATGGGCTTCAAAAAGCCGGAATACGCGTTCCATTTCCGTTTGGGAATACCGATAAGGATTGGACACAGAAAACAGGACTACTAATCCTAAATCCCCGGCGATCGTGGACGAATTGAGCCCTGGAACCGTCGTATCCTGCATCGTGATCCCGAACAGATGGTTGGATTCGGCCTCGCTATAGATTTTTTTTAGAGAATCCCAGACTCTGGACGATGGAGGCTCATACATTTGTGCAGCCCGCAATATATACATTCCGAGCGACCGAACGATACGATGCAGAACACGGGCCTGCTCGTAACTCGAAAAATCCTGTCCGAATTCAGGGTCGTTAGAGATCAATTGATAACCGGACGCTAATTCGGAATAAAATTTGGCCGCCAACTTCGCGATCTTGCGGGTTTTTGGTTCCAGCGGAAAGACGGCGCCGGTGAGTCTGGCCGCCAGATTCGAGGACTCCAAGACTACGACGGTTCTGAACTTTTCCAGAACCGCGAATCGCGTTCTGATATCGATACTGTGCCGGTTCAGGTTTTTTAATGTTACGAAGACGGTTTTGCAGGTTTCGATTTTGTCCGTGACCGGCAGATTCGCCAGCCAAACGGAAACCGAGGATTCGTCTATATCAAATGGTAACTCGGAAGAGACGGTCGAGTCTTGCGAACTTAATGGGACATTCTGCATTGCCATCTGATTCACTGCAACTCCAGGATTCGGGAAAGAGGCGGGGTAAGCCGGAATTCAATGTCGGATTGTCCGACAGTTCAGTGCCTTGATGCGGAAAGCTCCGGATTGATGTCCGTTTCCAATAAAGATAGACGAATCGAAGAGGATTTCCGGGAAAGAGCCGGAATTGATTCACATTTTGGTTACGCCGGGGTACGTTCCGAAATATCCCGAATAGTTTGTATCGTATCTCATCGTTGACCTGCATTTCGCATATTGGAGCCGCTGGGCTACAAGTTAATATTTAACGTGAATTGGCGATCGCCGGGAGTGTGATGTAACGGCACAGGCGCTCGAGTTGATTGCGCTGATTGCCGGCGCAGCGCACCTCGGCATGCAGGTTAAAGCCCTGCACATTGACCGAGTACTTATGGGTATGCTGGATCTGGTCTTGGAGTGGGGACGGTTTGCAAGGTCAACACCTTATGCCCTGCTCGGGGACCAAGTGCAATGCGGTAGGTGCAGGCCGCCGTTTGCAGGGGAGCCAAAGCGGTCTCCGTTTCAATTTCGGCCAGGTAGGTCATACCCTGTTCTTCAATAAGAGACCCTTTCCGGGTTAATAATCTGATGAAATACTTCCGTGTATTTCATTAGAAGGCTACGAGCTTCTCATGGGCGCAATCGGTACAAGGCAGGCGCAAAAAGGCGTGCGCTATAACACCACATTCCGAAAAGGCATCGAACTCATCTTTGACCAATTCGAGCAAACCGGCTCCGGTTTCAGTCTCGACTTGCGCAAAGAACGTCTCGACATGTTCTTGCACCATCTCTACAGGTTCTCGCACCATCTCGACCTGTTCTTGCACCAACTGATACAGAGTGGTGGCTTCAGGCCGCCGTCGTTCGTAGTGATCGTGACTTCCAGCCGTTGCGAGCCGCGTCAATTTATGAAATTAGTAAAAACTATTGTGCACCGTTCCTGGATAGGGTATATTCGGTGACAGGACCGCGAATTAAGCAGAGGCAGGGAAGAGCAGAATAGCCTCATTATATGTTTGATTCTTAATAATATGCCTATGAGGGGTCGGCGTGTAGGCCCAAGGGGTATCATACCCGGCCCCAAGTCGGCATTATTTTGGAGGAGGAGATACTAATGAACAGATCCATATTGTTAGGTAGTGCTTTGGCCGTCGCGCTGTCGGCCCCGGTCATGGCGGGGGACTTCCATGCCCTCAACGGATTACAAGGAGTTGGTCTCGCGCCGCTCCAAGACGGCGTGTTGGCCGCCACGGAAGGGGGCGCGGCATGCGATTTCACTTCTGCAACCGACGGGGGGGCGGGGGTTTGCCTACTTGCGGCCCTTCCGAACGGCGCGTTTTTCTCGGTTGCCAATGCGCTACCCGTAACAGCCGCGAATTTCCTGCAGGTTCACGGATTCACCATCGATACGATACCGGTCCCGGCAGGCCCGTAAGCTAATTTCCCCGGTGGGCGGCCCGGAGGGTTCGTTGCAGGTACTGTGACCGGCCACGCGCCTTCCTGGACGCCCCGTTCTCGGAGAGGCCTCGTGCACAGTGGCGAGGCTCTCCGCACTCTATCATGGACCGGGGCGGTGTCCGCTTAGCTAATGTAGACCTTGCGCGTCTGGTCTGTTCCTTTCAATACGGCCATGATGGCATGCGCCGCGTCACTGAGCACTTTCACCAGTTTTATACACCGTCTTTTTCGGCCTAGGCCCGAAAGGCCGTGATCGCCGAATAGAGGGCCAGTGCAGCTTCTCTTAAACCTCTTGGCCCTCACTCAGGCGCCTGTCCTCTACCCGGCAAGGAGGCACGCGACCGGTGCCCGGGACGCCGTAGAAGTCCACCCTGTAGAGGGCGTGAGTGCGGCTTCGATAGAAATTGAGTTTATCCATAAAAAACGCATTTGGAATAGTGGGTAGCGGATGATAAGTGTAAGGCGTTTTCTCGGGTGTGTACTGATCCTGCCGCCTTTTATAACCGGCGTGAGCGTGGCCGAAGAGGCCGTCTGGAGTGTTCCCGCGAGCGTCAAGGAGACCGTCGGGAAGCGTCATACCCTGAAAGAGCTTCGCGACCAATATGTCGTTAAACAGCAACTGGACTACTCGTGCGGTGCGGCGGCCCTGGCGACTCTCATGGTTTATTATTATGGCGAGCATACCTCGGAAAAGGAGATCCTGGAGCTGCTTAACACCCGGCTTGCAACGATGCCTAAAGAGGAGCAAGACCGCAAGAAAAGAATTGGGTTTTCCCTCCTGGATCTAAAAATTGTGGCGCAACAAAAGGGTTATCGGGCTGCGGGCTTTAAGCTGACCATTGACCAACTTCCACAGCTCCTTGCCCCTGTGATTGTTCACGTCCGGCCATTCGGCTACTATCATTTTGCCGTGCTCCGGGGAGTGGCTGGAGATCGCGTTTATTTGGCCGATCCGGGACGCGGCAATCTGCGCATGAGCATGGAGCGTTTTTTGGATGAGTGGCAAGGGGTTGTGTTTGTCCTCGGCAAGGCGGGAGAAGAGAAAATCACCCATTATTCCTTGGCGTTGTCTCGAGGCATCGATTATCCTTTACCCAGGTTGCGCCAGGCAGCCCACGAGGGGGACCAGGCAGCGTCGTCCGCCGCAAATCTTGTTTTACGAGGGCGTCCTACTGGGTTGGGGTTGTAACTAGCGAGACTTGCCAGGGTACTGCTCATCTCCCCCGCCTTGTTGCTTTTTTCTTCCATTCCCGCCGAGAGGAAGTGGTACTCTTGCGAACTTCTAAGTACAATCTTCAGATTTAGAATTACCGGGGGTTAGGGTAGCAATATCATCCGAAAACTGAAGATGAGCATGACCACGATAATCGATGTGGTCATTTTCAGAATATCTGATGGGGAAGGAGCGGTTCCGGGCGGAAATAGGGGTAGGTCCTCGGTGAAGCTTGGTGCCGTAAGGTTGCGCTGTTGTGATGAAGCCCAAGAAATTCTGGATGTCCAATTATGGCTAGTAGATCGTTCCGCTAAAACGACTACCTGTAAATTAAACGTCAGGAGCTGTAGGATGTGCCGACGAAGGAGGCGCATCGGTCGCGGTCGATGCGGTTCATGCCGGACTTCCATGTCCGGCGCCCTGCGGACGGCCGTGCCGTGCAAATCGTCAATCCTGCCGATTTGACGTGCCTCAGCACATCCTGCGTGTTCTGGTCGAAATGAGGGTAAACCTTTTGTCGAAACGTTCTACTAGTAGCGATGGGCTTTCCATCACAACAGTGCTTTATAAAAGACAAATGGGCTATCCACTTCGCTGGCCTTGCGTTCTATAACGCACTGTTTTTCTTGGGTGTTAAGCGAAAAACGAATCAAGTGTCTATTATAACAATAACCTTATTAATCCAAGCGATACGGGATTTGCAGGCCAGTAAAGTAG
>JBGTCG010000171.1:0-8464 GCA_041748915.1 Methylococcales bacterium
TCTGATGGATCCAAACAAGTCGATCGTGTTTCACTACACCCCGAAGCATGCTTCGTGGATGAACCAAATTGAAATCTGGTTTGGAATCTTGATGAAAAAAGTCATCAAACGAGGCAATTTCAATTCGAAACAGGATTTGAAAAGGAAGCTGTTGGCATTCATTGACTATTTCAACGAAACCATGGCGAAGCCTTTCAAGTGGACCTATCAAGGCAAACCCTTGGACGCTTGATTATGTTAGTCGGATTTGATGGGTGCTGTACTAGTTCCCCTGCTTGCTCGGTATTTCCTTGTATTTCCAAGAACAATTTAATGCAGTTTAACGCATTCTACTATACCTAATTACTAAACTTTCTGGCTGCAGTCCCTAAGGTGTGAAGTCAGGCGGTTCTGGGACCCCTACTAATGCATTCGGTCCCTGGTCGCTGCTGGTAAACCGGCTGGTGGGTGGCTTAACAAGTATCATGGCTGCACCAGGTAATGTCCGACTTTGATAACGGCTAATTTTGTTCCCCGAAGGTCTGGCCTATGACGACCATAATTTAAACTGGTTCGTCGTTGTGAGATTGATCTCACGTACGTTATTCGGTGATCATTAACAAGTGGCAATTACACTCATGTAGCCCAATCTCGGGGTGTCCCCCTTGGCACTTGAACCAGACATTCTCGTACACTCCCCAATCGTCGGCTTCGGGTCGTAAGCGACCATTCTACGTGCTAAATAATTTGGTTCCTTGCAACCACAAGTGGAACCATGCATGGGAAAAATTACCGCTAATCATCCTGGAAAAGAATCCTGGAACAAAGGCATAGCTGGTTACATCCTGCGCCAGACAGTGGCCAACCAGGGTTGTTGGTCCCGTGGAAGGCCGGCAGGCCGGTAATAGTGTTCGAGTTCCAGGAAACCCGTCGATGAAAGGAAGCCGCGCCAGGTTTCAAGGTTGTGGTAAGCGCCATAACGCTCCCGGCTCCATCCCTCTTCGTTCTGGCCGCACGGGTTCGAAGCGAACAAAACGCCTTCCGCCTTCAAGGTCGCGCGCAGTTCCCGGAGCACCCGCGACAATTCGCGACTCGGGACGTGGAAGAGCGCCGCATTGGCGAAAATGCCGTGGAAATATCCGTCCGGAAGTTCGAGTTTGAGAAAGTCCTGATGCCAAACTTCGCAACCGCTGTAGTTCCGCGCCATCTCGACGAACCGGGCCGCGCCGTCCAGGCCTATCGCCGTGTGGCCCAAATCGGTAATCGTCTTGAGATCGCGGCCAGGTCCGCAACCGAAATCGAGGATGGTGAACGGCGGCTCGCCCCGAATATGGGCCAGCAGAGCGGCGATGTTCTGGCTGACATCGTGATTGCGTGTGCCCACAAAAAAAGCATCGGCGTTCCGGTCGTAATGCCCAATGGTAGTCGCGGAGATTTCGTCCAGGGTTCGCTTGTTCATTAACCACCTACGACCTCATAACCGCGTCGTTTCCGCTGCCTCCGAACCGTCGCCAGTTTCCAGGCGACCGCTTCGTCGGCCGGGCACGGTAGCCGCCGAATCTTGCCCACAGCTCACGAACGATGTGGACCTCGTAGTAGCGGGTTTCCTTTTCCCAGCGAAGGCGGAGGGCGGGATTTTTGGGCCGCAAGGCAGGCGACCGTATCCGGGTAGTTAATCGTTTACTCAGACACCAATTGACTCATCTACTCAAGCCCTGACATCGGTTATAGAAAAAAATAAACGGCCGTTTTCATTAAATCGGGAATGTACGGGGTGTCGATTGAGTTGTCAACTGCGAGCGTGACTGACCGAAAAATGGGATTGATCGGCCATTCGGCCGATTGCTGCGTTAAACTGCCTCAAAATCCATCCGGTTCCGGCGGCTTCTGATTCTTGATGTACTCCTTCCAGACTTCATCCGTCACATTGCCACTCGAGGCAACCCAGTATCCCCTCGCCCACAAATGTTGTCCGCAGTAGCGCTTCCTCAATGGCTGGAACTCCGACAACAACTTGGGCGAACTTTTTCCCTTCAGATATTGCACCGCCTTCGATACCGATAACTGCGGTGGAATCCCGATCAGCATAGGCACGGGGTCCCGATTCACCGATCCCGCATCGACGATCCTTAGGACGGCGGAACTGGCTGTTTACCGGCTCCGAACGCGCCGGCCGTCGTGCCGCCGCCATTCAGCGCTTGCTTGCCACCGCGGCACTCAATGGCATCGAGCCCTTGCCTGGCTCAAGGACACCCTCGAAAAACTTCCCCTCTTGGCCCAATTCCAGAATCGACGAACTACTCCCGATCCAACACCCCGCTCAGTAACTCGCGCCCTTCAAGATGGCTGGGCTGAACGCTTACGGTTAACATGGGAGGAATATCCGAGCATCACTCTCCAATCAGACTGGCCCAACCGTAGGCCAGCGCAAGCCCCGAATAGATCACGAAACTCATGCCCAGAAGCCAGGGACCGGAGCCTCCCGGCTTGGCCCAGCTTGGTAAAAAAGGGGCCAACAGCCGGTAATTGAGAAAATACAACGCCAGCGGGAAGATCACCGTGCCCGCAAAACCGATCACGGCGCTAGTCAGAATCAGCGCGCCGGGCGTGTCAAGCCGCATGGTCAGACAGGTAATCAGCGTCATCAGCCCCAAAAAAAAATAATACCAGGCTCTCTGGGACCAGCACCGGCTTTTCGGAAACAGCACCTGAACGATGTCGGCCTGCATCCGGCTTACGCCGTCCACGGTTGCAAGCCAGGTGTCAGACAGGAACGCGGCGGCCACCACCAGAAAAAGAATTCTGCCCACATCACCCCAAGCCACCTCGAAAAACCGGGATTGGACCACGGCGAGCTCATAATCCTTGGGCAGCAATCCCGTGGGAAAAAGCAATGCATAGGCCAAGAGACAGGTCATCAGAGTGGTGGCCAAGTTCCCGACGACGCCGACCAAAACATCGACTCGCAGGTATCTTTCCCATTGCTGCCAGCGTCCACGGTTTTCAGTCGGATCGTCGGGCAAAAAACCGTCGCGGCAGACCACCTCGGGTTTGCCGGCGATCGGACCCGTGATCCGGCCCATATGGACGGCCATGCCCGCTCCTTTGTCCCGTAGCCAATAGGAATAGAACAGAATCCAGAAACCTCCGAGTCCCGCAAACGCGATGGCCGTGAGCAGCTTGTTCGCATCGGCTGCGTCCCAGGGCCGGGGCGGCGGAGCTGCCGGCCCCAGCAAGCCGCGCAGGAACTCCGGAATCGCATCCAGCACTTCGGGCTGGCCGCAGGCCCAGAGCAGACCCACGACCGTCGTAACCGCAACCAGTTTCATGAAACGCTCGACGAGCACATACACCACCTGACTGAACAGAATCGCGATCAGAAACACCGCGATCGTGGCGTAGCCCCAGAACAGCGTCTGATCGGGGACCGACCACCCGTTAGGGAAATGCGTTAATGCCGCAAGCGCGGTGCCGCCCGCAGTGGCGAATGCGCCGAACCAGCAGAACGACACCGACATCAACAGCCACAGGAAGATTCCAAGAACCCGGTGGAGTCGGATAAAGCCCTGAAAAATGCTTTCTCCGGTCAGCAACGTGTATCGACCGATCTCCATATTGAGCGGATATTGGAGCAGGCAGGCGGGAATCAGCAGGAACAGGAACGTGAGTCCGTATTTGGCGATCAGATATGGCCACCAGATCAATTCACCGCTGCCCTGGGCCAGGGCCATCCAGACAATGCCGGGCCCCAGGGCCGCCCACCATCCAGGGAACGGTGGCAAAGATCTCCGCTGGAGGCGTGACAGGGCGTGGTTAGGGTCCATGTATTGTGATCTTAACGGGCGCCTTTCCAAATCGCAAACACCGCCGGGAACACGACGAGCACCAATAACAGCATCGAGACCGTACCCCCAACCATCGGGGCCGCGATACGTTTCATCAGATCAGCGCCAGCACCGCGGGCGTATTCATGCGGTTCTGTGCAACGCGCGCCTGGTAGCTTAGCTGGAGATATAGCATCATCAGCACACCCATTTCCGCGTCCAGTCCAGCGAGCGCGATCATGCCCACCCAGACGGCGACACTGAAGTTGTAGTCCAGAAAATAAAGCACCCACACCGCGCCAATCAAAGAGAAAGGAATGGTCAGAAGAATAACACCCGCTTCGACCACGGACCGGCGGCTTACGTAGAGCATGAAAAACACGATCGCGAGGGTGGCCGGAATCAACAGCTGCAAACTCGCTTTGGCCCGTTCGAAATGCCTGAACTGACCCGCCCACTCCATGCGGTATCCCGGAGGCACGCCGGCTTTTTCCGATACAATCCGGCGCGCGGCGTCAACATAGCCGGGAATCCCGATGTCCCGGACATCGACGAACACGAAGGCCACCAATTCCCCGTCTTCATTGCGCAACATCGGAGGGCCGGTGCGGAATTCGATCGCGGCCAACTGACTCAACGGGACCTGTGCGCCGTTCGGCGTGGAAACCAGCACCCGCTTCAGCGCTTCCGGATCGTCGCGAAAGTCGCGGGCGTAGCGGAGATTCACACCGTAGCGCGCGCGTTTTTCGATGGTCCTGGTAACTTCGACGCCGCCGATCGCAGCTTCGAGCGTATCCTCGACATCGCCGACGGTAAGGCCATAACGTGCAATTTGGAAGCGGTCGATATCGAAATCAAAAAAATAACCGCCACCAAGTCTTTCGGCAAAAACGCTGCGTGTAAACGGCCCGGTGCGCGGATCCACCTGCAGCAGACGCTCGATGCGCACGGCGGCCGCTTCGAGCACACCGACCTCATCGCCGAAAATTTTAATGCCGAGGGACGAGCGAATTCCAGTGGCCAGCATTTCGGTGCGGGTCTGGATCGGCATCCACCAGATATTCGGCATACCCGGAAAACGCACGCGTTCATCCATTTCCGCGAGAAGCTGATCCCAATCCAGGCCGTCACGCCACTGCGTCCGGGGCTTCAGCGTGATCACGGCTTCGACCATCGACAGCGGAGCCATGTCGGTGGCGCTCGTGGAGCGGCCGATTTTCCCGAAGACCCGTTCGACTTCCGGAAAGGATTTCAGCTCTCGATCATCAATTGCAGTACGCGCCCGGCTTCGGTAATGGAGATTCCCGGAAGGGTCGTCGGCATATAGAGCAGCACGCCTTCGTTCAAGGGCGGCATGAATTCATTGCCGATCTGCCGGAACACCGGGACTGTTGCTAAAACGCCGAGGATCGCTGCGCCGATTACCCCCCAGCGGAAGCGGACGGCAAATCGAACCACCGGAACATACATGGCCACCAACCGTCGATTGAACGGATTATCATCGCCGCGGATCCGACCGCGAATCAGGATCATCGCGAGCGCCGGCGTCATGGTTACCGCGAGCAGCGCGGCGAAGCCCATGACATAGCTCTTGGTGTAGGCCAGGGGCCGGAACAACCGTCCCTCCGTGCCTTCCAGTGCGAAAACGGGCAGAAACGATACGGTAATCACGAGCAGCGAAAAGAAGATGCTCGGACCGACTTCCTGCATCGCTGCGATGATCACAGGGCTCCTGTCCGCCGTTCCGTTTTCGGCCGCCGCAAGTTCGAGCCGCTTATGGACATTTTCGACGATGACGATAGCGGCATCCACCATGGCGCCGACGGCCACCGCGATGCCACCGAGCGACATGATGTTGGCGGTCAAATGCTGGGCCGTAATCGGGAGGAACGCCAGCAGGATTGCGACCGGCAGCGTGACCATCACCACCAGCGCGGAGCGCAGGTGCAATAAAAACAGGACAACCACGAGGGAGACCGCAACCATCTCCTCGGTCAGGGTTGTTCTGAGGGTATCGATCGCGCCCCGGATCAGGCTCGATCGATCGTACACGGATACAATCTCCACGCCTGCCGGCAGCATCGGTCGGATTTCGGTCAGGCGCTCCTCGACGCGTTCAATAACATCCAGCGCGTTGTCACCGTACCGCATCACGACGATGCCGCCAACGGTTTCCCGCTCCCCGTCAAGATCCGCCAAACCCCGGCGCAAAGCAGGTCCGGGGCTGACTTCGGCAACGTCGCCGACCGTAATCGGGATACCCTTCCGGCCTGCTTTCAATACAATTTGGCGGATATCCGCAAGGGTGCGGATATAGCCCCGTCCGCGGATGATATGTTCGTGTCCCGCAATCTCCAGCACGCGGCCGCCGACATCACTGTTCGAGCGCCGGATGGCCCGCGCCATGTCGTTCAGGGATATGTCGAGCAGAGAGAGCCGGATCGGATCGACCGCAACCTGGTATTCCTTTTCGAACCCTCCCACGGAAGCCACCTCCGCGACGCCTTCCAGCGATTCGAGCCAGTACCGCAGCGTAAAATCCTGCAGGCTGCGCAACTCGGCGAGATCATGCCGCCCGCTTTTGTCCACCAGCGCATATTGGTACACCCAGCCGACCCCGCTCGCGTCCGGGCCGAGAGTCGGGCGAACACCTTCTGGAAGCTTGCTCTGTAAGGTGTTGAGGTATTCGACGACCCGTGACCGCGCCCAATAAACGTCGGTGCCATCCTCGAATATCGCGTAGACGAAGCTTGCCCCCATAACGCTCTGACCGCGCACGGTCCGTACTTTGGGCGCTGCGAGCAACATCGTCGAAAGCGGGTAGGTGATCTGATCCTCGATCAGGTCCGGACTGTGTCCCGGCCAATCGGTATACACGATGACCTGTACATCGGAGAGATCGGGAATGGCGTCCAGCGGCGCGCCGAGCAGGGACCGGTAACCCCAAAAGCAGCCGGCAGCCGCGAAAAAGAATATGATAACTGGATTGTGCGCCGACCAGGCAATCAGGCCGGCGATGAAGCCGTTCGAAGCAGAATGCGTACTCACCATTGTTGCATTCCCGCCTTGAGCCGGCTTTCTGAGGCAATCAAGAAATTGCCCGAAGTCACCACGGTCTCGCCCGGTGAAAGCCCGGATGACACTTCGATAAATTCATCGGTCCGCGCACCGATCGTGATCCGTCTCGGCTGCAATCTGCCGCCGCCGAGATCGACGAAAACGTAGTGGCGCTCGCCGGTATAGATCACGGAGCTTTCTGGTACCGCCAGACGGTTCCCGACATCGATCCCGAGATGGACTGTGGCCAGCATGTCCGGGTACAGAAGCCCTTCGGCGTTCGGCAGTTCGAACCTTAGCCTCGCGGTGCGCGTGTCCGCCTGAAGATAGGGATAGATATAGGACACCGTCGATTGAAAGACCCGATCCGGCAGCTCCGGCACGGTGATGTCGGCTTCCATGCCTGCCCGGATCCATGCCGAGTCGTGACCGTAGACTCGGGCTTCGATCCACACCCGCGAAAGATCGGCGATGCGCATTAGAGGCTGCCCGGCCTTGACCGCGGAGCCTTTGACAACCTGCTTTTCAATCACATGACCGGTGACCGGCGAGTGGATCGGCAGATCGGTCAGCGCCCGCCCGCGTTCCGCAATGCGTGCGATCTGGGCCGGATCGATGTTCCAAAGAGTCAGGCGTCGGCGCGCGGCCCCCACCAACCTTCCTCGTTTGAGACTTTCCAAGTATTCTTCCTGGGCTGAAACCAGGTCCGGACTGTACACGGTGAAAAGCACTTGGCCTTCGCGCACCGGCGCACCGAGAGAATCCGCATTGAGGTCCCGGATTCAGGCATCGAATTTCAAATTGATGTCGGTAAGGGCGGTTTCGTCGACGGTGACTGTTGCCGCCGCCCGAACCGTACGGATCAGCCGTCGGTGTTCCACCCGTGCCGTGGTGACGCCGATCAGTTGACGCCGCCGCGCATCGACCACGATAGTCCCCGGTTTTTCTTCCGCTTGATTCCGTCGATCGACCGCGTTTTCTATGGAGCCGGGCGCGAAACTCAGGAGACGCAGTCCGGCCCTGCTCGTGGTTAGATCGTAGGTGACTTCGGCCCTGCCGAGATCCGAGTCGGTCAGGGCGATCGTGAGTGGCCAGGCGCCGTCCATGGCTAGTTCGAACTCGCCGTGATAGGTTCCGGGCGCGATTTCGCTGAGCGCAACCGGCGCCTGCATCGCGGGCATCGCGCCCATCGCGGGCATTTCGGCAACTGCCTTGATCTCGGCACCGCTCACCGGGACTACTTTTTCGTCCTTAAGGTACAGGGCCAATCGGTTGCGCCCAATGCGGGGCTTCTCCGGATCCAGTTTTACAGCAATCCGAAAGCGGCCGGTCTCGTCATAGGCGCGGGATCCAATAGCTCCGGATCGGTTCCGGTCGAAAAGCAGGTACCCGGCGATCAGCAGGATTGAAAGGGCGCGACCGTGACAAAGCGCGTAACCGGCGGCAGGCGGTTAGTTTTCATACGCTGCCAGCCATGGAGAGCGAACGCGAGGGCTGGTAGTCCCCGGTAGGCGTAGGTAATTTTGGATTCCCGTCGTGCGCTAGCGCCAGAGGGGATCCAAAAGTACCTCCGAAACGCCGTCCAGCCATTTGTGGGAGCGGTG
>JBGTCG010000172.1:0-5102 GCA_041748915.1 Methylococcales bacterium
CGGGCGGTATCCGAGGGTGGTTTCCAGTAGAGGCTACGGAAAATATCTCCTGCATGATCCAAATAGAAAAGCCTATGCGGAGGTCCATCTTAGGCCCGTTATCGGGTCGAGATCAACAGATTAAGTCAACGGCTTGGGGTATCCCACACCACGTCGAGATTGATGTCAAAGTAGCCATGAGCGATTCGGTTGCACATACCTTTCATACCGGTCCAGGGCACCTCCGGGTACCGATCGAGGAAGCCCCGGTAATCCCTTAGCAGTTTCGTGGCGGCTTCGCCGATAATAACAACGTTCAGGATAACTGCCTGTTGCGTGCGCTTGTCGGCAAGGAAATCTTCCTTGCTCAAGCCTTCCACGTAGCTACAAGCCTGATGCGCGGCTTCCAGTATGTGATCGAGGTAGTTGGGAAGGCGGTTCTCGCTCATATCGGCCGCGCCTCCGCAAGCACCCGATCGCGGAACTTCGGCGGAAGATCGCCCGGTGTCACCAGATCGACAGGTACGCCGAGCAGGTCTTCCAGTTCGACTTGCAGACCACCCAGGTCAAACAGCGTGGCACCGGGGAGTGCATCCACCAACAAATCGAGGTCGCTTCCGTCCCGGTCGGTACCGTGGAGCACTGAACCAAAGATACGCGGGTTCGCTGTACGGAAACGGCCAGCCACCTCGCGCACGGCGGTTCGTCTAAGATCAAGCGCGACTGAAGGTTTCATTGAGTTCTCCAAGTTAGCAAGCGGAGGGCGGATGCCGCCAGGCGATCCGCCAAATCCGCTCACTCGTCGGTTCATGCCACCAAATCGTCCGGTAACGACCTGAGTTTAACATCCAGCGGAACCCGTAACCGGTTCCGCCTTACGCGGGTTGCCTTTCACATACGGTTTCAACAGGCGCGGGTTGATCAACTTTACCGTGTGCCCCAATTTCATCAACTCCCGGGCCCAGTAATGGGCGCTGCCGCACGATTCAAGCCCAATCACACCCGACTCCAGATTCGCAAAATAATCCAGCACCCCTTTGCGTCGAAGCTCTTTTTTCACAATCTCTCCATCCTCTGTGATCCCGTAAACATGAAAAACATTCTTTGCGATATCCAACCCAATTGCAGTAAATTTCATTGTGGACTCCTCTCCATCTTGGTTGTTCAGAACCATCCCAATTTGACCCATCCCGCGCCGTTTGGGAAGAGGGAGGAGTCCATGTCACCAACCTACGCGGGCTATTTCGGTGAACACCGTAATCCGTAGGGTACGCACCGCGTACCATTTTCAAAACGTTCCGATTCAGCCAAAACCAAAAAAGGTACGCGATGCGTACCTACATGGCTACGCTTGCTTGATATACTCGCGGGTTCGCCGCCCGGTCCAGTTCGGTGAGAAACGCCAGCAGACTGCCGGTAAATCCTACGAGGATCAAAAACACGGCCATCGCCAGCCCGGCCCAGCGGTGGATCAATACCCAGAAATGGCGCATCATAGCCGAATTCCGACGGGTCAATATTTCAACGAAACCCGCCCTACAATCGACCGCGGGTCGCCGGGGATCACGGCCAGACCGAAGTCAAACGCATTGAAGTAACGCTTGTCCAACACATTGTTCGCGAACAACTCGAATTTCACTTGTTCGAAGGGCTCCCCGTTTTTGAAACTGTAGGAAGCGCCCAAATCCCAAGTGGTGAGGTTGGGAAGATTGACGGTGTTGGCATTGTCCAGGGGCCGGTCGTCGACGAAATTGACACCGGTTGAAAGGATCAGATTGCGCAGAACCCCGCTATCGAAATAGTAGTGCGTCCAGACGTTGGCTTGGTGCCTCGGGGTGTTTTGGAAACGGTTGCCTTGGTCGGGGGCGTTGCTCTTCGTAGAACTCGACCCAGGCTTGGACCAGCGGCGCATCACTGGTCAGCTTGTCAAACCCGGGTTCGCCGAGAAATGTATCTCGCGAGATCCCACTTAAACCACCGCTGCCCTGCACGGTGCCGAGCGGCGGTAATCCCGGGTTCGGCAGCGTTTCCCGATTCTGGTATTCGGCATTGATGTAGGCGCGCACCGGCCCTCCGTCGTCATAGCTAAGCATTAAACCGAAATTTTCCCGGTTCAGTTCCTGGAAATTGATGAAGGTGTCGGAGCGCTCCACTTCGCCGGTAAAGCGCAGCTTCAGGGCGCCGTCCGGAGTCAGGGGCGAATTGAAATCCCATTGACCGCTGGTAATGTCGCCGTCGAATCCGGTCCAGCCGCCGCGGGTAAAGCTCGCTTGGGCGCCGAAGCCATCATAGGGCCGCTTGGTGACGACATTGATGATCCCGCCCGCGTTGCTGCTTTGCCCGAATAGAGTACTGCCCGGTCCTTTCAAGACCTCGACGCTCTGGATATGGCTCAGAGAAGAAAAATCGACACCGGAAAAAAACAGTTGTCGGATGCCGTTCCGGATCTGTTCCGGCCTGAATCCGCGAATATTAACAAACGGAAAATTGGTGAATCGGGAACCTTGTAGGGTCGCCGAAGGCACTTGCTTCATGATGTCCCCGATGCTGAGGGCACCCCGATCATTGAAGACGTCTTGAGTGATCACCTGGATACTCTGAGGAACCCGGGTGATTTCGATTGGAAATCTGGTGCCGGCGGTGGAGGTTTCGACTTGGTAAATAGGTTGCTCCTCCGTCCCTTCGACTTGCTCGGTGACGGTGACCTTCGGCAGCGCGGTCGATGTCGCCGACTCCTCCGGCTTGACCGCGATCAGGGTGTTGTCGACTACTTCGTAACGCAGCCCTCGGTCATCCAATACCTTGTCGAGAGCCTGGTGCACGGTGTACCGGCCCTTAAGGGGTGGCGCGGTCAATCCTTGGACAGATGCGTCCGCGTAAATCAGCTTGGTCCGGGAGGCTTCGGCGATGCGGTCCAGACTGGCCGACAAGGGTTGGGGGCGGGCAGGTCGAAAGTGATCGCGTTATTTTCGGCGCCGGTGGCGTTTGCGCATGCGAACAGCGCCAACATTAGGACTGTGATCAGCGCTTCTTGTTTGAGGTTTGAGGCAGGCGGCCGGGAGATGCGATGATTCATGAAGTTTTCCTTCGGATCGGGTCATCGTGGTTCGCGTTTTGCGAATCCTCTGATACCTATAACGAGGAAAGCGTCTCGAGCTGGACAAATTTTTTTGCGAGAATGCCAAGCGGTGGTCCTCCGAACCTTCGGAAAAAGTTTCGACTATCGTCCGGCTAACGATAAAATACCTGTATGGGAATACACGGCAAACTGCTTCGGCGTATCCTTGAGGGCCGCTCGGACTCCAATATCGATTTCTCGGATCTGCGCGCACTCTTGGTGCACCTGGGTTTCGATGAGCGCACGAAAGGCAGCCATCACATTTTCCGGCGGACTGACGTCGAGGAGCGAATCAACCTGCAAAGTCAGGGGAACAAAGCCAAGCCTTATCAGGTTCGCCAGGTCCGTGCGGTTATCTTGCGTTACAGGCTGGGAGAGGTTAGAGATGTATAAGTACGAACTGATTATCTACTGGAGCACCGAAGACGACGCCTTTGTCGCGGAGGTTCCTGAGCTTCCTGGTTGTATGGCCCACGGAAACACTTATGAGGCTGCACTGGCAAGCGCTCAGGAAGCCATTGACCTGTGGATTGATACAGCCAGGGAGTTTGGCGACCGGATTCCGGAGCCAAAGGGGCGCAAGCTTCAGCTTGCTTGAAAGGGCCTTCACTTTGCTGCTGAATGGTAACCCTTGATTCCCCACCCGATCGGGTTAGCGAACAGCCCAGCGTTTTTGTTGTAACGGCGCTAATTGGCTGATCGCCATAAAATCACGATCATCATGCAGCAGCAATAAACGATTTTCCAGAGCAATCTGGGCTATACAGCAATCAATCGGACTACGAACGGTAAGGCCCTGGATTCGATCTTGGCCGGAGGTGCAAGTTTGCATCAGGAAAACGGATTTTCCAAACGCCGGTGGCAATGCAGCATCGCTTTCACCAGATGCCGTTGCACGGTTTTCCCGGATATCCCCAAACGCGCTGAAATGTCGCGGTAGCTTAACTCATCAAACTTGCGTAACAGAAACACGTGGCGGCAGACTCCCGGCAGCGATGCGATCGCATCGAGCACGATTTCACACTGTTCCCTGAAGATAGCCAGATCTTCCGGCTGGATACTCGGGCACGGAAGGTCGTCATCCATCGCCACCAACCTTCCGTGCAACCGGTTATGTTGGCGCAAAAAGTCGATCGACAGGCGCTCCGCGGTCCGGTAAAGATAGGCCGCCAGGTTGTCGGTATGCGCAACACCGTCTTTGCGCAGCAGTCGCAGATAAGCCTCCTGGCTCAGATCCTGGGCGGTTTCCAGGCACCGGACACGCGCCGCCAGAAACGAAATCAACGGTTGGCGATGGTCCTCGAACAAGCGCAGAAGTTGGTCGTAAGCGATCAATTGCACGGGAGGATCAAGTCGGTCCGCATGATAAATTCAATCGACCAGGCAAAGATGACACCAACGGCGTTGCGACGTGATGTCTACAGTGGTTGACCGTGCTTATGCGCGCCAGAATTTGATTACATATTCCAGAATGCGTGAAATGGCCTATCAAAATACGCTAAATGCCGCATTGTCGTCACTGCGTCCGGGCGAGACGGGATTTGTATCCCGTCCCAACGTTTCACCGGCGAATGGTGGTCGGATGACATGTTCAGGCACAACGTTACGGGTTACCCGACCCGTCCCGACCGTCCGGAGGGTATCTGCAATTGCGCATTGATGTTTCCATAGGTGTATCTCCAAACGATTCGGACCGAATGAATATCCTGTCCGGCATGGAAGTTCAGATCATCAAAGCGTTCATCCACCTATCCAATTGAAGCGGGACTTCCCTTCCCGGGAACCTTGCTGGTCCGCGTAAATCCAACAGTTAAAAGACCACTGCGATGTTGCGACGGAGGGGACCATGAATAGACCATCGATCATCGAGAGTCCTAACTAAATATAGATATTTGATGCGTTATTTGCTATGATTAGTTTCTAACGATTGCAAGGGGGTGGTATGGAGACAATATCCTGCAAGCATTGCGGCGCGAGCGAATACGTTAAGAATGGCATGGTGTAT
>JBGTCG010000173.1:0-13610 GCA_041748915.1 Methylococcales bacterium
AAAACATTCTTTGCCAGATCTAACCCAATTGCGCTAAATTTCATCGTGGATTCCTCTCTTTATTTGGTTGTTCGAAACCGTCCCAATTTGACGCATCCCGCGTCGCTTGGGAAGAGGGAGGAGTCCATGTCATCAACCTACGAAATGGATTTTCATGGATCTGGGTTAATGGCCCGCTCAAACCGCCGCGCGCGCGAGCAATTGGTCTTCGCGGTCCACCACAACCAACCGCATCGCGCGCTCCAGCCGCCACCAGGCGTCCAGCACACAGGCGACGGACCAGGCCTGGGCGGGCGCACCGCGCGGAATATGCGGCGGATCGCCATCGAAAATCTCACTGACCATGCCCAGACCCGCATCGAGCAGATGATCGCCGATGGGTTCGAGCACCCGCTGCGCCTCGCTCGGATTCCCGCCGGAACGGTGCAGAGCCAGCGCGAAATGCCCGAGCAGCCAGGTCCAGAGCGGACCCTGGTGATAGGCGCTGTCACGATCGAAGACATTTCCATCACAGCGCGGGCGGTAACCGGCGTGGGCCGGGGTCAGTGAACGCAAGCCGTAAGAGCCGAGCAGCTCGCGTGCGCATTCGGCGACGATCCGGGACTGTTTGGCCGGTTCCAGAGGGCTATGAGAAAGACTGACTGCGAAAATCTGATTCGGGCGAATACTCGCGTCGTCCCCGTCCGGACCGTCGAGCACATCGAAGAGCCCCCCTTGCGGACGGACAAAACGCTGGAAGCCGTTACGAGTTCGCTCCGCGAGTTGTTCGTGGTCCGAGGCATCCAGTTTCAGCGTTTTTGCGAAGTCCGCCATGATGCACAGCGCGTTGTACCACAGCGCGTTGATCTCGACCGGCTTGCCGATCCGCGGCGTCACCACCCAATCCCCGATCTTCGCATCCATCCACGTGATTTGAACGCCGGGCTCGCCTGCAGACAGCAGGCTGTCGGACTGGTCCATTTCAATGCCGTACCGGGTTCCCTGCCGGTAGCAATCGATGATCGAGCACAACACCGGGTAGCCTTCCGCGAGCGCGATAGCGTCGCCGGTCATTTCGAAATAGGCCCGCCAGGCCTCGATGAACCAAAGCGCCGCATCGGCCGTGTTGTAGTCCGGACGTTCGCCGGTGCCCGGAAACACGTTGGGCAACATGCCGCGATCGATGAATCGCGCAAACGTTTCCAGCACGCGGCGCGCGGTTTCGAAGCGCCCGGTCGCGAGCGTAAGTCCCGGTAGCGCAATCATGGTATCCCGGCCCCAATCGCCGAACCAGGGGAAACCCGCGATCACCGATTCGCCCTCGGGTACGTCGGGCAGCGGACGCGAAAATATGAAGCTGTCGGCGGCCAGCACCAACTGGTTGATCCAGGCCGGCGCTTCGAGCAGCTCCACATGCCGGATTTGCGCGCGTTTCAACTCCCCCTGGTCATGCGCCGAAAAGCGCCGCATGCTTTCGAGCAGATAAGGCGAGGCGTTTTCGTCGAGACTCGCGACCAAACCCGACCAATGCCCCGGAGCCAGATCGAAATTCGCCTCACCCACACACAGATGGCAGTCGTTCGGATCGAGTCCGCGCGCGCGTTCCTGGACGAGATCGAAATTCTCGTACCAGGTGTGCTCGGTTTGAAACGTACCGGTTGCGAGGTGCAGATAGGCATGGAACCAGTTCGGATGCGAGATTTTCAGGCGGTTGCGCTCGAATTCGATGATCGGGTTGAAATCCCAGGGCTTCGCATTGCCGTGATGATCGCGTGCATTGACCAGGAGTTTCACGCAAAGCGGCCGGACCCTGCGGTCGCCGGGCAGCACGGGTTCGATCGACCAGGCCACGCCGGTCGTGTGCGCGCCGGGTTCCATCCAGATCCGCTGCTCGACGATCGCGTCCCCGGCCGCGAAGCGCCAGACCGGCATCCGGCCGTCCAGCCGGAACGACTCGATGTGGCGATAGCCTTGGGGAGCGACCGCGCCGCCGCCCCAGCGATTCGTGAACAACGGCCATTCGTGCTCGCCGTCGATCAGGGTCGCATCCGTTTTCGCAAACACCAGAAAACGGCCCAGAGGCGGATTCACGGGCGCGACCAGAAGTCCATGGTAGCGCCTGGTCAGACTGCCCGCGATGGTGCCGCAGGCGTACGCGCCGAGCCCGTTGCTGAGCCACCATTCACGGCGTTCGGCCTGCTCGAGGTCGCCGCAGATTTCGCGGCCGAAATGGACCAGGTCAGGCAGGCATATACTGGTTGTCGGTTTCATGTGGTTGTTCCTCCGGTTTGCGGGCGAGGCTTTCGGCTACACGCAGCGCCCATGCGAAAATGGTAAGTGATGGATTAACGCGGCTCGAGCGCGGCAGCACGCTGCCGTCGACGACATAGAGATTGTGCAGGCCATGCACGAGTCCGTGCGCATCCACGGACGGAGCTTGCCGGATCGTTGCCCATCACGAGGCTGCCGCAGGCATGGGCCGTGCCGCTCAATGGGATCGGTCTGGAAAACACGAGCATATTCGCGCGCAACAAACCGCGGCCGAGCGCGCGGACCAGCCGCCGATGCTCAAGACGCGCGCGCGGCAGCCGGCGCGGGTCATAGTCAAGTTGCGGAGCCCGGGCGTCTGTGCCCGCAATCACGCGGTTGGCTGGGTGCGAACCGTCCTCGGTCTGCAGGAAGAATCCGTAAGCATATTGCCCGGGCCGCGTTGCCAAACGCCTTGGCAGCAATTTCGGCATCAACCCGGCAATCAGTTCACCGTCGAAGCCGAGCGGCTGCACGCTGCTGTGCGGCAGCTTCTCGTGCAAAAAGATCAGGGTTTTGCGCAACACATCGGTCTGCGGTGAAGAACCGAATCCAATCATCGCCGTAAGCAGATGCTGTTTGTAATTGCGGCCGACCACTGCAGCCGACGGCAACCGCCGGTCCAGTCCGGTTGTGGCCAAATAATTTTGCAGCAGGCGCGGCGAATGCAATGCGCCCGCGGCCAATATCAGCGTGCGGCACTCGAAGCGCTTCCCGCTTTCGGTGACCACGGCGTTCACCCGCCGGCTATCGGAATCGTCCGGAATCAGCTGAGCCACCGCGTCGCCAATGTGCAGCCGGAAATTCGCGTCGGAACGGATCGGATCGATGAACACACGCTCCGCATCCGCCTTGAGCCCTTTGACCGACGCGAAAGCATCGAAACGCCTCGCCTCTTCGGGGTGGTTAATGATCTCCGGCGACAGCGCGAGCGGCAGCGGTTCTGTCTTCCAGCCCGAATTCCGGTGTCTGATCCGGCGTGCGATCGACGTCAGATTCGCTTCGGCCGGAAACAGCCGGACACCTAGGAGGCGTTCCGCTTCGTCGTAATAAGGTTCAAGATCCCGGTAGCCGATCGGCCAGGCGAGGCACTGATGGTCCGGATCAGCCTCGAATTCGTGCGGCGAGTAGCGCAATACCGCAGCGCCGTACCACTTGGTCTTGCCGCCCACGTTGAAGTGTTCCTCCGGGGCGAAGTTCCGCCGGCGCCCATCGAGCCAGGTCTCACGGGCCTTGAACCGGCCTTCGTAGATCACCTGCGCGACATCGAGCGTACTGCCGTCCGACGGAAGTTCCCACTTCTTTTCGAGCAGCAGCACGGTTCTGCCCGACTGGCGAGTTCGAACGCGGCGGCCGCGCCCCCTGCCCCGGATCCGATGATGAGGTAGTCGTAGATCATTTTTTTTGCCTCAATAAATGGCCGCGGGCGCGACCACGGACGCGGTCGAGCCGCGCGTCCGGGCGTGAGTCACGGCGAACAGGAACTGGTAAACCCTGCGCTTCGCGAGCAGCTCGGTCGCAAGGTTTTCGAGCGCGAATAATCCGAATTTGACGTACATGGTCTGCGGGATCACGAACGGCCGGTCGGGATCCTCGCCGGGAACCGGCCCAAAGCTCCAGGTATCGGCGCCGGTGACCGCGACGCGCCGTTCATACAGCCAGTTCACCACGGCCATTCCCGCGCCGGGTTCACCCGCGAGAAATTGCGCGTTGTCGGCACCCCACAACGCGCCCCAGCCGGTGTGAAACAGCACCGCGTCGCCGCCTTTGATCTCGATTCCTTCCCGCTTCATTGCGCCCTGCACGTCTTCGGTCGTGATCACATAACCCCGCGGCAGGCGATCGATTCCCTTGTATGCCGCGATGTCGAGCAGCACGCCGCGGGTCACGATCGGCGGCACGCTGTCCATGCCGAAACGGTTCAGACCGGAGGCCTCGACCACGTCTTTGGTGGTCCACCCGTTGTAAAAGCGATCGCCGATCTGAATGTGGCCGATCGAATCGAGTTGGGTGCCGACCTGGAAAGTCCCGGCCTGGATCTCGGTGATCCAGTTGATCTGGTTTTTTGCCCCAGCCCTTGCCGGCCGCGTCTTTTTTCCGCAGATTTTCGAAGTGCGGCGTCGCATCGAGAGTCTGATGCCAGTACCGTCCCGGAAACTTCGGCGTGTTCTCGTCCAGGACGCGGCCCAGGTCGACCACGGTTCCGCTCCGGACCAGCGCGACAGCCGCGACCACCACCGCGGGGCTGATTTCGTTCAGGGTGCCGATCTGATCGCCGGCGCCATAGCGGCTCGGCCACCAAGCGAATTCGCCCTCGGGCAGGCCGCCGCGGTCGCCGCGCGAATCGGAGGCCGGTTGGCCTGCGGCCTCGGCGATAACCGGAACCGGAGATCCGGCCAGAACGGCGGCCAGCATCAGCGGAAGGATTGTCCGAAGCATGTCAGCCGCCCTCGTGGAAGCCCGGGTATAGCGTCATGCCGCCGTCGATGTACAAAGTCGCGCCCGTCACATAGTCGGACAGATCGGATGCCAGCCAAACCGCGGCATGGGCGATGTCTTCGACGTTGCCCACCCGACCGTAGGGAATCAGTTCGAGCAGATCGGCCTCGGCCTCGGGGTTCTCCCAGGCCGAGCGGTTGATCGGGGTCTTGATCGCGCCGGGCGAGATACTATTCACGCGGATCTTGTGCACCGCGAGTTCCTGCGCCATGGTCTGCATCAATAGCATCACGCCGCCTTTCGAGGCCGCGAAGTTCGCGTGTCCGGCCCAGGGAATGCGGTCATGCACGGACGAGATGCAGATGATCTTGCCCGCCGAGCAGGTGCAGCTGCGCTCGACTTTCCGGCGCAGGAAGGTGCGGATCGCTTCGCGCGAGCACAGAAACTGGCCGGTCAGGTTCACGCCGATTACATAGTTCCAGTCCTCGAGCGACATCTCGTGCACCTTCGCGTCGCGCTGCAGCCCCGCGTTGTTGATCAGGATATCGAGGTCACCGAACTTTTCCTTTACCTGTTCGAACATTTCCTGCACCTGCTTTTCATCGCTGACGTCGGCTTTCACACCGATCGCGGTTTCGCCGGCACGACGGATTTCCTGAACCAGCGCTTCGGTGCGTTCGGGTGCGGCAACGTAGTTCACCGCAACCTCCGCTCCGGCCTGCGCGAGCGCCCTCACAATCCCGGCCCCGATCCCGGAATTGGCGCCGGTCACGAGGGCCCTTTGGCCCTCGAGTATTCGTCCCATCGAGACGTGATGATAATGGGGAGACCGGTGGGTTCCCAAATTAACGTGTGCGTCCATCTTCAATACTCCGAATCAATGAATTTAGAGCCCGAACTTCTTCGCGATGAAAAAGTCCACGGACAGTTTTCCGGGGCCGTGCAGCAGCGGCATGAGCAGCATCAGGCCCCAGAGCTTGTGATAGCCGATCGCGTTGGCGTCGAGTTCGGGATAGGAGATCACCGCGACCAGGTTCAGTAGAAACAGCGCGGCGGCGCTGAAGCGTCCCGCGAGCCCAAGCACGAGCAGCACCGAAAACGTGAGTTCCGAAAAAGTCGCGAGATACGCGGCGACATCGGACGGCAACAGCGGTACGCTGTATTCATAGCGGAACAACTGAAGTGTGGTGTCGAAGCTTTCGATCTTGGTCAGACCGGAGAGCCAGAACACGCACGCAACCCAAATCCGCAGCATCAGATCGCCGGCCGGCGCGATGAAATCCAGGCCGTTTCTGGCCTGCCGCAGCCAAGCGAGCGGCCGCGTTATCGTGGACGATTCTTTGAATGTGGTAGACAGATACATATTAAACCTCCGGGTGTACATGAATGAATGCGTGCGGTTGGGCCTGGGCATTCGTTGAAAATGTCGGCTCATCCCGAGCCGGATTCGTTTTCGCTCGTTCCGAACGGAAACGACCTGGTATTTATCCGGAAACACCCCTGCGTGGGATGTTTCCGTGACGGAACCGGAAAATGTGATTTTTCGGTTCCTTACATTTTCAATGGCTTGCACCCATTGAAAATGCCGGCCGGTCCTGGGCCGGTATCGTTCTCGTTCGGTTCCGAACTAAAACTAACTAGCAGTCCCTGGCGAAAAAAGCGGGCAAGCGCGCCGCCGGGATCAAAACCGGGCTCCGCTGATGCCGCGTCTGCAATGGCATCGGCGAGCCGTTCCCCGTGATTCAGCCGTTCCAGCAGGCAGTAGTCTCCAGGGGTCATTCGTTTGACGGTCACTGAATCCGCGCGGCGCAGGATCAACAGATTCACCCCGCCCTCATAAAGATTCACGATTTGATCGCCTTGCCATTCCTCCAGATTGAGCTGCCAGATCCGCAGCACCGGAAAATCCGATTTCATCAGCCGGGCGGCCGGTGGCAGAGCGAAGCGCAGATTGGGGTAATCTTCCGGGGCGACCGCACGCATGGCCATGAGGTCGAGCGGGGCCTTGATTTCACTAAGGAAGACGCTGTGATACGCCCACTCCAGCCGCGCCACGTCGGGCAGATAGGCAAGATTCTCGATACCTGGAAGTGCCGCCAGAAATTCCGGGAAAGTATTCCCGTAACGGCGGATGTCCCCCGAAGTCGAACGCACCTCGAGCACATAGCTTCCGGCGGTCTGCCGGAAAAAACTCTCGCCGACCAACCGCGCGGTCACGGGATAGATCGCCGCCAGAGTCTCGATGAGGCTCGTCCTGAAATTGTTGCGGTAGATTTGAATGCGGCGCTCAGCGTTCAGGCCGTTGCGTCGAATCCGCGGGGCAAAAGCTTGCGCATGCTTTTCATCGATAACCGCGCGGGAAAATTCGATCTGCAAATCACGCAACGCGGACATAACGTGTCTCCAGAATGGTTTGCGCCTTGCCGGCTTCTTCAAGCAGCGTTCCGAGTTCAGGCAGGTCGCTGTCCCATTCGATTAACACCGGCGTTGCACCGAAGCGCGCGGTAGCAGCCGCGTACAGGCTCCAAACTTCGGGTGCGACCGGCCGGTTATGCGAATCGATCAGAATCTCGCCGCCTGCTAACTCCTTACGGGTAAAGCCCGCGAGATGCATTTCCGCGACCGGGCCGATCGGAATCGAAAGCAGATAAAGGTAAGGATCAAACCCGTGGTTGCGCGAACTGACATAGACATTGTTCACGTCGAGCAAAATGCCACAACCGCTGCGCGCGGCGAGTTCCGCTACAAATTCCCATTCCGGGATATCCGAATCCGTGAATTCGAGATAGCTCGAGATGTTTTCGATCAGGATCGTCCGGCCAAACCGGTCCTGGATTTCCGTGACGCGGTCGGCCAGGTGAAGCAAGGCTTCTAGGGTATAGGGCAGCGGCAGCAGATCGTTCAGGTACCGCCCGCCGATCGAACTCCAGCACAAGTGTTCGGAGACGAAACCCGGCTCCACCCGCGCAATCAATTCCTTGAGTTCTCTCAGGTGGCGAAGATTCAACGGGTCGGCGGAACCGATCGACAGCCCGATCCCGTGAAGACTCACCGCGTAGCGTTCACGGACTTTCATCAGCGCTTCGACCGGTATCCCATGACCGAAGTAGTTTTCGCTGTGGACTTCGACCCAATCGATCGCCTGCTTCCGGTCCAGGAATTCAGCGAGATGGGGGGCCCGAAGGCCGATCCCGGCGTTAGCCGGAATCGACCCGTCGAAAGCCTGGATGGTTGAGACGGGGACCATCGTTAACCGTCGGTTTTCGGAGTCAAACTGCCGCCCACGATTTTTTCGCAGGTGCCCTGCGGCAGATAAATCCACGCATCCGCCTGAGCATCGTCCTCGACGTGGCCGGCGCAAGAGCCCGAGGCAGTCTTGCAGTCGTTCTTTGCGGCTTTAACGATGCCATAACACTTCTCGGGTTTATCCTCCGCGGCGGCAGCCGTCATGACCGTCATCGCAAACAAACCGGCGACCGCTGCAGCTACTAAGGTTTTGCTATCTTTCATTTCATGTTCTCCTGGGTTGATGAGTTGATTCCGGGAGCCCCGTGGCTACCGTGCAAGCATACCGGCGCAACGCCCGTGCCAGAGGCTTTGAAGACCTGGATATTCTTTAATAAACAATCTTTTTTGTTTATTTAGAGGGAATTTTTGTGCGCCTTCCGAGGTTCCTTCCGCAACTATTCACGGCTCCGCCACAGAAATTTGCGGGGCCGCAGCCAAACCAGTTGCAATTCCGACTTTGGTTGGCGGCGGTTCAGAAATACATGCTTGGACGGCTGGGGGTTGGGGTGCCGCGCACGCGAAAACCGACGGCCGATTAACCGTGTGCGCGTGGCGCATTCTATGCTGGCTAATCCGGATTCGGGGAAATCTACGGCTGCAACAATTCGTGTATAAACGGAGAGACTTCTTCGAGGTGGATTCCCTGGCGGGTCAAAAGCTGGAGTAGGGCAACTCCGGTCGAATCGGCGAACCGTACACCCGATAGATTCAGATGCACGCTCTCAGCAGGAACGCCGGTTGCGGCCACCGCGGATCGGAGCTCCGCGACCCATGGTCCGAGCAACCGGCCTTCCAGAACTAGAGTGGTTACGCCCGCGCCTGATTGAATGGAAGATATTCTGAGCACTTAGAAATTGCATGATTCTCATTATGGGTAGGCTTGAACCAGCGACAAACATGCCAGCTTTTATGGCCCAGGCGGATGGGTCATCAACCGATCCGCCGCTACGGATGGTTACGGGCTGGACCTCAGGACGCCCAGAATTTTTTCGGGGCGGTCACGAATGCGCGGAGCCGCAATTTATTGCGGAAACCTTCACGATTAGTGGCGCTCAAGCTTGATTCCAAGCTTTTTGATCCGGTAGCGCAGGATACTAGCATTGATTTCGAGGATTTGAGCCGCACCTTTGGGTCCTTCGATGACCCAATGGGCTTCTTCCAAAACCGCCAGAATATGCCGGCGTTCGACATCTTCCAAAGTGGAGTTTCCGCTGCTAATGGAGAGGACGGGGACAGGCTTGTAATCCAGACCAGGCAACATTTCCGAATCGATCTCGATGATCGGCTGATCGGCCAGAATGATGGCCCTTTCGATCAGATTTTCCAGTTCGCGGATATTGCCCGGCCAGGAGTAAGCTTCCAAACGCCGCATCAATTGTGCGCTGATTCCTTCGATCCTTTTCCCGATGCGTAGAGCGAATTTTTCGATCAAAAAGCGTATCAACAGCGGGATGTCTCCCTGGCGATCCCTCAACGGCGGGGTTGGCACCGGAAATACATTGAGGCGGTAGAACAAGTCTTCGCGAAATGTTTTATCGGCCACCGCCTGGAGAAGATTGCGATTGGTCGCGGCAATGACGCGAACGTTCACTTTTATTGGAGTCCTCCCGCCAACCCGATCGAACTCCATTTCCTGGAGGACCCGTAGCAGTTTGGCTTGCATTTCCAGCGGAATTTCACCGATTTCGTCGAGGAAAATCGTTCCGCGATCCGCGAGTTCGAAGCGTCCAATCCGATTGGTCATCGCCCCGGTAAAGGCACCTTTTTCGTGACCGAACAGCTCGCTTTCGATCAATCCGGACGGCAAGGCCGCGCAATTCATCTTGATCAAGGGCTTGTCGCGCCGTTTGCTGGCCGAATGAATGGCTCGCGCGATCAGTTCCTTACCAGTTCCGGTCTCGCCCTGAATCAACACGGTCGTGTCGGTGACTGCGACCCGGCTGACTTTTTCCAGAATCTTCCGGATCGCCGGGCTGCGCCCGACGATTTCCTCAAAATTATGAACCGATTGAATTTCTTCCTGGAGGTAACGGTTTTGGGCTTTCAGGCAGGCCTGCTCCTGCTCCATCAGCACCCGCTCGGTGATGTCGATGAACATGGTGCGGGTGTATTGTCCGCCGGGATCGGGCTTCGACCACCATTGGATCCACAGGGGCTTGTTGTTGTCCTTGCGGCGTAGTTCCAGCACCACGCCGCTTGTATCCGTACCGCGGCCGACGGACGCGAAGGCCTCCTTCACCCGGCGCTGGGCGTCCGGGGTATCGGGAATAAACGACATACCGACCATGCCCTTCACCTGCTCTGCGCTAATGCCCAGAATCCTCATTGCCGCGCGGTTGGCATGAATAAAGCGGGACTCGAGATCTTCATTGACATAAGCGATCGGTGCTTCATCGAACAAGTCACGAAATCGTTGTTCGGAGAGCCGAAGTTGTTCAACCATGCGGAGCCGCGCCAATTCGGCGGCCGCGCGCGCGGCAAAGATCTGAAAACCGAACACCAACCGCGGTTCGGCCGGCATGATCTTCTCATCGAATATCGCAAGGTGCCCGAGGACCTCCCCATTCGCGTCCCGCAGCGGTACTCCGAGATAACTTTCGACCCCTTTTTCCTTCGGGAATTGTCTCCAAACCCCGGAAGGATGATGACACAGTCGACCCATGACCACTTCTTCGCACGGCGTTCCGGCCAATTCCCACTCCTGGTTATCGATGATCCGTCCCTTGGACGAGAAAGCCAGGGTCCGCACACGTTCGCGATGGTCCGCGAACTCCGCGATGAAAGCATTGGTTACTCCGGTGGCGACGCACAAATTGGAGACCAGGGATCGGAAGAATTCCTCTCCTGTGGCTTGCGCGGTGTCTTCGACAATCGCACGCAACATTTCCACCTCGGCCGGGTCTATATTGATCACGGGGCTTGCCGGACTAGATGCAGTGGGTTGATCGTGCTCGGACATACGGTGTTACTGCTCGCGGATTGAAAATAAGTCCGGTAATGCGGAGAAATAGGAAGGCCGATTCGGCGAGTCAGAAGACTAAAGCCAGATACGACTGTTCTTGCCAGCCATCCTGCCACGCCAAGCCGATTCGGTAATTTTTCGTATCATACCGCGGATTGAAGTTCGGCTAAAATAACCGCAATCCGGTCCCGAGACAGACCGTCGATTCGTGCGGAGTATACTTGTGATCACCCGATCTGGGGGAATCGCTTGATAACCGAAACGTTGAGAAACTGATTCTGGAATATTTACGTACTGTGCGAGCCGGTATCGATCGGGTGAGAGACCCGGTAAACGATCTGAAGATGCGCGTTAGTCAGGTTGAGGAGCATCTTGCGGTCATCCTGCGCGACATGTCCATTGAGATTCGTGCGCGTGGCGCACGCTGCTTCTGATTAATGAAAGTTAGCGGTCGGTTGGAACACCGCATTCGTTGCGTGACTCATGACCGGTAGACATCCTTCCGATGGCCAACGTGCAGAATGGTAATCCGCTGTTGTGAGTCATCGATTTCGTATATCACCCGATAAGAACCCACTCGGATCCTCCACCCGTCCCGCCCCATCAATTTGTTGGAATCAGGCGGCCTCGGCTGCTGAGCCAGTTCGCGGATCGCATCCCGGACTCGTCTGTAAAGAGCGTTTGGAAGATCCGCCAACGTTTTACTGAGCTCGTCGGAGAATCAGAACCCCATAGGTCACTACAGGGATTCTTCGATTTCATTAACAGCTTGCTCAAAGGGAATAGCTTTATCCCCTGCGGTTATAGCCGAATCATATTTTCGAATACTCTCCAATTCTTCGATCTCCTCCATGAGTTTCTGATATTCACCAATACCAAGAATGATCGCCGTTCGATTGCCTTTGTCATCAACGATGAACTGATGGTTCTCGATGTTCATTGCCTTCTTTGCCCCTCAGTATTGTGACAAGAACGATGCGCATACAAAACCCATTAGACAACCAACGTCTATCGGGTGGGATATCAGTAAGCGCAGTGTGCGCCGCGCCCACGAATCTCACTAGCCACATTCATTTTGTGCGCATGGCACGCTACGCCAGACTCAACATATTATCCAACGCGATTCTGGCCTTAACGGCCTCGTTCTGGGGCACCCGAATCTGATTCACGATTGTGCCTTCGGCAATATTCTCAAGCGCCCAAGCCAGGTGCTGCGGGTCGGTCCGGAACATCGTCGAGCACATGCAAACCATCGGCGACATGAAATGGACATTCTTGCCCTGATGTTTACATTCTTCGTGAAGACGGTTGACCAGATTCAGCTCGGTGCCGACCAGCCAGCGGGTACCCGGTTCGGCTTCGCGGACGGTTTTCAAAATATATTCGGTGGATCCGACAAAATCGGCTTTCTGGCAGACTTCAAAACTGGCTTCGGGATGCGCGATGACTTTGGTTTCCGGATAGCGTTGCAGGAAATTGTCGATATGCTGCGGCTTAAACATCTGATGAACCGAGCAGAAGCCTTTCCACAGGATCAGCCGGGCTCTTGCCAGGTCCGCCGGGTCGAGCCCGCCCATCGGCTTGTTGAAATCCCAAACCACCATTTCGTTGAGCGGGATTCCCATGCGGTAACCGGTATTACGTCCAAGGTGCTGATCGGGGAAAAACAGAACTTTCTTCCGGCGCTCGAAACTCCATTCAAGAATTGCGCGCGCATTCGTGGAAGTGCAGACGATGCCCGCGTGCCGCCCGCAGAAGGCTTTGAGGTCCGCGGCGGAATTGATATAGGTAACCGGAGTGACCATGGTATGAACGTCGAGGACTTCGGAGAGCTCCCGCCAGCAGCGTTCCACATTAGCCAGATTGGCCATATCGGCCATCGAACATCCGGCGGCAAGATCGGGCAAGACCACCTTCTGCTCCGGACGCGAAAGAATGTCCGCAACCTCGGCCATGAAATGCACACCGCAAAACACGATCGTTTCCGCTTGGGAGTCGGCCGCGTATCTGGATAACTTCAGCGAATCCCCGGATACGTCCGCATGGCGAAAAACTTCGTCACGCTGGTAATGGTGGCCCAAAATGATACAGCGTGCCCCAAGTTTCTGTTTCGCCGCGACGATCCTGTTCTCGCAGTCGCCATCATCCAACAGGGCGTAATTTTGAACCGCTAGTGCTGATGCCGCCATAATTCTGAATCGAAATAATATACTCTATCGGACCCCGTCCACCATTTTTCGTGCACTAAAATTCTGCACATCGATCGTTTCATTCCGGAAGGTCGCGCGAATACCCATTCATCGAAACTCTTCCACCGAAAACGGCATCTGCGATTTACCGTCGCGGAACCACTTCAACTTCGCACGCGCATCGTAAACGACGGTGATTCCTCGGACCCAAGCCGGGCGCCGTTCCCTACAGCGCCCGCTCGCGCAAAAAATAGCTTTCAGGGCAAACTAAAACGAATCTTGATTGAAGAATACTATCACATAGTAAGTCAAAAACCTCCGGCAAAGCCGGAGGCTTGAAAATGTGAACCGCTCAAAGCGGGTTAAAATTTGTGCCACCTTAAAGGTGGCGCGGCTTAAAACAGGTCCATCTGTTCTCTCCGGCGGTCTTCCATTTCCTGATGCTT
>JBGTCG010000174.1:0-5772 GCA_041748915.1 Methylococcales bacterium
CCGATGGAACCGGCTGCCAGCGCGCCTGCGAGAGACGTTATTAGTAGTTTCTTATTCATGTGTAGTGTATCTCCTATGAGTGTTGGCTTACGCAAGTATCTTGTTACCGGCAGTGAGTGCGATTGGAATGCTCCTCTCGCCCGTGCTTCCCTCCCCAAAACCGATGCTGTCAATCCTTTGCGGGTCTTAGTTGGCTCGGCATTCATTGCCATGAGACTAATCCTGACCCTTCGCGCCTCAAATTCTGGTGAGGCAAATAAACAACTGCATTTACCATGCCATGTTGCTGAGATGTCGTATTGTTGCAATAACACAACAGCATTCAGTGGCTTCAAACATATTAGTGGTTGCTTATTCCTTGATGGTCAAGGCTGATTATGGACTTCATATTCAGCAGTCCATCAAGGAATCGCTACAAAAAAATTCATCTAAAACAGCACTATATTATTTAATTTGGAGTCAATCCAGAACTGTTGCATCACAACAACACGAGATAAGATATTAATGGGAATTATTAGATTATGGTTATAACTCATCTATTCTGATGATCTAGTTACGGTGCTCTGTTGCCAAAAATTATAACTAATTATGATCAGACCGTCAAAAACTGCTACATATATGAATCAATTGTCACTAATAGGTTACATTATGGAACAAGCAGACGTCAGAAAAATGAGACAATAACTTAATAAATGCTCATCGATAAAAGGCTTTTCAAGAGATTGTGTTGTAAGAATAATACAGAAAGGTTGGGAACTAAAACAGACTGTCTCTTTCACAATGTTCGGGCGCGATTTTCAATACTACTAAGTGATTGATAATTGTGATATCAATTTCACCATCTATCAGTTAATCCATAACATTTGTTAACTTTGATCTGGTAATACTCTTTGCATCCAAGAATACTGATTACCGATACAAACGACGATCAATTGGAATGACGAGTAATCTCATTTTTGCACTGCTGGTGCTTGTTGTGAGCGCCGGATATTTAATGCGACTTTAAATCGCTTGTGGCATTCATGCCCGCATTTCCTGGCTTGCAGAGATAGTCTACTCGCCGGGCTGCAAAAATCTGACGGGTTTTTCATTCGGGGAATAGTAGCGGTCAAAGACCAGCTCAATGGAGACCGTTTCATTCTGTTCCTGTCGCGCTTTCACCTGCTTGAGATCTGGCAGGCGGTTGACAAGATAACTGCAGGTTGCCGCGATAAGTGTTTCGTCGTTGTTGATCAGGGCATGAACCAGCTGAATCGCTATAAACTGAGATTTCTGGCCGGTATCGGGGTGATTCTGGTGTTTGTCACCCAATGTGATGCCTGAATCCATATCATGGTCCATCTTGTCCAGGAATTGCCGCTGTTTGCCGGGCAGACGCTTGTTGCGGTCATATTCAATTACGACCATTCCATTCAAGATTATTGCGATCTTGTTGCTCATTCAGGCTAATTTAAACTATCGCAGGAGATATTGAAATTCAGAAGTAGTTTGTTCTGGCAGTTTTCAATACAAGTCAGCGTGCGTCAAACGATATTGTGGCCCGACAGAGTGAGTGTTACCCATGTCTTCTGTATAAAGTGTTACCGAGGTATGCGGGTTAGACCTGCAAAATGGTGGGCCCGGTAGGACTCGAACCTACGACCAAGGGATTATGAGTCCCCTGCTCTAACCAACTGAGCTACAGGCCCGTGTAAGTGAATTGAAAGTTTTTCGTTACCGTAAGGAATGATGCATTAGCTAAATGCGCCAGTCATAAAAAGCATTACTCCAGATCAAGGAAGCTGCGTAACTGCTCCGAGCGGCTGGGGTGACGGAGTTTGCGTAACGCCTTAGCTTCTATTTGGCGGATGCGTTCACGCGTAACATCGAATTGTTTCCCGACCTCTTCCAGGGTATGGTCTGTGTTCATGTCGATGCCGAAGCGCATGCGTAAGACCTTGGCCTCACGTGGTGTAAGTGAGGCCAGAATTTCGCGGGTTGATTCGCCCAGGCCTGCATTTCCTGCCGATTCCACCGGGGATAATATATTTGAATCCTCAATAAAGTCGCCGAGATGAGAGTCATCGTCATCTCCGATTGGGGTTTCCATGGAGATGGGTTCCTTGGCGATCTTAAGTACCTTGCGAACCTTGTCTTCGGGCATTTCCATGCGTTCAGCGAGCTCATCCGGAGTGGCCTCGCGGCCCATTTCCTGCAACATCTGCCGGGAAATGCGATTGAGCTTGTTGATCGTCTCAATCATGTGAACCGGAATTCGAATGGTTCTGGCCTGATCTGCGATGGAGCGGGTGATGGCCTGGCGTATCCACCATGTTGCATACGTAGAAAATTTATAGCCGCGCCGGTATTCAAATTTATCCACGGCTTTCATCAGGCCGATATTGCCCTCCTGAATCAGGTCCAGGAATTGCAGCCCGCGGTTGGTGTACTTTTTGGCAATCGAAATGACCAGGCGCAAATTCGCTTCGATCATTTCCTTCTTCGCGCGGCGAGCTTTCGCTTCACCAATCGACATGCGGCGGTTGATGTCTTTGAGGTCGCTGATCAATAGGCCGTGTGCCTTTTCAACCGCGGCCAGTTTGCTTTGCGCACGACGGATCTCGTCCGCGTGTTCACGCAAAACGTCGCTATATACCGCATTTCCATCCAGATACTGGTGCAACCATTGTGGATTGGTTTCGTTTTCGGTGAATGTGGTGATAAATTCCTTCCGCGGCATTTTGGCTTTCTTGACGCAGATATCAAGAATCAATTTTTCGCGCCGCCGAATTTCGGTAATTGCATCGCGCAGAACGCCAGACATCGATTTGAAATAACCTGGGGTCCACTTGAATTCCGCAAAGCTTTTGCTTAATGCCTCATATGGCCTTTTCGTCTTTTCGTGGTGATAACCATGTCGTTTCAGAGTACTTAATACGGTCTTGTAGTGCTTGCGAAGTGCGCCAACCTTCTCTCTTAGTTCCTCCGGATCGAGGCCGGATTCTACCGCAGCGACCTCCCGCTCGTCGTCGTCCTCCGCGACCTCGCCGCCTTCATATTCGGCTTGATCCATGTCAATGAAATCCGAAATGATCTCAGAGATCTTGATTGCGCCATTTTCCACCTGTTCACAGGACAAGAGAAAATACTCGACGACACGGGGACACCGCGAAAGAGCCTGCAACACCTGAAACTGGCCTTCCTCGATGCGCTTCGCAATTTCGAGCTCGCCCTGCCGGGTCAACAACTCCACGGTACCCATTTCCCGCATATACATGCGTACCGGATCGGTGGTGCGGCCAAATTCGCTGTCCACCGAGGCCAGCGCCGCAGCAGCGACTTCCGCGGCGGCGTCGTCATCCTCCACGATCGCGTTATCGGTGATCAGGGAATCGGTATCGGGCGCGGACTCATGCACCTTGATTCCCATATCATTGATCATCCCGATGATGTCTTCGACTTGCTCGGGATCGACTATGTCGTTCGGCAGGTGGTCATTGACCTCGGAATACGTAAGGAATCCCTGCTCTTTGCCTTTGGCAATCAAATGCTTGAGTTGAGAGTGTTGATTTTCTTGGTTCATTAACGACCCGTATTCCCACGTTCAATTTACAAAAGCGGAACATTTGATTATAACGTCTTACTTAAAGGATGACAATTTACTCGTTAACGGAACCTCCCCATGCGGGTAACAGCGATCGAAGCTCATCGCTCTCCTCTGCGGTCAAAACCTGATTGCCTGCTTTTTCGAGTAAATTCACGATGCGCTTTTCATCTTCCTGTTGCAGGATTCGCGACACGGCTCCGACAAATTCGGCTTCAATACCGTCATCCGGAATGATCAGATCGGTTTCTGCCAATTTCCGGATAAATATTTCATCGGGCGCCCCGCGATACCGTTCCAATAAACCGCTCAGCGTAATCTGGGGCTGCCGTCTTATAATCTCAATTACATGGAGCAATAATTTAATACCGACGGAGGAAGTTTCTTGCAAGCGAGGATCGGTTGTATCGATTAGTCGCGCCAGGGAGGTATGTTGCATGACCATTGCGATGGCGGCACGAATTGGAGATGATTTCCGCGCGTGTACGAGGGCTTTATCAGGCCTATTGCGCCGACCTGCGTTCTGGAAGTTACTGATTTCGACGCTTTCAAGGCGAGCTAGTTCCCTGAGCCGCGCCTCCATCAACTCACGAAACACGCCCGAGGGTAGTTGGCCGATCAAAGGCCTGGCCTTGGCGACAAGGGTCGCGCAACCTTCGAGTTCGCTCATCTTCAGACCGCGTCTCAGGTAATCGAAAAAATAATCCGACAACAGAACCGATTGCGTCATCGCTCGCTCGAACCCTGTGTGGCCGTCCTGTCTGATCAACGAATCCGGATCGTGACCGTCGGGAAGCAGCATGAGGCGCAACGTCCGTCCTTCCTTCAACGTGGGCAATGCAATTTCAACGGCTCTCCAAGCGGCTTGCCGCCCGGCTTTGTCACCATCAAAACAGAATATCAGCTCACGGGTAAACCGGAACAGAATATCCAGGTGATTTCGAGACACCGCGGTTCCGAGAGTCGCCACCGCGTTTCGAATGCCATTCTGGGCTAATGCAATCACATCCATATACCCCTCAACGACCAGGATCCGCTCCGGATGCGGCTGCTCCAGAAGCAGTTCATAGAGGCCGTAGAGCTGCTTGCTTTTCTCGAACACGGGGGTTTCCGGCGAATTCAGATACTTCGGCAGAGAATCGTCCAGCACCCGTCCGCCGAAACCAACGACTCTTCCACGCCGGTCCCGTATCGGAAAGATAATCCGGTTGCGGAATCGGTCGTAGGACTTGCCGTTGTTCTGGACGAGTAGGCCGGTATCATTCAAAACCTGCGCGGTATAGCGTTCGCGGAGAACACCCCACCCGGGCGGAGCAAAACCAATCAAGAATTGCCTCGCCGTCTCCCCGTTGACACCGCGTCGCTTTAGATATTGGACCCCATCGCGGCCGTTATCGGAATCAAACAGTTTCCGGGAATAAAATTCCGCAACCTGCGCTTGCAGATCATAAAGGGCATCCTGTTTCAGTGCATCCGTAGCTGAACTTCCAGGCCGGTCGGATTGGGGAACCGTGAGACCGGCAAACCCCGCCAGATCCTCAACCGCTTCGACGAAGCCCAGGTGATCGTATTCCATCAAGAAATTGATCGCCGTGCCTCCGGCGCCACAGCCAAAGCAATAATACATCTGCTTTTCGCGGTTGACGGTGAAACTCGGAGTCTTCTCGTGATGAAAAGGGCACCGGGCAACATGGTTGCGCCCGGTTTGTTTCAGAGGCACTTTCGAATCGATGACCTCCACGATATCGATCCGGGCCATCAGTTCGTCGATGAAAGTTTGGGGAATTCGTCCAGGCATATCCGAAATCTACACCGGTATGATCGGAACTCAAAATTACAAAATCGCGCGACCCGGCAATCGCGAGAACAGCCCTGGATCGTTCAACCTCCAGCGATTCAGCTGATGTTCATCCGGATAAATTCCCCTGGGTTTTCCTTGGCGAAACCGGGCTATCACATTTTGCGGTTCCTTGCATTTTGAATGTTGAATCCACCGAAAATAAAGGCGCATCCCAACCCGGAATAGTCTCGTTTGCTGCCGAATGAAAACTAGTACAGCACCCATCAAATCCGACTAACATAATCAAGCTTCCAAGGGTTTGCCTTGATAGGTCCACTTGAAAGGCTTCGCCATGGTTTCGTTGAAATAGTCAATGAATGCCAACAGCTTCCTTTTCAAATCCTGTTTC
>JBGTCG010000175.1:0-3711 GCA_041748915.1 Methylococcales bacterium
TCCACAATGACTGGACGCCCTTTCGCGATGCCTTCTATGTTCCCTCCACCCGCTGCTCGCGCAGCGACCTCCGGGAACACATCCGGCGCTAGGGCTACCGGGGACTACTCGCCTTCGCTTCGCTCTCCATGGCGAGCAGCGATCGGAGCTTCCGCAGCGCAGGGATGCACTTCCAAACATAACGCTTTCAGAGTTTGATTGGATAAGGCAACCCCAAAATCGCATTTGGGGTTGTCGGCCGCTGGGCAATCCAGGATGGATTTATTCAGCGTTCCCTAGCCGAGCCTTTCCGCGAATCATAACCTGCTTGATTAATCGCCGAGGCCCTTCGGGGTCAGATCGATCTTCTTCATCATAGCAATTCCTTCTTCAAGCAGCGGAACCGCAGCTTTCGTATCGCCTTTGCCGGCTTTAATGCCGGCCATTTTGATTCGTTCCCTGGGCCGTTGAATCTGGGCGCCTCCGGTCGTGCTCACGATGCAGCTAAATCGTTTCATAGCCTCTCTAGTCGCTTCTTTCGTCTCAGGGCCGTGGCCTTGCTTGGCATGCTCAAGCGCTTCCTCGGAGATTGCAATACCCTCGTTCAGAAATTTGGCATTGGTTTCTTCGTCGGTCTTGGTACGTTCCGGGCATTCTTCGGCAAACGCAGGGCTCTGCCCGGCGACCAGACTAACCACGGCTGCAAAGATTACCGCCAATAACATCTTATTCATTGTTTTCCTCAGTTAGATCAGATTTAAAAAGCTTTTTCATCGACACATAAATCGGCATAATTGGCGCTGCAAAAAATTGAACTTCCCCGAGCGTTTTTACCGCACCCAATAAGCCGGGATTTGTCGATGACGCGGCGCTATTCTATAGACTAAATGGCTGATTCGCAAACGGAGCCTGACCGCGAGAAATTCATTCGCGGCCATCGTCAAGTGGAACATCAATTGGAAATTACCCGCGGCCGGACCATGATTAGAAATTTACGCTTCCTGTTATTTACTTTTGTGGTGACCAGTTTCCCTGGATTCACCGATGAAAACCGCTCGATTTCGGACTGGAAGGATATCGATGGAGTGACCGTCCAATCAAGAGAACGGGTGGATCAGATTAATGCCTACGCTAGAAAATTACGCGAAGCCGAGCAGAAAAAAACCAGGGAAAGCCTGATAAAACAGGGATTCAAGGTCCAATCGGAAGAACGCGTCCAACATCTGAACGAATTGGAGGAAAAACACCGTCAACAGGAGATCCGGGAAATCAAATGCACCATGTGCACCCTGCGTTGCGGGATCGTCAGGGATGCCGGGCAAGCATCGTGTATTGGCGCCACCACGGGTCCGGATAAAGGGGCGTGCAAGGACGACGCGGACGAGTTTATGGAATCCTGTCTTCAACAATGCGAGTATTGTTGACCGGAACTCAACATTACCAAGCCACGTCGCAAGCGGCCTCGCGGCCAGAATGTATGGGAATTCCGATTCTCGTTTCCAGTCGGGTCAGCGCAAAAAAATCTGTCCTCGAGACTTGCCGAATCCAACCGAAAAACTATATTAATTAGGTCGGACGATTGAAAGTAATCGCCAGGACCGATAGTCAATTATTGCGGTACAAGTCATCGATCGGTCAATCCGAGGACCATTGAAACGAATCGAATCGCTATCGCGCGGATCCGCTGCAATGGTTTAAAATATCGGTGAAGGATTGGATAGTTAAAAAATAGAGTTAATAAATTTTCTATTATAAAAAACTACCGATCTCCAAACCCCCGTTACCCCAAAAACAAAAATCTGCTTATGGTTCCGTTCCGTTGTTGCCCGGAAAGACAAGCCAGTATCACCGTATTTCTGATTCTGGTGCTATTCGGTTATCTGCCCTCTGCCAACGCAAAATATGCTGCCATCCTTATCGATACCGAGTCGGGCCGGGTATTGCATGAAGTAAACGCTGATTCCCTGAATTACCCGGCTTCACTGACCAAGATGATGACCCTTTATATGGTGTTTTCGGCACTGGAAAGTAAAAAAATCACGCTGGACACCCGATGGACGGTCTCCGCGGCTGCGGCCGTCCAGCCCCCAACCAAACTCGGTCTGAAACGCGGCCAGACAATCACCGTTCGCAACTGCATTCTGGCTTTGGTGACCCAGTCCGCCAACGATATCGCCGTCGTGGTGGCTGAAGGGCTGGCCGGCAGTGAATTTCATTTTGCGCGGATGATGACCGCGAAAAGCCGTGAATTGAAAATGACACAAACCACGTTCCAAAATGCTTCCGGTCTTCCGAACCGCAGACAAACCACCACGGCGCGGGACATTTCACGCCTGGCGCTGGCTCATTTGCGGGATTTCCCCGGATATTATGATTATTTTTCCACGCGAGTTTTCCAATATGGCAGGCACGCCTATCACAATCACAATAATTTGCTGATTTCCTACAGAGGGACCGACGGCATAAAAACCGGATACATACGCGCGTCCGGCTATAATCTCGCCGCCTCCGCGGTTCGGAACGGCCGGCGTCTGATCGGTGTCGTAATGGGAGGTCCCTCGTCAAGGGCCCGCAACCAGCAGATGATTGCCTTGCTTGACCGGGGATTCGCGAGTCTAGCGCAAGAAAAGTCCCCGAGCCTACAAACTGTATCCAAAACCCAGCCTCGAATCGCATCCGGCACGAATAAGCCGGACGCAGCGGGTCCGGACTCCTCTGATCGGCCCATGCCACTCATTTTGCAACCTGCGCCGCGCGCCACGGAACTAATCAAGCAATCCGTTAAGCCGGATTGGGGCGTTCAGGTCGGGGCGTTCTCCTATTTTAAGCCCGCGCAATCCGCGGCCTCACAGGCCAGAATCAATGCGCCGGAACTGCTACAAGCGTCGCGTACGATGATTTCGCCGCTGCGTTATAAATCCGGTTATGTCTATCGGGCCCGGCTGATTGGAGTCGCCGAGCAACAGGCTCGCAAAGCCTGCGAGCTTTTAAGATCAAAACGAATTTCTTGCTTTTCGGTTCCGCCTTCGAACCGGCCGACGGCAGTGTCCATCCGCTAGGGAAGCTCTGATTGATTCAGAGCTTCCCGCAGTGCAGGGATGCGCTGCCAAAATCGAACCCTGTAAGCGTCTGATTTTGTGAGGCAACCCTGCCGATCGCATTGGCAGGGTTGCCCGAGCGCTGAGAAATCCAGGATGGATTTATTCAGCGTTTCCCTAGGCCGACGCAGATCGGGTTTTGTGTTGCCGAACGTCGATCTTTCTTTTAAATTTCGCGTTCGAGCGGTGTTTTCCGTGTTGGCATTTTTGGTATATGGCCCGGCGTTACGACTTGATCATCATCGGCGGAGGCAGTGGCGGGATCGCAACGGCGAACCGCGCGGCCGGTTACGGAGCCCGCTGCCTGTTGATTGAACAGGGACCGCTCGGCGGGACTTGCGTCAACGTTGGCTGCGTCCCGAAAAAAGTCATGTGGCATGCCGCCCAGCACGCTCGCTGCCAGCCATGGAGAGCGAACGCGAGGGCTGGTAGTCCCCGGTAGGCGTAGGTAATTTTGGATACCCGTCGTGCGCTAGCGCCAGAGGGGATCCAAAGTCAAAAACCTCCGGCAAAGCCGGAGGCTTGAAAATGTGAACCGCTCAAAGCGGGTTAAAATTTGTGCCACCTTAAAGGTGGCGCGGCTTAAAACAGGTCCATCTGTTCTATCCGGCGGTCTTCCATTTCCTGATGCTTA
>JBGTCG010000176.1:0-5215 GCA_041748915.1 Methylococcales bacterium
CGTTAATAAGAATAATTCTTATTACGTAAGGATTTCGTAGCACCGCACCTGGATTTTAACCGAATGAAAAAAATTTTCTCGAAAATTTCGGGGATGGTCGGCAAATTTTTTTTAAAAAAAAGGCTTTTCGTTCAGGCACTATATAGGCCGAACCGGAATGGAAGCCGTTGTCATTGTCGCCATATGCCCCGATCACCGCCGTATCGCCCGAGACCGAAACGGAACTGCCGAAATAATCAAACGCCGCGCCATCGCCGGCCAGGAGCTTGGCTTGCGGGGTCCAATTCCCGGCCCCATCGCGCACGAACACAGAGGCTGAACCGGATTCGGCGTCGTTGTCATCGTCGGCAAGTGCCCCGATCACTGCCGTATCGCCCGAGACCGAAACGGACCAGCCGAATTCATCACTTGCCACGCCATCGCCGGCCAGAAGCTTCGCGGCCTCGGTGGCCGTCCGCGCAAACGCCGGGAAGGCTGCGGTGATCAGCAAAATACCAAAAACCGCAATGAATTGGATCGGGACGCATCGATTAAAACGCGGACACGAAGATTTCCTGATGGATTGGTGAATGAGTGAATTGAGTACGATTAATCTCCTTCTATTACCCAACGTGAACATTATTCGAAATTATTGTCTTCCAGAGCGCAGATGGCCTCAGACTATCAAATTGCGCCGACATTCCGCATCCTCCAAATGAAGGATAAGTTCACTTTTCTGGTCGAGAATTTATCGACAGCAGGCTTTTCTCGTCCCGATTTATCGCACGCTTACAATAAACTCACTATAGAGGGTGTCGTAAATGGTTCGACAGGCTCCATTGAATTCATCATAAGATTTTGATTTTGTTGGGTTACGCAAGCTAACTCAACCTACATTTTTTGGGTATTACGACTATGCATCCTGTTACCGGCAACAGGACGTCTGGACGACCCTGGCGATCGAGCAAGGCTTGTTGCACTGCGGGGATGCGTTTTACTCAGACCGGTTCATTGAGCTCGCCGTATTTTTTGTTTTTCGCACCGGGCGATTGGCGGGTGCGAACAGAAATACCCATCCCGCCGCGCGATTACAACTCGTTCGTCGAGTGTGTGGGCTCCAGCGGCTGCATTTCAGCGAGCAGGGTTTCGGGGGCGATATCCTGTTCGTTTGGCCACGTCACCGCGCCAAAAAGAATGTCAACCCGATTGAAATAATGTATGTTTTTGAGTTCACGGAAGATTCCATGATCGAGATAGGGTTTCAGGTCAAATATACCCTTTCGCCCATCTTCAATTTCCACATAAATGCGGTAACCGGACAAGGGCTGAACGATTTTCACATCCCAATACATAGAGATCTCACAGTGGGGCAATTTTGTACGGGTTTTCGCCACTGACAGCCAATTCCCAGTCGGCCATCAGTTCGTCGTGGTGGAGCTCAATCCATGCCTGCACCAGCCGCAATTGCTTACGAGGCAACGTTCCGGCCAATATCTCGCCATCTTCAATGCCAATCGAAGCTTCGAACTCAGCGTATTTTGCATGAATATGTGGCAAATTGTGATGCTGATTATCGATGAGATACATGCGAATGATGATCCCATAAAACATTGAAATGACGGGCATGAATATGACTCCGTAATAATCGTGGTATGTCCGCTGTTCCTCACATCGGGTGGTCCTTCCACAAAGGCAATAAAGCCTTCCGTAACCTTCTTGAATGCCGGGTTCAATCGGATCTCCTTGTGCGGTACTTTAATCGACCCGGTAAAGGCTCAAGGTAGTATAAAGCGGCTACAGCGGGGGCGGCAATAAACGTGTTTTGCCCCAATTGCTCAAATATGCAGGTTAAGGTTCTGGAATCTATACTTATATCCATACCGGTGACAATCATTAGAAATCCGGCCCCCCGACCGTACCGGATTCCTTGCATTGCATCCGGGCTACGCTGCTGGACATCACCGGAAGGATATTGTTCGCGAACCGGAAAGCCGAATTGCTGTTACGCCGGGGCGGCAATCCGACCGTGAAGCATGGCTGTTTATGCGCGCCGGATGCGACTGAAAACAACACGATCAAACAGGCCGTGCGTGAGGCACAGAAGGGCTTTGCAACCACGCTGCTGCTGGACAACGCGGCGCCGGTCGGTACGCGTGTGGCCACATTTTCACCGCTCTCGGCAACGAGAGGCGATCATTTGGGCACCCCGGCGCGCATTCCGGTCATCCTTGCCGAACCGGACAAACCGGTTCCCGCCAATTTGGACGCTTTCGCCAAACTGTACCGGCTGACCGCGGCCGAAACCCGACTTTTAAAACACCTCCTGCAATAGCAAAGCACCCGCGACATCGCGGAAACGCTGCACGTGAGCATGACCACGGTGCGCACCCAGCTCAGCGCGCTGTTCGCGAAAACCCGCACGAGTAACCAGCGGGAATTGATCAAATTTTGTCTGTCGCATCCGACGATTGGCGGCGTGGAAGACCCGCCGCTGCTGGCCAGGAAATGAAACCGCGCCTCCGCGACGCGCATAGACTTCGACCTATCCCAAGACAAGTAGGGTGAGCGATGGCCACACTATCTGACTCGGCGGTCGCGAACGAGAACCCGATGACAGTGGTGCGATATAAAGCGCATAGCCTTTGCTGCGATTCGGCAGGATTACCGATTTGCGCGGCGGGGCGCGCGCAGAAATTGCAGCCGTATGCAGCGCAGCGGCATATGGGTATCCGTGTCCCGAGTGTCCCGGATTCCGCTGCGCTCCATCTGGCTCCGCTGGGTTACGAATAACGGCGTGTGCGGCTCTTTCCATGCCACCGTGGATCGACCACCAAAGTCATCACCTGATCTTCCAAATTTGCCTATGGGAGATTGAAAAACCGCCACGCGGTCATTCCGGATGTACTTTAAAAACCCTTCGTTTTTGGACGGTTAAAGCATTTCGTGCTCCAATACCACGTTTGACAAACTTTGTACTTTATCGCATGCTGAATTCCAGGAGGACACGCCATGCACATCTCACTCACGCCAGAGCTTGAAAAAATCATCCACGAGAAAGTATCGTCCGGCTTGTACAACAACGCGAGCGAAGTCGTTCGCGAGGCGCTGCGGTTCATGGAATCCCACCACGAACTGATCTACCAGATGAAGCTTGACCTGCTTCGCGCCAAACTCCTGAACGCGGAACACGATCTTGAGGAAGGCCGGTATACGGAACTTACGAGGGAGGAAATCGCACCGTTTTTAAAAAAAATTAGGGACAAGGTCACCGACAGGATCGATCCGCACAGCTTGTAACCGGTGCTCAAAATCAGACTCACACAGACAGCGGAACAGGATCTTGAGGAAGTTTGGGCTTATACGGTTTCCAAATGGGGCGTCCTCCAGGCGGAAACCTACATGGGGCTGCTCGAGATGAGCCTTTGTCGCCTTTCGGAGAACCCCTGGCTCGGCCAAGCGAGACCGGATATTCAGCGCGACTGTCGGGCTCTCGAAGTCGAAAAGCACCTGATTTTTTATCGCGTTGGAAAGGAATTCATCGCTGTCCTTGGAATTCCTCACAGGCGTATGGACGCCAAACGCCATTTGAGCGGCGATTGATTGGTTCTGCTTTGTCAGATTTATAATCCATTTATTCGAAGCTCGTTATTCCGGCAATTTCGCCGGGGCAGGCTCGGTCGGAATGACGCATTGAATAAGCAAGCTTGTAGGAAAAACGTCAGATTCGATTGTCCGGTACGGAACTGTGCGGATGGACTCAGACAATCGACTCGATCATCGTCGCGCATCCGCCACATGGAGGACGAATTGACGTTTTTTGCTCCCGGATCTGCTTTTGTTTCCTCCTCAATCGTCGGTATACCAATCAGTGGCATCGGTGGCACGGCCTTCATCAACCAATGCCATCAAATCGGTCTCCAGCAAGTCTGGAGTAGCGATATTGAGGAGCCGATAAGGGGGATCGCTCCATACGGGGATCACATTGCCACGGAAGTAATCCGCGCCGGTAGGGTAATGCTCCGGCTTGCGCCAGTTTGATGCGAGTTAGAGTGGCGGCTCCTGAGGAGAATCGGAGCGCTGCCTACCCGTCAGGGCGAACTCACGAAAGATAGGTTATTGGCAATCCCAAGAGAGAAGGAAAGTGCCAAACTCGGTCCAGTGGGGGTACTTCAATTATTTGCCAGCATGCACGGACGCTGAACCGGAGTGGTTTACCCAATCCATGGGATATCCTTTAACCGCCCAGGCATTGAGCCCGCCACGGAACCAGTACACATTCTTATAGCCGAGTTTGATGGCTCGGAGTGCACTGTTGTAGGACATCCAGCACTTCGCATGATGGCAATAGAACACCAGCTCGCGCGATTCATCGCCGTCCGTCAGTCGTTTCAGATCCTGCTCCAGGCGCTGCTGGGTCGCATCGGTGTAGGTGCCGCCTTCGGTTGAGTACGAAAGATCCACCGTGCCCAGAGGCCCGAGTGCGCCCCCAATTGACGAGACGACAAGCGGCGGACGGGAAGCCTCCAGTTTTCTTGCCAACTCTTCTGCCTTGATCACTTTCCCTCCGGGAATTTCTTGCGGCGTGTCACCACCAAAGTTACCCGATCGCAGCTGTTCGGTTGGCGCGATGTCCGAAGGCTGTTTATCAGACCAGACGAAATCATCATCGTCAGTATCTTGCTCCATGCGGTATCCCCATAGCACAGTAAAATGCTTATTAAATCCACGGCCATATTCCTTCAGGTTCATGAAGTGACGCACTACACCCATTACCTTCTCGCTGACTTTGTCGACGTAAAACAAGTCTCCACCGACAACGATCCATCCTTCCTCGGTACTGGCAAAGGTATCGTTACCAGCGGCGAGGTCAGCAAGGTTCACCTTTTGCCCAAGCTGCAAAGTCCAGCCCGATGGACGCAGGACGCTAGTATTACAATGTTCAGCACAATGGGCACGTGCGATACCAGTCTTGTTCCCAATATTCCATTCAGGCATTTCCGTTAACCAGAAGCCCAGTCGATTCGGGTCATTCAAATAAGGACTTTTGGCCGGTTGCAACCCAGCTTCTCGGCGGGCGACTTCAATCATTCGGGTACTTAGTAACCATAAAATTATAACATATACTTTTATGTAGTGTGTGGCGTAATGGTGTAATTCCATTCGCCATGAAAATCATCACGAGCCAAGCGAATGGATGCGAACTCATCGTTGGAGACCTTGATGCCTTTCGGGTACG